>JBOGDS010000018.1:0-55148 GCA_050743075.1 Jiangellaceae bacterium | reverse complement strand
GGCGTGAGCTCGGCGCTCACCGCAGCGGCCGCCGGACCGGGCTCGGCGCCGGGGAGCAGAAGTACCACCGTGCGACCGCGGCCGCTGGCCAACCCGCCCCGCTGGGTCGCCACCTGTGCCGCCGCGAAGGCCAGCCGTTCCCGTGCCACCGGCTCGCGCATCTCCGCGACCACGACAGCGTGCGGGGCGTCCAGATCGATCCCGACGCGCTTCGCCCGTTCCCGCAGCACGTCCGCGTCGTCCTGCGACGCACTGTCGAGCAGGTCGGTGAGCAGCTCCCCGCGTACCCGGATCTCGGCATCGGCGACCGAGCGGCGCATCAGCAAGAGCAGGGCCGTCACGACCGCGGCCCGCTCGAGCACGCGCTGGTCGGCATCGCCGAGCTGTGGTTGACCACCCAGGACCAGCGCGCCGAGATGCTGAGCGCCGGCAACCACACCGGCCACCCAGCATCCATCCACCGGGACTGCACGTCCGCCCTGCTGCGAATCCCGCATGGCCGCGGTGAGTTGCGCGGCCTGCGGCAGGTGCACGTCGCCGACCGCGGCGAGCTGCCGGCCCTCGCCGTCCAGAACGCACAGCGGGCCGTCGAGTACTCGACCGATGGCGATCGCGACCTCCTCGACGCCGCCTCCGAGAAGCACCAGGTCCGTCAGTTCGTCGTGTGCCTCCGCGGCCCGCTCCACGGCGGCGCTGTGTGTGCGGACGAGCTCGTTGGCCCGTTCCAGTTCGGCGAGCGCCGCGCGGGTCTCCTCGAGCAGGCGGGCGGTGTCGATGGCGACGGCGGCGTGCGCGGCAAGTGTCACGAGCAGTGCCACCTCCTCGCGGGAGAACGGTCGCTCACTGCGGTTGGCGGCGTAGAGCACGCCGAGCACCCGCGAACCGAGCAGGAGCGGTACGCCGAGGATCGCCACCAGCCCCTCCTCGCGCACCGCGGTGTCGATCTCGGACGTGTGCCGGAACCGCTCGTCGGCGATGTAATTCGCTGTGACGTAGGGAGTCGCCGTCTGGGCCACCAGCCCACCGAGCCCTGCCCCCATCGGCAGCCGCAGCTTCTGGAAGCGTGCGGACACCGACCCGTCGGTGACCCGCATGTACGTGTCGCCGCGATCGGGGTCGCTGTAGCTGAGGTACGCGATGTCCGCGCCGAGCAGGCCGCGCGCGCGGTGCACGATCGCGGACAACACGGCATCGACGTCGCGCAACGCCGCCAGGTCGGAGGCCGTGTCCACCAGCGCGGACAGCTCGACCTCGCGCCGGCGCCGCTCGTCGAGAGTGGCGCGCACCCGCAGCGCCGAGATCTTCGCCCGCTCCAGGGCGGCGAGCTCGGCGGGGTCGGCGCCGGCCGAACGGGCGTCGAGAACGGGACGCTCGAACTCGACCGGCGCCGCATCCCGGGCGAGCAGGTCGAGGAATGCCTGGGCATCCATGGTCGACATTCTCATGACTTCGCCGGGCTTCCCACCACGTGCGTCCGTCTGGGGCCTCTGACGGGCCATCCGCCCAGGACCTGGCCGCCGGTCAGTGCGCCGTCCACCCACCATCCATGACGAAGGACGCACCTGTGACCATCGCGGCTGAGGGTCCGCACAGCCACGCCGTAAGCTCGGCGACCTCATCCGGCTCGACCAGGCGCTTGATCGCTGCGCCAGCGAGCATCACGTCGCGGATGACATCCGCCTCGGGGACTCCGTGCTGTCGGGCCTGGTCTGCGATCTGGTCCTCGACGAGCGGCGTGCGAACGTAACCCGGAGCGATGCAGTTGGACGTCACACCGTGCTCGGCGCCTTCGAGGGCGACGACCTTGGACAGGCCCTCCAACCCGTGCTTCGCCGTTACGTAGGCGGACTTGAACGGCGAGGCGCGCCAGCCGTGCACGCTGGAGACGTTCACCACGCGCCCCCAACCCCGGGCATACATCTGGGGCAGCGCCCGCCGCATGACGCGAAAAGGGGCGACCAGCATGACGGCCACGATCAGGTTGAAGACGTCGGGGTCGAACTCGTGGATCGGAGCGACGTGCTGAATACCCGCGTTGTTGACGACGATGTCGACCCCCGTCCCCCAGAACGGGAGGGCGTCGATGGCGTCGAGATCGGCCAGGTCACACGTCACTGCCTGCCCCCCGGCCTCCTTGGCGGTCCGGGCGGCCCCCTCGCCGTCGCGATCGAGAGCGATCACGTGTGCGCCGTCCGCGGCGAGCCTGACGGCGCACGCGTGTCCGATGCCGCTGGCCGCACCGGTCACCAGCGCAGTGCGGCCCGCGAGCAACGCCACCGACCTGGTCGCCATGGACGACGACGCTATGGGCTGCCGCGGGCACCGACCCACGGTGTTGGTCCACACACTTGCCCCCAACGTCGTGGCGGCTTGACACATTCGCGGTCCAGCAATAAGCAGCGACCCGGCGAAACTGGCCCTGCTCGTCGGCGACCTGCGCACCGGGACCTCTTCGTAGCCGCGCCAGTGGTCTCTGGCATGCAGCGTCATAGGTCAGCCGGTACGGACCAGGCGCCGGACTGATGCTTACTGGTACGAACCAGTGAGGCCTGAGAACTCGCAGGTCCAGCCGCTTTGTGAGTCGATTCACGAGGCCGGCCATTCCACAACCTGAGACGGTCCGCGTACCGTGCGACGTGATCCCATGCGGCCCCAACCCGCCCGGAGCGTCAACTCGGTTCGGGCCGGCAGTCGCATCCACCCGGAAGACCCGGTCGCGCCGTAGGGCCGACGGCAACCGAGCGAAAGGGCGAGTCGCCGCATGACCGCCACCACCAGCACGACCGCCTACGACATCGACGACGCCCCCACGCAGCACGCGCGTCTCAAGGCCTGGGTCGCCGGCATCGCGGAGCTCACACAGCCCGACCGGGTCCACTGGTGCGACGGTTCCGATGCAGAGTGGCAAGGACTCACCGACGAGCTCGTCGAAGCCGGCACTATCGTCCGGCTCAACCCGGACAAGAAGCCGAACTCGTTCTGGGCGCGCACCGACCCCAGCGACGTGGCCCGCGTCGAGGAGCGCACGTTCATCTGCTCGGTCGACGAGGCCGACGCCGGTCCGACCAACAACTGGCGCGACCCGGACGAGATGAAGGCCGAGATGACCGAGCTGTACCGCGGCTCGATGCGCGGCCGGACGATGTACGTCATCCCGTTCTGCATGGGTCCGGTCGACGCCGAGAATCCGATGTTCGGCGTCGAGATCACCGACTCGGCGTACGTCGTCGCCAGCATGCGGATCATGGCCCGCATGGGCAGCTACGTCCTGGACGCCATGGGTACCGACGCGGACTTCGTCCCCTGCCTGCACTCCGTCGGCGCCCCGCTGGCACCGGGCGAAAGCGACGTCCCCTGGCCGTGCAGCCAGACCAAGTTCATCACCCAGTTCCCCGAAGAGCGGATGATCTGGTCGTACGGCTCCGGTTACGGCGGCAACTCGCTGCTCGGCAAGAAGTGCTTCTCGCTTCGGATCGCCAGCGTCATGGCGCGCGACGAGGGCTGGCTCGCCGAGCACATGCTGATCCTCAAGCTGACGTCGCCGGCCAAGAAGGTCCACTACGTCGCCGCCGCGTTCCCGTCGGCCTGTGGCAAGACCAACCTCGCCATGCTCGAGCCGACGATCCCCGGCTGGAAGGTCGAGACCCTCGGCGACGACATCGCCTGGATGCGCTTCGGCGAGGACGGCCGGCTCTACGCGCTCAACCCCGAGCACGGCTTGTTCGGCGTGGCGCCCGGCACCGGGTGGAAGACCAACCCGAACGCGATGCGCACCATCGCCCGCGGTAACAGCGTCTTCACCAACGTCGCCCTCACCGACGACGGCGACATCTGGTGGGAGGGCATGACCGACGAGCCGCCCGCCCACCTGACCGACTGGAAGGGCCGCGACTGGACGCCGGACTCGGACGAGCCGTCGTCGCACCCGAACTCGCGCTTCTGCACGCCGATCACCCAGTGCCCGATCATCGCGCCGGAGTACGACGACCCGAACGGCGTGCCGATCTCGGCCATCCTGTTCGGCGGCCGTCGCGCGACGACGATCCCACTCGTCACCGAGGCTCGCGACTGGCCGCACGGCGTGTTCATGGGCGCGACGCTCTCGTCGGAGACGACCGCCGCCGCCAGCGGGCAGGTCGGCGTCGTGCGCCGCGACCCGATGGCCATGCTGCCCTTCCTCGGCTACCACGGCGGCGACTACTTCGGCCACTGGATCGCGCTCGGCAAGGAGGCCGACGCCGCCAAACTGCCGAAGATCTTCTACGTCAACTGGTTCCGTCGCGACGACGACGGCAGCTTCCTCTGGCCGGGCTTCGGCGAGAACGGCCGCGTCCTGAAGTGGGTCGTCGAGCGGCTCGAGGGTCAGGCGGCCGCGCGCGAGACAGCGATCGGGCACGTACCGACCGCCGACGGGCTGGACGTCGACGGCCTGGATCTCACCCGCGAGGCACTCGAGGAGTGCCTGAGCGTCGACGAGGACGAGTGGCGCGACGAGATCCCCGACATCACGGCCTGGTTCGACAAGTTCGGCGACCACCTGCCGACCTTGCTGCGGGCCGAACTCGACGGTCTCAAGACCCGCCTCGGCCTGAACTGACCTCCGCCTCAGCGTTGATCTCGGCGCCGAACAGCGTGGCGTAGACCGTCAGCCACAGCCAGAGCATGAGGACGACGACGCCCGCCAGAGCGCCGTAGGTCTCGCCATAGGAACCGAAGTTGTCGACGAAGAGCGAGAAGCCGACCGACCCCGCCAGCCACAGCACCGTCGCCACTACGGATCCGACCGACACCCAGCGGAACCTCGGTCTGTCGCGAATCGGCGCCCACCGGTACAGCAGCGCAAGCGCGACCATGACGGCCACCATCAGTCCGAGCCATCGTCCAGCGTGGACGAGAACCTCCGCCCAGCTGGGCAGATCCAGCGCGCGGATGACGGCCGGCGCGGCAGCGACCAACGCGACAGCGAGCACCAGGAAGACGATCGCCGTCAGCGCAAACCCGAGCGCGAGTGCCCTGCGTTTGACGAAGCCCCGCCTCTCGTTCCCGCCGTACGCGATGTTGATGGCCGTGATCAGGTTCCCGATCCCGCCCGACGCGCTCCACAGGGCGGCCGCGAGCGCGATGACGAGGCCGAAGCCGAGCGAACGTTGCGGCGCTCCGGCAACCGACTCCATCTGGTTCGTGAGCAGGCTCTCCGCTTCGGCAGGGAGCGCGGCGCCCCACGAGTCGATCTGGTCAGCGACGTCCTCCGGGTCGCTGACCAGTCCGTAGATGAGCACGACCGCGATCAACGTCGGGAACAACGACAGGAACGCGTAGAACGCGACGCCGGCCGAGATCAGCGGGATCTGGTCCTTCTTGGCCTCCGACCACGCCCCGCGCACGATCTGCCACCAACCGCGCGGCGGGACCTCCGTCGGCTCGTCGGCACGCTCACCGGGAAGAGCATCTGCCGCGGTCATGGGCGTCTCCTACCCGCTCGGCGAGATTCGCGACGGTCGGCTCGGGCTTCGGCCTACGCAGGCGTCAAGCGCTGCGCTGCCGTCTGAGCCGAGTCCACCACCGGCGCCGCCGACCTGGTTCTACTTCGGCTACGCCCGTGGCCGGCTCGTCGGAGACGGACGACCTACGTGCTGCCCGGCGGCGCGCCCACTCCGACGCGGTCTCGTCAGCGTCGAGGCGGCGCGGCATCAGCGTGTTCGGGCTGTCCTGAGGCCGCCGGATGGCGTCCACGACTCTGGCGTTGTAGTCCTGCACCCGGTCGCGGACAGCGGCCTCGGATGGCACGTCGGCGAGGCCGTCGAGCAACTCCTCGGCCTCCCTGCGCAGGACCTGGTTGACCCACCACATCTCGTCGTAGTTGCCCGTGACACCCGGTAGCGGCTTCCCGGCGCCGGGCAGATCGTCGAACTCACCGCGCTCCCGCGCCTCCCGGATCCGGCGCTCCACCCAGCCCTCGAAGGACATGCCCGCCGGCTTGCGCTCGGTCACGGCAGCTCCCAGGTGTGGACGTCTCGGGCGGCTGTGTCGAGCGTACCCATCCGACTGCGGACCGACGGCCGGTCGCCTCCGGCGTTCGGCCGCGTTCGCTCTTCCACAGCCGCTTGCTCCAGGTCTGCCGCTGTCGGTGGGGTCGTCTAACATCGAACGTATGTTCGACGTCGTTGTCCGGGTCGGCGACCAGGTCGCCGGCCTCGTCGACGCCCTGGACCCGGACCGGGTCGCCGGGCGGGACGCGGCCGACCTGTGGGGCGCGTTCGACCGGATCGAGCGGCTCGGCGCTGCGGCCAAGACCCTGCTCGCCCGGCGGGTCGCCGAGGTCCACCACCCCGACCGCGCTGGCGTCCAGACGGCAGCCGAAGACCTCGCCCGGCGTGGCGGGACCACGACCGGTGCCGCCCGAGACGTGCTGGACACCTCCACGCGCCTGGCAAACCTGCAGGGCGTCGAGGCCGCGGTGCGACGTGGCGAGCTGTCCGTGGCGCAGGCGGCAGTGGTCAGCGGCGCCGCGGCAGTCGACCCTGGCGCCGAGCAGCGGCTGCTGGCGTTGGCGTCGCGGGCCTCGCTGCCGGAGCTGCGCGAGGAGTGCGCCCGAGTCCGTGCGGCGGCCGACCCCGATCCCGACGCCACCAACCGGCGGCTGCACGCAGCACGACGGCTCCGCCGCTTCACTGATCCCGAAGGTGCATGGACGCTGATCGCCAAGGGAACTCCGCAAGCCGGCGCGGCACTCAACACTGCCCTCGACCCGATCATCGACGAGATCTTCCGAGCTGCTCGGCGTGCCGGCCGGCAGGAACCGTACGAGGCCTACGCGTTCGACGCGCTGCTGGCCCTGGCCGACCGCGCCGGCGCGCAGCCGGGAGCCGGCAGCTCTGCTGACGGCGCGACCGACGGCCTGTCCACCCACACCGACAGCGGCGAGCGGCCGTTTGTCACGGTGCAGGGGAAGCGGCCCAACGCGCGGTACCTGGCGCTGTTGCGGGTCGACGTGGAGGCTCTCCGCCGTGGCGCTGTGGCAGGCGAGCAGTTGTGCGAGGTCACGGGCGTCGGCCCAGTCCCGGTCTCGGTCGCGCGCAGGCTGCTCGGCGACGCGGTACTGAAACTGGTCATCACCCGCGGGGTCGACGTCTGCAACGTCACCCACCTGGGCCGCGGACCCACCGCCGCCCAACGGGTTGCCCTGGCCTGGACCCGTCCCGGCTGCACCGTCGAAGGCTGCGTACGCACCCGGGTGGAGTTCGACCACCGCATGGACTGGAAGGACACTCGGCACACGCGCCTGGACGAGCTGGATCCCCTCTGTGCCTACCACCACGACCTGAAGACCCGCCTCGGCTGGGCCCTTGTTCCCGGCCACGGCAAACGTCTGTTCGTACCTCCCGACGATCCCCGGCACCCTCGACATCAGCGATCTGCGGCAGACCGAGCACCCCCTGGCCACGGTGCTGCGATGCCTCCGGCGGCAAACCGACCATCGCGCCGCGACGCCCCGCACCAGCAAGCGCTCCTGGCGCTGGCAGGTGACCCGCCCCGACCGCCCTAGGAAGCGGCTGGTCTCCGGCGCACGTCCTCCATACACCCGATCGAGGGCGCATGGGTCGGGCTCGAGACCACGCCGAGCAGAGGTGGCTTCGGCGAAGGTCGGTGGACGGCAGGGACCGACGCGGACGGCTGGCCGGGACGGCGGTCCTCGCGGGCACGCCCAACGGCGACTTCGAGGAGACGACCGACGGCTCACCGAGTGCCCGGACGTGGCATCACGTGAGCGGAGGCGGCGGGATTTGAACCCGCGAGAGGGTTTGAACCTCAACCCGCTTAGCAGGCGGGCGCCATAGACCGGACTAGGCGACGCCTCCACGCCCGTCGAGAACGGGCGCGGCAAGGGTACCCGCACGGCTCGGGACGCGGCAAAGTCGTGCGCATGGACCGACGACCGCCGCTGTGGCCGGACCGCCGGCATGCCGGCGTCGAGCTGGGGGCGGTGCTCCGAGAGCGCCTCGACGACCCGGCGAGCACGATCGTGCTCGGCCTGCCACGAGGCGGCGTCGTCGTCGCTGCGGAGGTTGCTCGCATCCTCGGCGCCGTGCTGGACGCGCTGGTCGTGCGCAAGGTGGGTGTGCCGTGGCATCCGGAGCTCGCGCTCGGCGCCGTCGGAGGCGGCGGTGTCCGGGTGCACAACGACGACGTCGTCAGGTACGCAGGCCTGACGGCCGCGCAGATCGACCAGGCCTTCGCCACCGCAGAGCAGGACGTCGCCGACCGGGAAACGCGGCTCCGCGGTGGAGGCCCCCCGCCGGAACTGGCCGGCCGGCAGGTCGTCATCGTCGACGACGGCCTCGCCACCGGCGCGACGGCCCTCGCGGCAGTCCGGATCGTCCGGGCCGGCCAGCCGGCGGTCATCGTCCTCGCCGTCCCCGTGGCACCGCCCGACCCGGACCCGCGGCTGACCAGCGAGGTGGATGACCTGGTGACACTGGCGCGGCCACGCCGCTTCTCCTCCGTCGGCACGTGGTACGCGGACTTCACGCAGGTCGAGGACGGCGACGTCCGCGCCTTGCTCCGAGGGTGACCTCCGACACACGGCCGGTGGCAACCATGCGGGCCCGTCGAGCGTCCTTCCGGACGAGACGCACTCATAGGGTTCAATAGGCTGGTTGTGAAGATGGCGGTGGACGAGAGGTTGCGTTCGGTGGAACATGCGCCGTCGCGTGCCGGCTCCCGCCGCGCCCGGCTGGAGTCGCGGCGCCGGCAGCGTTCACAACAGTACGGCCGGTTCCTGGGCATGGCGGCGCTCGGCACGCTTCTTCCCGGGGCAGGCCTGTGGGCCGCCGGGCGACGACGTTCGGGCGCGTTCTTCCTGACCCTGGTCGCGCTCGGCCTTGCGGCAGGCGCCGCTGTACTCCTCCTGGTGCCGCGCGCTCGGCTGGCGGCCGGCGCGTTCGACCGCGACCGGCTCGCGATGGTCGGCGGTGGCCTGGCGGTGCTAGCCGTCGTCTGGCTGCTCGTGGCACTGACGAGCATGCGTGCCCTCGAGCCACGCGGGTTGTCCGCGGGACGACGCCTCGGTGGCGCCCTCGTCGTCACGATCGTGGCCAGCCTCGTGGTCGCCCCGATGGCCGTCGGGTCGCGGTACGCGTTCACCCAGCGCGACTTCGTCGGGTCGATCGGTGCCGATGACGACGCCAGCCTGACGACGCCGGAGATCGAGGAGAAGTCCGACCCGTGGGCGGACATCCCACGGGTCAACGTCCTGCTGCTGGGTGGTGACGCCGGCGATGGGCGGATCGGCCTGCGTCCGGACACCCAGATTCTGGCCAGCATCGACACGAAGACCGGCGAGACGGTCATGTTCTCGTTGCCCCGCAACATGCAGGGCGTACCGTTCCCGGTCGACAGTCCGCTCTACGAGTACTTTCCGAACGGCTTCGGCAACCGTGACGGCGACCCGGAGTACCTGCTCAACGCCATCTACCAGAACGTGCCGCAGATGGTGCCCGCCGAGGTGTTCACCGGCTCGCAGAATCCCGGCGCCGACGCCAACAAGTGGGCGGTCGAGGGAGCGCTCGGCATCGACGTCGACTACTACGTGCTCGTGGACCTCCAGGGCTTTCAGACGATCGTCGACGCCCTGGGCGGCATCACGATCGACGTCCAGGAGGACATCCCGATCGGCGGCGGCATCAATCTGAACACCGGCAACAAGTACCCGATCAGCGGCTACATCCAGCAAGGCGACGACCAACTCCTCGACGGCTACCACGCCCTGTGGTTCGCCAGGTCCAGAGAGGGGTCCGACGACTACGAGCGGATGGCTCGGCAGCGCTGCGTCATGGGTGCGATCGTCGCCAAGGCGTCGGACCCGACGACCATGCTCACGCAGTACCAGAGCCTGGTCGCCGCCACCAAGGACATCGTCAGGACCGACATTCCCGGCGACCTGATGCCGGCCTTCGCCGAACTGGCACTCAAGGTCCAGGGCGCGCACGTCGAGAGCCTCTCCATGGACAACCGGTTCTTCGCCAGCATGGGGACGGACTCGTCCAACCCTGACTACGAACAGATGCACGCCCTGGTTGCGGAGGCCCTGCTTCCCGACCCGGAGCCGACGACGCCATCGTCCACGCCGGCAGCCGGCTCGCCCGGCACCGGGGCGACGGATCCGCCGGCCGCCGACCCTCCCCCGGACCCGTCGCCGGACCCGTCGAGCTCGCCCGAACCGGAGCCGGACGAGGCGACCGATCTCGAGGCCGTCTGCTGACGCGTGGCCCGGCGTGTGTGCTGCCGTCAGACCGGTGGTCGACCGCCGCCTGGGCGCAGCTCGAGGTGACGGCGTAGCTCGCGGGCCAGCACGCGAGGCTCAGCGTCGATCGGGTTCGTCCGGATGAGGCTTCGCCGTCCTCCCGCCAGGTCGACGGAGATCACCGGCCCGTCGGACTGCACCCTGCGGACGTCGCGCCAGGCCACCTGCCGCACGCCCGCACCAGGACCAGTCGCGTTGAGGAAACCCTCGTCGTCGAGCACCAACCGGGCCCCTCGACCGGCCAGCCTCAGCGCACCCACGACCAAGACGGTCACGAAGAGCACTGACAGCACGGCGAGCACAATGCCGACGCCCACGAGCACCGACTGCGCCGGGTCGACTGCCAGCAGCACGCTCGCAGCGACCACGCACAACCCGAGCCCGATGGCCCCGACACCGACACCGCGGAGCGCCACCGCGGTGGGGACGCGGTAGACGCGCCGCTCGGTCGCGTGTTGCTCGGTGCTCACGTACATCAGTGTGACCGACGATCACGACCTGCTGGTGGAACCACGGGCGAAGCTATTCGTACATGATATAGCTCGGCTGCGGTCGCAGAGCGAGCACCTGCGCTGGCGTCATCAACGGTCCGCGCCGCTGGTCCTCCTCGTAGAAGATCTTGAAGCCGCTGTAGAGGTGCGGTGAGAGTGCGCTGGTGAGCCGGTTCCAGGTGGCGACCTTCTCCGCGGGGACGCCGACGCCGTCGACGCTCTTGACCAGCACCACGCCGGGGTGCGGCCGCAGCGCCTTCTCCTCCGTGATCGTGTCGACGTGGAACTGGTGGACGATCATCACCTTCTCCGGCCGGTCGTGTTCCCGCACGAGCCCGG
Source organism: Jiangellaceae bacterium (assembly GCA_050743075.1). GTDB lineage: Bacteria > Actinomycetota > Actinomycetes > Jiangellales > Jiangellaceae > JBOGDS01. The sequence goes on along the minus strand of JBOGDS010000018.1, from coordinate 44,015 downwards.
ACAGGTATGCCGCCACGGAGTCGAGCTCGGCACCCGTCGTGCTGCCGATGACCTGCCCGGGCACCTGACGGGGTCCGACGGCCCACTCCGGGTCGAGGGGCCAGCCCCACGTCGGGCTGCACCAGCCACCGCCTGAAGGCCTTGACGTCGTCGAGGAAGTCCGCCCGGCCGGGCTGGATGTTGAGCAGCAGCAACGCCCGGTGCCGCCGCGCGGCGGCCAGGTACTCGTCGACGACCTCGGCGGGCTCATGGGTCCGGTACAGGCCGGTGCGGGTCGGCGTCGGATGCGCCACGACTGCGACCAGTTCGAAGACGGGCAGCGCAAGGCGTCCATCCGGCGTGTAGGTCGTACCGAGCCTCTCGATCTCGGCCGCGCGATCGTCGATGTCGCCGATCCCCAGCCGCCCGAACGACTCGCCACGGCCGCCCGAGAAGCCGACCAGACGATGGTCGGGGAAGATCGTTCTCCCGCCGCGCGGCAATTCGGGGGGCGGCGTCGGCGTCGGGGTGGCCGTCGGCGTCGCCGACCGGCTCTCGGCGAGCGGCTCCTCGGCCACCCGCGGCGTCTGCGGGATGCCCGGATCCGACCCACCGCACGCGGCAAGGAGGAGTCCGAGCGCCAGCACGGAGGCGGCAGGAGATCGACGCAACCGCACCAGTGTGCCCCGGCCGCCACGAGGCGCGTGGTCAGTCGTGGGTAGCACCCTCGTGGGACCGGTGCCCGGCAGCCTCGAGCTGGAACGTGCTGTGCTCGACGTCGAAGTGGTGCGACAGGCACTCGCCGAGCCGGTCGAGCACCACGCCGCCGTGCCCTTCCGCCAGGGTCTTGCCGTCGACGACGACGTGCGCGGACAGGACCGGCAGGCCGCTGGTGATGGTCCACGCGTGCAGGTCGTGCACGTCGCGCACGCCGTCGACGCCGACGATGTGCCGACGTACGTCCTCGAGGTCGACGCCGCGGGGCGTCGCCTCGAGCAACACGTCGAGAGCATCGCGCAGGAGCGACCAGGTGCGGGGGAGGATGAACAGCCCGATCAGGATTGAGGCCACCGGGTCGGCTGTCTGCCATCCCGTGGTCAGGATGACCACCGCGGCCGCCACCACCGCGGCTGAGCCGAGCAGGTCCGCCATGACCTCGAGGTATGCGCCGCGAATGTTCAGCGACTCGCGTTGCCCGCCGTGGAGCAGACGAAGGGCCGCCGCGTTGGCAGCCAGGCCGACGAGCGCCACCGCAAGCATGGGCACGGACTCGACGTCGGGAGGCTCAGCGAGCCGCCGCACGCCTTCGACCAGGACGAACGCGGCGACTCCGATCAGGAGCAGCGCGTTGAGCGCGGCGGCGACGATCTCCAGCCGCTGCCACCCGAACGTCCGGCGGAGGCTGGGCGGACGCTGGGCCAACGTGGTGGCGACCAGCGCGAGTGCCACGCCGCCGGCGTCGGCGAGGACGTGGCCGGCGTCGGCCAGCAGGGCCAACGAGCCGCTGACCCACGCGCCCACGACCTGGATCACCAGGACGCTCAACGCCAGCATCAGCGCAAGCAGCAACCGACCGCGGTACGCTCCCGTGGCTGTGCCGTGGCGGTGACTCACGCCCCTAGTGTGCCGCCCTAGCGCGCGGTAGCGGCCAACCGCTCCTCCGACTCGGCCACCAGCCGGCACAGCGGGCACAGGTCCTTCCCGCGCCGGCGGGTCCATGCCGACGGCTCCGCCCTTGCCTCCGTCGGTGTGTGGCCCAGCGACCCGGTGTCTCCACACTGGTCGCAGACGATGACCACGAGCGCACTCATTCGATCCCCCGCTTCCTGTTGCCCGCCGCTCGGTGAAGACGCGACGGCCCCGTGGCGCCAGGATGCATCGCGAATACCCCGCGTGGCGAACCGAAGCGGGCTTGTCCACAGGCCCAGAAAGCCCCATTGGCAACAGGAGCTAACACGTGCCCCACTGGCCACGGCTCGCTGCGAGAGCGGCTGCCTGCGCGCTGCGCAGGATTTCGTCATGCTCGACGTTCGGCCAGACCCGGATCGCCTCGCCGTAGCCTTCGGCCACGATCTCGTGGTTCACGAACCGGCCGTCGCCCAGCCACAGGTACAGCAGCCGGCGGTCGAAGTCGTCGCGGCTGTCGCGGTCGCGGTCGACCAGGACCCGCGTGTCCTCCGGCAGCAGGTCGCGCAGGAACGTGGTGGCCTCCCACGCCGTAGCACTCGGCTTCGGGGCTGGTCTCCGGGGTGTCGACGCCGATCAGGCGCACCGGGATCCTGGCCAGTGTGGTGACGACCTCGCCCGACGCCTCCGCCTGGAGCTGCACTGTGTCGCCGTCGTACACGTACCGCACCCGCATCGGCTCGGCGTGCGCCGGTGGGCCCGAGCTCGAAGCGCCCGGCCAGTCGTTCGACCCCGAACGCGACAGCGACACCGCCACCGAGCGCGAGGGCGGCCGCGACGAGTTCCCGTCTCATGTCCACCCGACGCTACCGGCGGCACCCGACGGCCAGTGGCCGAACGTCCAGGTCGTGGTGCGCGCGGCCGGCACACGTTGCATGTTCGTCGAGCGGACCTGATGAGCGGCTTTCACACCCGTGACATAGGTCCTGAACGGCGGCGACACCAGCGCTTTGGCACGTCCTTATCTGCCGATGAGCGGGCGCCACTGAACTGGCGTTACCGATCGTCTGCGCCCGCCAGCGGCAACGAACCCTCTCCGCTTACCAAGGGCCGCAGCGGCTCCTCAGGCGGCGCGCCTACGACGTGTGCGATCAGGTGCCCTGCCCGTACGCGTCGTGGTAGTTCCACCACTGGTACGGCGGGGTCTGGGGATAGCCCTCCGGCGAGTCCTCCCACTCCTCCTGGCGACCGAGCGCGGTGATGTCGAGATAGCTCCAGGTGCTCCCCATCGCTTCATCGCCGCGGCTGTCGACGAAATAGGTGCGAAACACCCGATCGTCGTGGCGGATGAAGGCGTTGGTGCCGTGCCACTCGTCCACACCGAAATCCTTGTCGAAGTGGTCCGTCAGCGTGTACCACGGGATCAACTCCCAGCCCATCCGCGACTTCAGGCGCTCTATGTCGGCTTGCGGGGCCCGCGACACGAACGCCAGCGAGGTGTCGCGGGCATTCAGGTGCGCCGGATTCGCGACCTGGTCGGCGAGGAACGAGCAGCCCACGCAGGCCCGCTCCGGGTACGCGCCGCCCTCAGCGTAGGTGGTGACGTCCGGCGCGTAGAAGGCGCGGTAGACGATCAACTGGCGGCGGCCCTCGAACAGGTCGAGCAGGCTCACAGGCCCGTTCGGCCCTTCGAAGCGGTAGCCCTCCTCCACGGCCATCCATGGCATACGCCGGCGTTGGGCCGCCATCGCGTCGCGCGCCCGGGTGAGCTCCTTCTCCTTCACCAGCAATCGCTGGCGGGCCTCATCCCACTCAGCCGGGGAGACGAACGGGGGTGTCTTCATTCGCCGTTCCTCCTTCAGCCACTCGTTGACCCGCCGCTGCCCAGTCAGCGTCCTGATCTGCTGCTCGTCGTTCGGCGCACGGCGCCAAGTCTCTACCGGTTCAGGTGCGCGTGTAGATCTGGATGGCGACGCCGTCACCGACCACCGTTGATGACGACAGCTGCAGCCGCTTCTTGTCGCTGGTCTCGCCGAACAGCCGCTTGCCGATGCCGAGCACGACCGGGAAGACCATGAGCCGAAGCTCGTCGACGAGGTCGTTCTCGATCAGCGACTGCACGAGCTGGGCGCTGCCGTGCACGACGATGTCGCCATCCTGCTCCTTCTTCAGTTTCGTGATCTCGTCGACCACGTCCCCGGAGAGCACGGTCGAGTTCGTCCACTCCGGGTCGCGCAGCGTCGACGACACGACATACTTCGGCATGGTGTTGAACTTGTCGGCGAACTCCCCGTCGCGCTCGGGCCAAGCCGCCGCGAAGCCCTGATAGGTCCGCCGGCCGAGCAACAACGCGGCGGAGCTCATCGTCTCGTCCAGCTTGAACTGGTCGCCCTCGTCACCACGGTCGATCTCGAAGGTCCACCCACCGTACTCGTAGTCCTCCCCGCCACCCGGTGCCTCGATGACCCCGTCGAGCGAGATGAACTCGGTCACGACCATCCGGCCCATGACGTCCTCCTCGGTGCGACTCAATGCTGGCACGACCGACGGGCGCGCGACAACTCATCGACACCCACACGGAAGCAGTCCAGGAACGGGATTATGCCCCCGACCGGCTCGTCCGCGAGCGTTGGCACGTAACCTCGTGAATAGGCTCGGAATCGTGCCGGTTCTGCGGGCAGCCCTCGGCCAAGCTGCGGGTGTGGACCCGGCGCTACCTGTCGCGCCTAGCCAGCGGCACCTCGATCACGGGGGTCATCCGTGCCGTCAACGAACAGAACCGTCACTACAGCGCAGTCAGAGGATGCCCAGAAGCGCGGAAGGCTCCATCGAACGGCGCCCGCTGGCGGGCCCACTGCCGCACCGAAAGAGAAGCCGGACGTCAGCACCGGCCTCCGAACTACCCGCTCATGCCGCATGGAGGGCGGCTACGCTCGCCCGGATCTGCCGCGAGCCGGGCGTCTCGCTGATCCGGCTTACGCTGCACGCATGGAGAGCCGGGTGCGAACGGTGGGTCTGGCGACCGACGTGACCGTTCCGTACGTGACCCAGGGTGACCCGTCGGGTGTGCCGGTGCTGCTACTGCACCCGTGGGCGGAGTCGATGGGCTGCTTTGACCGACTGCTGCCGCTGCTGCTGCCCTCGCTGCGGGTGCTGGCGTGGGACCAACGGGGCCATTGTCATGCTGACAAGCCTCTGCGCGGCTTCGAGCTGTCCGACTTCGCCGCGGACGTCGTGGCCTTCCTGGACGCGCTCGACCTGACGGCCGCGGTGATGGCCGGGTCGTCGAGCGGCGGCTACGTGGCCCAGCAGGTCGCCATGACCAGCCCCGAGCGGGTGCTCGGCCTGGTGCTCATCGGATCCCCGCGCAGCTTGCAGGGCCGGCCCGCCTTCGCCGACGAACTCGACCGGTTGACCGACCCAGTCGACTCAGCCTGGGTGCGAGAGTCGCTTGACTGGTTCCCGCGGTTCCACGAGATCCCCGACTGGTACCTCGAGGATCGCGTCGCCGATGGTTGCCGACTACCGGCCCGAGTCTGGCGTGACGCGCTGACCGGGCTGACCCGAACGCGCCCGCCGACCGAGACGGGCACTATCACCACCCCCACGCTGATTCTCTGGGGTGATCGTGACGAGCTGCTGACCAGAGCGGACCAGGAGCGTCTCGCTGAGGCCATCCCCGGGTCACGTCTGGTGATCTATGAAGACACCGGCCATCTTGTCCGCTGGGAACAACCCGACCGTGTGGCAGCCGACCTGGCCAACCTCGCCCTGAGCGTTGAACTCACAGGCTCCTGACACAGCGCGTCGGTGAGCGAACGCGAACTGTCTCGTTCCCCAAGGCGTGCAGACTGAACCGTCACGGGTTCAGCACCCCGGCCACCGCCTACACAGCCCGACCGAAGCCAACCCAGGTGACCGCAGCCCCGACACCCACAACCGCGTCCGCCGCGACCGGATCGACTCCGGCGGCAAGATCACCCTGCGCTACCAAGGCACCGGCCGACCTCCCGGACCCACCCCGAAAAGCAAGACTGCGGACCTCATGGAGCGGCTCTCACACCTCGGTTGGATCGCATTATAGATCTCGTCCGACACCCTCGTCGGAGCCATCCAGCGGCAACTGCGAGGAGGCGCCAGCCAGGGACGCAGCGCGGAGGTCCGACTGTTCGGTCCACACTTCGTCATCGGCCGACGACCTGGTGGATCTCCAGGATGTGGCGCGGGCACACTCCCCGAGCTCCCCTGACAACTTCGGTGGTGGCTGAGAATGGTCCACCACCCAACCGCGCGGCTTCATTCGAAGTCGAACAGGCCCATGGTGCGGTCGCGGTCGTGGACCAGGCGGTCGAACGGCGACCGTAGCGCCGTGCGGCTCACCTCGACCCGTCCCCGGACTTTGACGAGGTCGGCGTTCGGCGCGATCGCGGCGGTGGGTCTATCTGCAACAGGGTCAGGCGGTCGACGAGATCGGTCGACCGCGTCGCGGATGGCCTGCACTCCTTGTGACCTTCGGCAACTGCCACGCTCGCCGGACGTCTGTGCAGAATGTCCGGGCCGCGGACGGACCTGAATAGCTCGGGTGCTTACCGGATCAGGCAGAAGGGGTGGCCGGCCGGGTCGGTGAAGACCCCGAAGCGTTCGCCGCCGGCATTCAGGCGGGACGCGCCCAACTCCAGTGCCCGGGCCTCGCCGGCGTCGAGGTCGTCGACCAGGAGGTCGAGGTGGGCCTGCTGGGGGTGCGCCGGGTCCGGCCAGCGGGGCGGGTTGTAGTCGCGGACCTGTTGAAACATCACGTTCCTGCCATCAGCGGAGATGAGTGCGCCCTCGGGGCCGTCGTAGGTGACCTCCATACCGGTGAGATCGGCGTAGAAGCAGGCAAGGGCCAGGGCGTCCGGGGCGTCGATCGTCACCGCGAACAGGCTCATCACCGGGCCGACGCCGTCGGCCTGGCACAGATCGAACGGATGACCGGCCGGATCGGCCAGCGTGATCCAGGTCCGCCCGTCGGCCAGCCAGGTCGCGCCGAGGCCGACCGCCCGCTCGGCCTCCGCCTGGGGATCATCGGTCTGCAGGTCGAGGTGAAACTGCTGCGGGTGCTCCTGCCCTGGCCACCGCGGCGCGACGTGGTCCGGTGCGCGCTAGAATTCGATCTCCTGGCCGTCCGGAGTCCGGAGGCCGAACCGGTCGGAGTCGGCGCGGGCGACGTCCCAACCGGTGAGTTCGGCGTAGAACGAACCGACCTTCTCGATGTCCGCCGCGTCGAATATGGCTAGGCCCAGGCGAGCTGTCACGGTCATGGCCACATCGTGCCCTAGCCCTCCGGCAAAGAAGGGCACGTGCCGCTTCTGCGGCCTGACCTGACCGCTCATCAGCGTAAGTCGCTTTGCGTCAAGCGTTGGTCGGTGCGTCGTCCGTCGTCTGTCCCTGCATAGCGGTGATGGGGTTGATGAGACGACGGACGGGGCTGCCCACGATGAGCGTGGAGGTCACGGCGTGTATCTCAATGCCGCGTGGGACTCGCCCCGACCGCCTGCTCGGTGACCGCTGAAGATCGGGCAGCGATAGCCGCTGCCTTGCGGTGGACGGCGCCGTGCGTGGCGATGCCCGGATCCCATCCGGTGTGGGTGGTGATGACGACGTGCAGTTGCCGCAGGATCACTGCGGCGATGGTTCGTGCGCCCGGGTCGGGCTGAGCTTGTTGTCATCGCGGCCGATCAGGCGTGGATGCCTCACGGCGTAGACCGCGGCCCGCTGGGCTCCCCCACCGCGCGTCAACGGCCAGCCCCAGCCCGGGCCGGCCTTGACCGGTCAGTTTGGTTCGCCCGGTGAACGTGCCAGACAGTTTCTCCCGCGGTGCGAGCCCGGCGTGTTTGACCAGCGACCGGGCGCCGGCGAATCGACGGAGGCCTACTCTCCGCCAAGATCGCCGCGGCCCGATCGGTGATCGAGATGGCCGGCTCCGTGAACGCCCAGCTCGTCCAGGACGGCGAGCATCCGTGTCCCTTCGCCGGCCGCTCCCGGCGCCTTGGGTAGGGTCCGATGAGTTCTCCAGCCGGAGGAGTCGACACTGCCATGACGACGACGCACACGCTTGAAACCGCCGAGGTCGACATCGCCCACGACGTCCACGGACCGCTGCCCACCGTCGACGGACGCCCACCGCTGTTCATGATCGGCCAGCCCATGGACGCCAACGGCTTCGGTACGTTGGCGTCGCACTTCCCCGACCGCACCGTGGTCACCTTCGACCCGCGCCGCCTCGACCGCAGCACCCGCAAAGACGGCCGCGTCGACAATGCGCCCACCGTCCAGGCGGACGACGTGCACGCCGTGATCGAGGCGCTCGGCGCAGGCCCGGTCGAGATGTTCGCAAGCAGCGGCGGCGCCGTGACCGCGCTCGCGCTCGTGGCGGCATATCCAGGCGACGTGACCACCCTGGTGGCACACGAGCCGCCCCCTGATCCCGGTGCTCCCCGACGCCGATGCTGCCGAGCGCGCCCGCGCCGGCGTTCGGGACGCGTACCAGGCAAGGGGATCGAGTGCCGGCATGGCGGCCTTCATCGCAATGACGTCATGGCAAGGCGAGTTCACCGACGACTACTTCGCCCAGCCCACCCCTAATCCCGCCGCATTCGGGATGGCGATCGAGGACGACGGCTCCCGTGACAACCCGCTGCTCTCCGATCGGTCCTGGCCGGTCAACAGCTACCCCCCGATGTCAACGCGCTGGCCGCGGCACCGACACGCGTCGTGATCGCCGTAGGCGAGGAGTCCCTGGGCACCTTCACCGGACGCACGGCGGTGGCCACCGCCGAGCTGCCAGTCAGCAGGCGACCGTGTTCCCGAGCCACCACGGCGGCTCCTCGGCGGCGAGTTCGGATACGCCGGCCAACTCGAAGGTTCCTCCACCTGTAAGCCGCCCGGACGCACCCGCGGCAGCTGGGCGACGTAGGTGACGCGCGGCGGCTGGAGGAACACCTCACGGTCGTTCTCGGGCACGTCGGTGCCGTTTCACGACATGGACCCGCGCAGGTGGACCGGCAATCTGCCTGATTGGGAGTGAGTTGCTGACATGCTCGCGACCTGAACGCCCGCGCATACCGCTGAGGGAGCGAAATCGATCTCGGGACATGCTCGTCTGATGCCATGCACCCCGTGCGGGCCCGCGGCGCCCTGCGCCACCAGAAATCGGCATCTCGTAGGGACTGACGCTGAGCGAGCGGACATTCGCGAAGCACTTATGACCTGCGCGAACGTCGCAATAAGGACCACAGCGGACCTGATGGGGCGGCTTTCACACCTCCGCTAATCGCGTCATCAACCAAATGGACACCCTCGTCGGAGCTATCCAGCGGCAACTGCGAGGAGGCGTGGCTAGGGACATACGCGTCAGGGCGAGGTGTGGTCTCACTGACCCGAACTACGGGCAACCTCGGTGGGACGACCGCGAATCGGCCGCCATCAACGCTGGGTTTCATTGTCGGCATGGGCCGACGCGGCCCGACCGCGGGGCGGGGTCACGCTCTGGTGACCCCGAGTCCCAGCCACGCCGCGAGCGCCTCGATCTCGGCATCCACGTCGGCCCGCATTGCCTTGGTGAACCGGACGTCCTCGTGCAGGGCATTGACGATGAAGGTGCCCGCCCTGCGGTCGGCCTTGGCGTCAAGCTTGCCGACGAGGCGGTCGTGGTAGAGCACCGGCAACGCGAAGTAGCCCCAGTGCCGCATCGCCGCCGGCTTGTACATCTCGAGGATGTACCCGAAGTCGAACAGACCCATGGTGCGGTCGCGGTCGTGGACCAGGCGGTCGAACGGCGACAACAGCGCCGCGCGGCCGGCAAATGGCCGGTCGAGCGCGTCGGGATCTGCGCGCCACTCCCCGTCCAGACCTTCGACCGTCACGGGGACGCCGGCGTCGTCCACTGAGATGGGCTCACCGGGAACGACAAGGGCCTTGGCGCGGGCGATCCCGAGCGCGCGAAGTCGTCGTTTCGCCCGGCGCCGGTGGGCCTCCGCAGCGGGAAGCGGCTCGAACGTCGGGTAGACGCGGTCGGCCACATCCCAGAGCCGTTGCCGTCCGGCCCGTCCCGCGATGGCGACCTCTCCCCTCGCGGAAAGCAGTTCCAGCATCTGGGTGACATTGCGGTTGTTCGTCCAGCCCGTCGATCCCCACGGCACCTGGCTGGTGTCCGGCACGTCGCGCGAGAGAAGCGGCCCGGCGTCACGGAGGCGGGCGAGGACGTCGCGCCGGAAGCCGGCGTTCGCCTCGACCCACGCTGAGACTCCGGATTGCGCGGTGTAGTGCGTCTGCTCGGGGACGTGCAACGCCACTGCGGTCATCGGACGGACGAGCGCACGCAGCTCAAAAAGAGTCCGATCCTCCTCCAGAGCCCGGGTCAGGTCGGCTGGCTGGTACGACGCCCCGAGGCGGCTCCACGCGACAAGGTGGGCGTTCGGCGCAATCGCGGCTGTCGGGTCTACCTGCAGCAGGGTCAGGTGGTCGACGAGGCCGACCAGCTCGGTCGGCCTGGAGGCGTCGAGCAGTTGGGCTCGCACGGCGAGCTGCCGCGCCTCGTCGCGATCGAGCCGCACTCCCATGATCCGACGATACTGAGCGGACCGACGTCAGGCGATGCAGTCCACGCGGACACGGGCGGTCATACCTCCGGGGCAAGGCCGATGGGGGCCGGGCGAGTAACGCGGACCGGACCGACAAGGCCGTCGCCGATGCGACGCAACACAGATTCCCACACCGCCTCCGTCGCGTTCGGGAGAAGGGCGGGTTCGGAGCCCAGCAGCCGCTCATACCAGGCGAGGGCGCGCTGGTAGTCGCTCACCGGAAGGCCCGCGAAGAGATCGACCGTCACGCGTTCACGCTAAACCCGCCGGCGGCGACCGGTCCGCTGCACCACTGCCGCCCGCAGCCGCGTGACTTGCACGCCGAGACGAACCAGCGCTTGCGTTCGGTGCCCTCGAGCTCGACGTCGATGGATAAGGACCACAGCGGAGGGCGTGGGATTCGAACCCACGAGGACGGAGTGGGCCCCGCCCTAGAACTTTTCAAGAGTTCCCCGTTCGGCCTCTCCGGCAGCCCTCCAGATCGACCCAGTTTCCCATGCCGCGGCGCTGAGGGGTTTACCGGCCGGCCGTTGCGAGGGACCATCGAGGCTACGACGACCCCGGCCCTGCCGGAGGTGTGTGATGAGCGCGCTGCCCGTGCCCGAACCCGTCGACCTGGTGCGCGCCCGGCGGGCGGAGCTCCGCGCCGCGATCGCAGGCCTGGAGGGCGCTCTGGCCGCACCGGCCCGCGATCCGGTGTGGGCCGCCCGGGTCCAGGCTCGCGCCGACCGGCTCGCCGCCGCATTCGATGACCACGTCTCCGTCACCGAGGGTCCGGCCGGCATGTACGCCGACATCCTGCGCACCGCTCCTCGGCTGAACTTCGCCGTCGCCCGGCTGGCCGCCGAGCACGACGACATCCAGATCGCGGTCGCGGCGCTCGCCAAGCTGGTGGACGACGTGTCCGGAACCGACGCGGACGTGATCGAACGGATCCGCGACGACGGCACCGACCTGCTCGCCTGCCTGGGCCGCCACCGGCAGCGCGGCGCGGACCTGGTGTTCGAGGCGTACGAGCAGGACATCGGCGGCTGCGACTGAGCTTCTCCAGGTCGCCGCTGCGGGAGCGCGCGGCGAGATCGTCGCCGACGACGAATCCACGGTGGTCACCGAGACCTGACTGGCAGGCGTTGGCGCGGACGAAGAGCTCTCCCATCGCGTGCACGTAATCGCGCAGTTCGGGCGGGGCCGTTCACCTCGAAGTCGGCGCCCACCGCGCCGAGCACCATCGCCGGGCAGCTCAGGTCGTCCACGTTCATCAGGAGCCGGCAGGTCGCGTCGTCGCGAGGCTCCACCGTGGCCCAGCGACCGACGACGGCCTCGACGACGGAGGCTGGCGCCTGCACGGTCACGTCCACCCGCTGGGACTTGTCGTCGGCACCCGGGCCATGCAGCGTTCCGCCTGACGCACGCCGCATCGCCGCCCCCCATGCCACGCCTCGGCAGCGGCGGCAGTCGGCGGCAATGCGGGCATGGCACGCTGAACTGCTCCATAAACCGGCGCAACTCGGGCGTCGTAGCGACAGTTCAGCGTGCCATCCCTGTCCGGTTCAGCCGCCTACCAGGCGAGTGGCAATCTGGCGCCGGCTCGCGTACCTGCTCAGGTGTCCGGAGCTGGGCGCGGGTGGTGGTCCGGAGGGCTACTGTGACGGCCAGGTTTCGAGGATCAGGAGGACGCCATGGCGGGCGGGGCACCCGGTTCGGGCACGGCGGACGACCCGTGGGAGCTCACGACACCGCCGGGCAAGGCCGCCTACGAGATGTGGTAGGACGAGCAGGCCGATCCGCCGGCCCTCGTCTGCCGGGTCGGCAGCACGCAGCTGCGCTACCACCTGAGCGCTGTCGACGACCTGCACGCCATGCTGCTGGCGCACGGTGACTGGATGCCGTTGGGTGGTGCCGACGAGCAGAAGCCCGCGCCCGACGGCTCAGTCGAGGCCCGGGGTCGCTCCGAGGACAACCCGGTCGGCGGGTGGTACGGATTGCGGAAGGGTACCGCGGCCGCTTCGGGATCTACGTCCCACTGCTGCTGGAGGCGCTCGGGCTGGCCGAGCTGACCCACGACGCGAGGAACAACCGGATGCGCGCGCTCTGGCGCCTGACCGGCGGCCGTCCGCGCCGCACCGGGAACCGCGACCCGCGACGCGGTGTAGAAGAGACACAACACGGGTTGCCGACCAGGAAGGCGTGCGGCCTCGGACAGTCTCGACGACGCCGAACAGGTCGCCATCGCGCGGGTGCGCGCCGGCGACCGGGAGGCGTATGCCGTCCTGGTTCGGCTGCATGCCGCGCAGGCCCACCGTGCCGCCAGGCTGTTTGGTGCGGGCGCAGATGCGGAGGACGTCGTGCAGGTCGCGTTCGTCAAGGCGTACCAGGCGTTGCCGAGGTTCCGCGACGGCGCACCGTTTCGGCCCTGGCTCTTGCACATCGTCGCCAACGAGGCCAAGAACGCCGCCCGGGCGGTCCGCCGGCGTGGCGCGGCGACGCAGCGGCTGGCGGCGTTCGATCTCGACGAGGTCGGTGCCGATCCGGTGACGAGCGCGTTGTCGCGCGAGCGCCGCGCCGAGTTGGTCGCAGCACTGCGTGAGCTGCCCGGCGACCAGCAGCGGGTGGTCGCCTGCCGCTACCTGCTGGATCTCGACGAGGCCGATACGGCCGCACTCCTCGGGTGGCGTCGGGGCACGGTGAAGTCGCGGCTGCACCGTGCTCTTGCCGCGCTGCGGACCCGGCTGCACGACGTCGAGCCGGCCGTGCGGGAGGCCGAACATGACCGATGACACGCTGCTCGACGAGTTGCGCATACTGGGCCGCGAGGTGGAGGCCGGCCCGGCCGACACCGACCTCCTCGCGCGTGCTGTGCTGGATCGCCTTCCGGCCGAGCGACCTCGCCCCGCCGACACGCTTCGGCGGCGGCGTGCCGTCGTCGCGGCGGCTGCGGCGGTCATGCTCGTGCTGGTGTTGACTCCGCCGGTGCGCGCCGCGGTGGCCGACTGGCTCGGCATCGGCGGCGTGAGCGTCCTACCGGGCCCCGAGGTGACATCCGCCCCCGCGCCCGATGTGCAATCCCGGCTGACGCTGGACCAGGCGCGCGAGCTGGTCGCGTTCGAGCCGGTCCTCCCCGAATTGCTCGGACCGCCGGATGCCGTCGATGTCTCCCCCGACCATCGGTTGCTGTCGCTGGGCTGGTCCGCCGATCCAGGTCCGGTCCGGCTCGACGCGTTCGACGGGCCGCATTTCGTCAAGAGCGTCACCGACAATCCCGAGCGCATCGACCTCGGCGGCGGAACGACCGCGCTGTGGTTCGCGGACACGCACGGGCTGTCCACCGTCGACGAGGATGGGCGGGAACGCCCGGACGCCCGGCCCGCCGGGCCGACCCTGGTCTGGCAGGTCGACGGCGTGACGCTACGGCTGGAGGGCCCGGACCGCGACAACGCCGTCGAGATCGCGTCGGCCACCGTCGCCGGAACCCGATGAGCGCCCGCGGTGTAACTGAGGCAAATGTCGACGAACGGGAGTGCCTCTCATGCACCGACCGCTGCGACTGCTCGCCCTCGCTGCTGGAGCCGCCGTCGTCGCCGGGCTGGTCCTGCCCGGCCAGGCGTCGGCCGGTGGCCCGACCAGCGTGCTGATCGTCTCGCCAACCACCGGAGAGACTGCTTCGCTCTACTACGACGACCCCGAGTACGCGCTGTTGCATGACCTGCTCGATCCGATCCCGACGCTGGTCGAGAAAGATCATCCGGCGAGCGTGGGCCCGGGGACACGGCACATCAACGTGACCTGGCTGATCCACGACGTCGTGGCCTGGCGCGTCCACCGCATCGACCTCGATGCCACGGGTGGGCCGCTGATCAACACCAACGGCTCGATGTCGGCCAGCGAACCGTTCGACCTCGGCGAGCCGGGGGTCTGGCACAGGGCATCGAACCCAGCCGCGTTGAACGGCCTGCTCGAACGGCTGGGCGTGCTGAATGCGAAGTCCGGCACCATGCAACCCGCCTCGGCTACGGTGGCGCCGCCCGCGCCGGCCGGCACAGATGCGAGCGCCGGCGACGGCCTTTGGTGGGCGTTGCCGGCGCTCGCCGGCGGTCTGGCCATCGGCCTGGTCGGACGGCCGCACGCCGCCGCGTTCCTCCGGCGCTGGCGCGAGCGCGACCGCGGCCCAGTGCACCAGCTGATCGACCTGTAGAGGCACCACATGTGCGCGGCGGGTTGGGCGGGAAGGTTCACCTGTCGATGTCGGTGCGGATGAACGGGGCCGGCCGGGCCGTTGACGAGGACGTCGCCGTCGAAGGTCACGTGACCGGTCGCGGTCGCCGCACGCTGCTTCCTGCGTGCGTGCGGAGGGTTCACACCGTGCCCGCGGCACAACGTGATGCGCGAGCGCTGACCGGCCGGTCGTCAGGTCAGGTGTCGTTCAGGGCTGCGCGGGCCTCGTCGAGCACGGCTGGCGACGACGACGTAGCCAGTACGTCGCGCAGCGCCTTCTGGTAGGCCACGCCGAGCGCCTCCGGAGCCGGGATGGCGATGTCCGGCTCGACGCCGGTGCCTTCCCAGTTCGTACCGGTGACCGGGTTGACCGACCGGGCAGTCGGAACGGTGATCTCCAGGGTGGGTGTGATCGGGAAGCTGTCGGTGGGATGAGCGCCCCCGCGCGTGGTCTCTCCGATCAGCGTGGCCCGGCCCTGCGCCTTGAGGTTGTAGCAGAGCTCCTCGCCACCCGAGAACGTGTAGTCGCTGGTGAGCAGGTACACCGGTCGGTCGAGATATCGCGCTCCTGGCAAGTAGGCCAGGCTCCAGTACTGCTTGGTCGTGCCGGTCGCGCCGTCGTAGATGCTGTTGAGGTGCGTGTTCTCGTCCGGGAAGAAGTGGCTCGTCCAGAAGATGACACCGTCGGGGGAGCCGCCGCCGTTGCGCCGAAGGTCGATGATCAGCGCATTCGTGTGGGCCACGAGCTCCATCGCGGCGGTGATGGCGCGGCCGCCGACGGCGGGCGCTGGAATGCCGTGCAGGTCGAGGTAGCCGACGTTCCCGTCCAGCCGCTCGACCTTGTTGATGTAGTAGTTGGCCAGCCGCGACTGCTCGAGCCAGACGGCCCGGGCCTCCGGTTCGGTCAGCGCCTCGTGAAGGTCGGCTCCGCGTACGCGAACCCGCAGGTGCTTGTCGGCGCAGTACTCGAACAGGTCGGCGGTCAGGCGCTCGCCCAGTTCCGCGTCGTCGAGTCCCTCGTACTCGCCTGCCACCGATCGGGTGCGAATCGCCGCGGCGGCGGCCTGCGCCTTCTCCGGAAAGACGTACTTCGAACAGAGCAGCGCGAGGGCGTCCTGCACCAGCTTCGTCGACATGGTTCGCCCACCGTAACGACCGTCTGCGCGCGTTTTCCTCAGGATTACCGAGCGCCTCGACCAAGAGCCGCATCTGCTCGTCGCCTCGTTCTCCGGACCTGGCCGCCGTGGCCGGCCTCGGCGTCGTCGATCGGGGTGTAGATCGGGCACCAGATAGCACTCCGACGGCCGAAGATCATGTTCGGGAAGGCGAGGAGCTCGCAGCGAGCTGCGCCGCGGACCACGGCGCCCGCGTGCGGGCGCGCAGGTCCGGCGCCCACTGTCCCAACGCCGTGTTGACGACCACCGCTGCGGCGTCGGTGATCAGCGGGGTGACCGTGAGGACGGCGGCCACATCCCACCAACCGATCCCTTCGGCGGCAACGGCCACGACGATGGCGAGCACGCCGATGGCAAGTCTGGCCGCTGAACCAACCGGCCCGATCGCACGGACGTGAGACATCAGGGAGTCCTCTGGTCGAGGTCAGTCATGGAGCGCGACGCGCCGCCGAGAACGTGCGCCGAGGTCGGCAGCGAAACTCGCGAGTCGGGAAACCGGGGCCGCTCCAGCCACTCGATCGTGAACCCCGCCTCCTCGATCGCCGAGGCGGTGTCGCGACCGGTGCGGTCGCCACCGAAGAGCACCGGCCAGATGGTGGCATCGAGCATGCGCTGGACCCCGCGCATGGCCCGGCTTTCCGCGCGGACGTGCTCGAGGAAGCGCAGCTGCCCGCCGGGCCGGATCACCCGGTGCAGCTCACCCAACACCGTACGTTGCGAGGCGACCGAGCACAGCACCAGCGAGGCGACAGCCGCGTCGACACCGCCGTCGTCGACCGGCAGGTTCTCGGCAACCCCCTCGACGATCTCGATGCTCGCCTCGGCGGCGGTCGCCGCCTGCACCGCCCTCCGGCGAAGGTAGGGCTCCGGCTCCACCGCCAGCAGGCTGACGTCCGCCGGGTAGTGGCGGAAGTTCGCGCCGTCGCCGGCGCCGACCTCGATCACCCGCCCGGACAGGCCTGCTACGAGCTGCCGCCGGAGATCCGCAAGCCCGCCCTGGTCCATTGCCGGAGTGAGCCGGGCGTAGAACCGCGCGAACACCGGATGACTGACACGCCCTCGCTGCATGTCCCATACACTGGAGTGTTGACTGACGTGTGTCAACACTGGCGTATACACTCATCGCGGAGACATCAGAGGTGCTTCATGGAGAAGGCGGGCGGTCGCCCGAAGCTCATGCAGCGGCCGGAGCGGCGACGGGCGCTGATGACGGCCGCCGCCGAGGCGTTCGCACGGCGTGGCTTTGCCGCGACCAGCCTGGACGACGTCGCGGCGCAGGCCGGGGTGAGCCGGGTCCTCATCTACCGCCACTTCGACTCCAAGGCCCAGCTCTACGAGGCGGTGCTCGACGACGTCGGGGCCCAGCTGATGGCAGCCACCGGCGGCCCTGGCCAGCTCGGCCCGGGCAGCCTGGTCGCGCTGCTGGACGTGGCCCAGGCCAACCCGGCCGGGTTCCGGTTGTTCTTCCGCCACGCCGGGCAGGAGCCGGAGTTCCGCGATCACGCGGCGTGGCTGCGGACCGCTATGACGCAGACCACGGAGCCGCATCTGCGGCAGATGCTGCCCGATCATGCGAAGCGGCGATGGGCGGCCCAGCTCGTCCCGGTGGCCGTCGTCGAGGCCGTGATCGCCTGGCTCGATGCCGGCAGGCCACACCCCGAGCGGGCCGCCGCAACGATCGGTGCGATGGTGATGGGGCTCGTCGACGCCATTGCGAAGGGTGGATCGTGGACCGAGAGCTGACTCCGACCTGGCGCGTCCTCTCCTCGTATGTGCGGCCGCACTGGGTCGCCCTGGTCGCGGGCGGCCTGCTCAGCCTGGCCACGGCGGCGACCGGGCTGGCCCTGCCGCTCGTGGTGCGGGAGCTGATCGGCGAGTTGGGTGCCGACCGCGTCGTCACCGGACTCCTGGTGCTGATGAGTGTGCTGGTGGTCGCCAACGCGGCGATCGGTGCGGTCGGCAGCTACGTGCTGGAGCGCACGGCCGAGTCCGTCGTGCTCGCTGCCCGGCGCTCGTTGGTCTCCCGGTTGCTGCGGCTGCGCCTGTCCGCCGTCGAGCGGACCGAGCCGGGCGATCTCATGTCCCGGGTCACCGCCGACACCACGCTGTTGCGCGAGGTGACCACCGACTCCCTCGTCGGCGGGGTCACAGGCGTGCTCACGCTGACTGCGACCGTCGTGATGATGGGCCTGATGGACCTGGTCCTGCTCGGCGTGACGTTGGTGGCGCTGGTGCTGGCCGCGGTCGTGATCGGCATGGTGGTGCCGCGGATCCACCGGGCCGCCCGCCGGGCGCAGGAGTCGGTCGGCGTGATGGGCGCGGCGCTGGAGCGCATGTTCGGCGCGTTCCGTACGGTCAAGGCCTCCGGCGCCGAGGACCGCGAGGGCGAGCGGGTGCACGCTGCATCCTCCGAGGCGTTTCACGCCAGTGTCCGGGCCGCCAAATGGTCGGCGCTGGCGGGCAACACCGCTGGCCTGGCCATCCAGGCAGCGTTCGTCGCAGTGTTGAGCGTCGGCGGCGCCCGGGTCGCATCCGGTTCCATCACGGTGGGTACGCTGGTCGCGTTCCTGCTCTACGTGTACTACCTGATGCCGCCGGTCAACCAGCTGGCCGGCGCGGTCACCCAGTACCAGGTCGGTGCCGCGGCGGTCGCCCGCATCCAGGAGGCCGAGAGCCTGCCGGTCGAGCCGCACGACCCGGCCGCCACGCTGCCGACATTCCACAGCCTTCCCGCCGGTGTCGCGTTCGAGCGGGTGTCGTTCCGCTACGGCCCCGACCTGCCCGCCGTGCACCACGAGGTCAGCTTCACGATCCCACCCGGCGGCATGACCGCCTTCGTCGGTCCGTCGGGCGCCGGAAAGACCACGATCTTCTCCCTCATCGAACGGTTCTACGAGCCCGACGCCGGACGCGTCCTCGTCGACGGTAAGGACGTGAATGACTGGCCCGTCCCGGCTCTGCGCGCCGCCATCGGCTACGTGGAACAGGACGCGCCGATCCTCTCTGGCACGCTGCAGGAGAACCTGATCTTCGGCGCTCCACACGCCGGCGCGGACGAGGTGCGGCAGGCACTGCACACGACACGGCTCGAAGGCATGGTCGCGGCCTTGCCCGATGGTCTGGAAACCACCGTCGGGCACCGCGGCATGAAGCTGTCCGGCGGCGAGCGCCAGCGCGTGGCCATCGCCCGCGCCCTGCTGCGCCGGCCTCGACTGCTCCTCCTCGACGAGGCCACGTCGCAGCTGGACGCGGTCAACGAGGCCGCGCTCCGCGAGACCGTGGCCGACGCCGCTCGCACCACCACCGTGCTCGTCGTCGCGCACCGACTCTCGACTGTGACCATGGCCGACCGCATCGTCGTCATGGATGCCGGCCGAGTACGCGCAGTGGGCACGCACGCCGAGCTCGTCGCCAGTGACCCCCTCTACGGCGAACTGGCGGCAACACAGTTCCTCGCCACCGCCACGGTCCCCGCCACCGGCTGACCGGTCAGTCGGCCCCGTCGAGCGCCGCGCGGGCCTCGTCCAGCACCGCGTCAAGATCGACTGGGCGCGAGTCGTGCGACACGCCGGCGTGTCGCGTCCAGACGCGACCAGTCGATCTTGATAGTGCGCCTGGCCGTCGGAATGCCGGTGCCGATGTCGAGGAACTGCCGGACGCCCGCCTCACCCACCAGGAACCGGACTGCACGGGCCAGGAAGGCTCGCTGTGCCCGCACCATGATCGGCAGAGCGGGCACCTGTTCGATCAGAGCTGCGCCCACCGCACGGTCCGCGCCGACGTTGTCCTGCCCCCCAGCAGGAAGTCGTACACTCTGGCCGACTGCGGAACATTGGTGTCGATCACCGTCCGCATGGTCTCGGGGTCGGCCTCCCGAGAGCCAGGATTCGGCTGCATCTCTTCTCCTCCGGGCCGGATCATCGATCTTGGGTGAACTATTTCACCATGGCTCGGCCGGTCGTCAGTGGTGTATGCCACCGGCCGCGAGGTGGATGAAAACGGCTCGCACCTCGCCGGCCGTCGTGAGCGGGCTGACCGACCCGCCGACCCCCTCCAGCGCGCCGGCGAGCACGCCAGCCTCGGGTTCCGGTCCGAAGGTGATCACTGTGAGCTGCACCGGCCGTTCCGGATCTTGCGCGGCGGCGAGCTGCTCACCGAGCTGCTGAGCCGACACCGAGCCGGGGTCGTCTTCGTTCCGGCCGTCGGTGAACAGCACGACGTGGTTCGGAACCGCCTCCCGGTAGCCGTCGCGGGCAGCGACGTAGGCAGCGAGGATCGTGTCGTAGAGACCCGTTCCGGTTTCGCGAACCGCCAACGCCTCTGTGGCGCCGACGAGACGCTCCCGCCGGTCCGCATTCAGCGGACCACGGGGTAGCAGCGACCGGTAGTCGAGCGGTGGGGCGAGGAGCGATCCGAACTCCCACAGCGACAGCTCAGAGTCGTCCGGAAGCAGGTCGGCCAACCGGAGGATCCCCTCCTGCACGACGTCGATGAGGGGCGGACCGGACGCTGAGACCGGCGACCCCATCGAGCCGGACACGTCGACGGCGACGAGCAGGTCGGACCGGCGATCCTCGGCGTACCAAGCGGCGAACACGTGGTCGACATTGTGCGCGCCGAGCACGCCGAGCGGTGCCGCCGAGATCTCCGGCAGCCCGGCCGGCGCGCCCGCCGGTGGCCCGCCGTCGGGCCGGCGCAGCCTCGCTGCCGCGAAGGCGTCGTCAGCCTCCGGCCCGGTGAGCGCCGACAGGACCCGATCCATGCGTCGGGCCAACTCGGGGTCGTCGGCCGCCTCCGTGGTCGGCAGCCAGGTGTAGCGCAGCTGGACCGAGTAGTCGGTGCCGGGCAGGAGCGCGTACTCCTCTGCGGCTGGCCCGCCGGTCACGAGGGGGATCAGCGCGTACTCAGCCACCAGGCCGACCTCCCCGGGCTCGGCCGGCACAGCGTGGCTCGCGAGCGTGCGGGTCGACGGCCGGACGGTCGCGAGCGCCTCGGCCGACGCCTCCATCCCCTCGTCGAGCCACACGGCCTCACCGACTCCGCCGAGGCCGATCAGGCCGTCACCCGAACCCGCCGGTTCCCGCGCGGCGAGCCGAACCCCGCCCTCGTTCGTGGCCAGCTCGGCAAGAGCCCGCCAGGTGCCCCCGGCCTCAACCAGCAGCTCAGCCGTCGCCTCGTCGGTCACCATGTAGATGGGACTGGTGGCGACGGCGGTCCCCGAGCCGGCGAGCCCAGCTTCGGCCAACGCCAGCGACTCGGCCGCGCCGGCCCACGCGGCGTCGTCGGGAAGCCACACGTCGGCTCCGATCTCCGTGACCCGCGCGATCGCGCCCCGCCCGTCCGCGACGTCGATCTGGAGCTGCACGCAGTCGTCGCTGGTCTCCAGCGACTGCGCCAGGTCCTTCAGGACGGGCGCGAACGAACTGGCCGTGACGACGAGCAGTGTCGCGCCACACGACGACGGCGGGTTCGGGGCCGCCGTGTCGCCGCCGTCGTCGCGCAGTGCCAGGGCCGTGACGCCCCCGACGGCGACCGCTGCGGTGACCACGAGCGCCACCAGAACACGAGCGACTCGGCGGCGGGAAGCCTGGTCGTGCGCCATGTGATCCCGTTCCAGGCCCGGACGGTCATGGGGTCGGGCTCCGCCCGGGTCGTCGTGCACGTCGGATGGTGCCCGAAGCATGTCACTTGTCGGACGTTTCGTCACTTGCCCGCCGCAGTCACGGATGCGGCCACGGGTTGGGCAGGCATCCGTCCAGGCCGAACGTCTGCTGATGCATGACGGGCGCCAGCTCACCTGGGCCAGAGCAGCCGGTGTGGCCGAAACCGACCGCGTGGCCCATCTCGTGGTTGACGACGTACTGCCGGTAGCCCTCGACGTCGCCGCGATAGGCCTCGACACCGTAGGCCCACCGGCGAGCGTTGATGACGACGAGGTCGCCGTTGCGACAGGACACCTCGCCGCGGGTCCGCAGCGGAGCGCACAGCTCGTCGGTCGTCGCCGGCGTGGCGAGGAGGACCCGCACGTCGCCGTCGGCGCTCGTGCGCTGGAACGCGTGGCCGCCGGCCGCGGTCCAGCCGCGCGGGTCGGCCAGCGTGCTGTCGACGACGGTCGCGATCTCCACCGGGTCGTACGGCAGGCCTTCCTCGACCTCGACGGTGTACCGGAGCAGGCGGCCCGGGCCCGACTGGGCGCTCTCACCGGGCGCGACCGCGAACCGGCCCGTGCCCTCGACCGGGATCTCGACGGCGCTGGGCGTGGGTGTTGCAGTGCCCGTGGCGGTGGCGGGTGCCGTGAAGCTTGGCCGGGCCAGGCCGGGCATCTCTCCCTGGGCAGCCGTCGTGCCGGTCGGCGCGGCCGCACGCCGGGGTACGGCCGTGGCGTCGCACCCGAGCAGCACCACGAGCATGGCGAGCCCGACCGCGGCTCTGACCACCCGGCTCATGTACCGAGTCTGACCGGTTCTGCAGCCGCGTGTGAACCCCGGCTATCCAGCCGACGAGCCCTCCACGGAGCTCTCCGGCACGAGCACCCTACGCTGCTCGTTCTGCTTACGCTGCCCGTACCGGGTCCTGCCCCGCGGCTTGTACATCGCCAGGGTGGTGGCCAGGAGCAACAGCAGCAGGGCGGCACCGGCGTGGAGGACGGGGGATGTGTTCCGCACCACACCGAGATCGGCACTCGGATCTGCCGCCACGCCTGCCATGAGGCTGAATGTCTCCATGTACGTCAGCAAGACGATGGTGGCAAGGACGTTGATCAGGAGTTTGAACAGGACCCAGTAGTGCCGAAACAGGCCCCACGTCGTGCCCAACGACTGGACGAGCCCGGTGAGCAGCGAGGCGAAGGCCAACGGGACGAGGACGTACCAGGCGGCCGGTTCCATCACGACGTAAGCGCCACGCACGGTCTGAGCATCTTGACTGGTCAAGCCGACGACGGCGAGAGCCAGGAAGCCAGCGACCGCGCCGAGCCAGCCGACCGAGGACGTGACATGCGCGGTGAGTGCAAGCTTGCGCAGGCGGGGCGGGATGGTCATGGCAGCTGCACGCCGAGTGCTGTGGTGCTGGACGACGGCGTTCGGCCGCCAGCTTCACCGGGCGGCGTGTGGCGATCAGGGCCGTGCTCACGACCGACGCCGGTGAGCATCAGGATGACGAACAGCAGGACCACCACGAGGGCGACCACACCGGACACCTTCACGCAGCGTGGTGTGCCGGTGGTCGATCGGCGGTCGGGGCCGACGCCGGTCTCGTCGCCGGTGTCGGGGTAGCGGGGCGGGTCAGCCATGAATATCTCCTCGGTCGCGCGTGGTTGTGTCGGGTTCATGACGGCAACAGTTTACGAGACATTGTGTCGATAACAAGTCAGAGTGTCGCGACACTGACGTCATGTAGACTGCGCGCGTGCCGAAGCTGTGGAACGTGACGATCGAGGCGCACCGCCACGAGGTGCGCGACGCGATCCTGGCCACCACTTCGGCGCTGGTGGCCGAGCAGGGGCTGCTGTCCGTGACGATGTCGCAGATCGCCGAGAAGACCGGCATCGGACGTGCGACGCTGTACAAGTACTTCTCAGACGTCGAAGCGATCCTGCTCGCCTGGCACGAACGTCAGATCACTGGCCACCTCGAGTATCTCGCCGAAGTCCGGGACCAGGCAGGCGACACTGGCGAGCGACTCGAGGCTGTGCTGGAGGCCTACGCCCTCATCTCACACGAGTCCCACGGGCACCGCGACAGCGAACTCGCGGCCTTCCTGCATCGAGACGAGCAGGTCGCCCGTGCGCAACGGCAGCTCCGCGACATGATCCGAGACCTGCTGACCGAGGCCGCAGAGATCGGCGACCTTCGCGACGATGTCGCGCCCGACGAGCTTGCGACCTACTGCCTGCACGCCCTCACAGCCGCCGGCAGCCTGCGGTCCAAGGCCGCGGTTCGCCGCCTCGTCACGGTCATTCTGGCTGGGTTGCGCCCCCCGCCCTGACGTGTTGCGACGCCGCTCGGTGCTGCCCAGCCGACCAGGATCAGGTCGGGGGCTTCCGCCAGCGACGAAGGCGAGGCCGCCGTCGCGGCAGCCGTATCCGCCCGGCGGTCGCGTCCTCCGGGACGTCTTCGTCCCAGGACTCCAGCACCGGGCGTCACGGTTGGCCGGCAGGTACCGGCGCAGGCTCGGCAGCCAGTTCGGTAGGTCCGGCGGGTGCGGGCAGGTCGAGGCGCTTGAGCAGGAGGGCGTTGACCGCGACCAGGAGGCTGGATCCGGACATGGACAGGGCGGCGATCTCCGGACGCAACACGAGGCCGAGCGAGGGTTCGAAGACGCCGGCGGCGATCGGCAGGGCGAGGGTGTTGTAGCCGATGGCCCAGCCGAGATTCTGGCGCATCTTGCGCAGCGTGCCCTTGCCGATTCGCAGCGCGATGGGCACGTCGAGTGGGTCGGAGCGCATGAGGACGACGTCGGCGGTCTCGATGGCGACGTCGGTGCCGGCGCCGATGGCGACGCCGAGGTCGGCCTGGGCGAGGGCGGGTGCGTCGTTGACGCCGTCGCCGACCATGGCGACCCGCTTGCCGGACTGCTGCAATTCCGTGATCTTGGCCGCCTTGTCGCCCGGTAACACTTCGGCGATGACGGTGTCGATGCCGAGTTGGCCGGCGATGCGGCGGGCGGTGGCTTCGTTGTCGCCGGTGAGCATGACGACCTCGACGCCGGCCTCGTGCAGCGCGGTGACAGCGGCGGCGGCGGTGTCGCGGGCCGCGTCGGCCAGCGCGATCACGCCGACTGCCCGGCCGTCGACGGCGACGAGGATGGCGGTGCGTCCGGTGGCGGCCAACGCGTCGCGCCGGCCGGCCAGGCTGCCCAGGTCGACGTCCTCGTCGGCCATCAGCTTGGGGTTGCCGGCGAGCACCCGCTGGCCGTTGACGTCGGCCGTGGCCCCGTGACCGGCGACGTTGCGGAACCCGCTCGCGGCCAGCGTTCGGACGCCACTGTCCTCCGCGAAGTCGGCGATGGCCTTGGCGAGTGGATGCTCGGACTCGCGCTCGACGGCCGCAACCAGCTCGAGCATCACGGTCTCGCCCAGGCCGTCGGCGACGACATCGGTGACCTCGGGCTCACCGCGGGTGAGGGTGCCGGTCTTGTCCATGACGACGGTGTCGATGCGAGCGGAGGTCTCCAATGCCGTGGCGTTCTTGAACAGGACACCGTGCTTCGCACCCAACCCGCTGCCGACCATGATCGCCGTCGGGGTGGCCAGGCCGAGCGCGTCCGGGCAGGTGATGACGACGACGGTGATGGCGAACAGCAGCGCCTCGGTGACCGGGCGCCCGACGGCCAGCCAGGTCAGGAATGTGGCCGTTCCCGCGACCAGAGCGACGAGCACCAGCCAGAACGCGGCCCGGTCGGCCAGTCGTTGGCCGGGGGCCTTGGAGTTCTGCGCCTCCTGCACCAGCGCCACGATCTGGGCCAGCGCGGTGTCAGCACCGACCTTGGTGGCGCGGACCCGCAGGGTGCCGGTGGTGTTGACCGAGGCGCCGATGACCTGACCGCCCGGCCCCTTGGCCACCGGGAGGCTCTCGCCGGTCACCATCGACTCGTCGACCTCGGACTCCCCCTCCTCGACGGTGCCGTCGACCGGAACCTTCGACCCCGGACGGACCAGCAGCAGGTCACCGACCTGGACGTCTTCCGTCGACACCTCGACCTCGCGGCCGTTCCGGAGCACGACGGCCTTCGGTGGGGCTAGCTCCAGGAGGCTGCGGATGGCGTCATTGGCGCCGCCACGGGCCCGCATCTCGAACCAGTGCCCGAGCAGCACGAACGCCGTCAGCACGGTCGCGGCCTCGTAGAAGACCTCACCGCCACCGGTGAGGGTGACTCCCAGGCTGTAGAGCCAGCCGGCGCTGACCGCGACCGCAACCAGCACCATCATGTCCAAGGTGCGGGCTCGCAGTGCCCGGTAGGCACCGTCGAAGAAGATCCACGCCGAGTAGAACACGACCGGCAGGCTCAGCAGCAGGCTGAACACGTCGTCGCGCAACCCGAACGGCGCCGCGGCCCCGAAGCCGAGCACGTCGCGCCCGATCGGCGACCAGAGCAGTATCGGCACCGACAAGACCGCGGCGACCAGGAACCGGTTGCGCATGTCTCGGACCATGTCGTCCATGAACATCCCGGCATGGTGGCCGCCGTTGCCCATGGCTCCGCCAGGACTCATGGCGGCGTGATCGTCGTGGCTGGCCGGATCGATCAGCGGGTCGCAGATGTGGCGGGGTACGGACTGCCCGGCGCAGTGGAAGCCGCAGTCGCGTATCCAGCCTGCCAGCTCGGCGATCGACGTGGTGTCGGGGTCGTAGGTGACCGTTGCGGTCTGGCCGACCGGGTTGACCTCGACGCTGCGCACACCCGGTCGGCGGGAGAGGACCGCCTCGGCGATGGACTTCGACGACGCCCAGTTGACACCGGACACTTCGAGGACGGCGGTCCTGGTCGAGGCGCTCATGACGCGCGGACAAGTTGACCTGCGGCCGCGTCCTTCTGGGGGGCTGTCGGCTTCTTGGCAGGATCGGTCGACACGGCGCTGAACCGGCGCAGCCGCAAGCTGTTGCTGACGACGAACACCGACGAGAACGCCATCGCGGCACCGGCGATCAGCGGGTTGAGCAGCCCCGCCATGGCCAATGGGATGGCGGCGATGTTGTAGGCGAATGCCCAGAACAGGTTCCCCTTGATCGTGGCCAGGGTGCGTCGGGACAGCCGGATCGCGTCGACGGCAGCGCGCAGGTCGCCGCGGACCAGGGTGAGGTCGCTGGCCTCGATGGCGACGTCGGTGCCGGTTCCCATCGCGATGCCGAGGTCGGCCCGGGCCAGCGCGGGGGCGTCGTTGACGCCGTCGCCGACCATCGCCACGACCCGGCCTTCGGCCTGAAGGCGTCGCACGACGTCGACCTTGTCGGCGGGCAGCACGCCGGCGATGACCTCGTCGATGCCGACTTCGGCGGCGACGGCGCGGGCGGCCGGCTCGTTGTCGCCGGTGAGCAGCACCGGCTGCAGCCCGAGCCCCCGCAGTTCGGCCACCGCCTGGGCGCTCGTCGGCTTGACGGTGTCGGCGACTACCAGCACGCCGCGAGCCTCACCGTCCCAGCCGACCGCGATCACCGTCCGACCAGCAGCCTCGGCGGCATCGCCTGCTGCCGAGAGCCGGTCGTCCAGATGCAGCGCCCACTCGCCGGCCAGCCATGGGCCGCGGCCGGCCACGACGGCATGTCCGTCGACGACGCCCTGGACCCCGAGGCCCTGGGTGGAGAGGAAGCCCTCGACACCGGGCAGGTCACCGACGCGCTCCCGGGCTCCGCTGACGATCGCGGCGGCGATCGGGTGTTCGGACGCGTTCTCGACCGCTCCGGCCAGGCGCAGCAGGTCGCTCACGTCGACGCCGTGGGTGGATACGGCGTCGACCAAATGCATCCGGCCGGTGGTCACCGTCCCGGTCTTGTCCAGCACGACGGTGTCGACCTGACGGGTCGACTCGAGGATCTCCGGACCCTTGATCAGGATGCCCAGCTGGGCGCCGCGGCCGGTGCCGACCAGCAGTGCCGTCGGTGTCGCCAAGCCGAGCGCGCACGGGCAGGCGATGATCAGCACGGCGACGGCTGCCGTGAAGGCGGTCTCGGCTCCCCAGCCGGCACCCAGCCAGAAGCCGAGCGTGGCGACGGACAGCGCGATCACCACGGGCACGAACACCGCGGACACCCGGTCGGCGAGCCGTTGCACGGATGCCCCACCGGACTGCGCTTCCTCGACCAGCCGCGCCATCTGGGCCAGCTGGGTGTCGGCGCCGATCCGGGTCGCCTGAACCACCAGCCGCCCGCCGGCGTTGATCGTGGCACCGACGACGGTGTCGCCAGGGCCTACCTCCACCGGAACGGGCTCGCCGGTGAGCATGCTGGCGTCGACAGCCGAGGTGCCGTCGACGACGACGCCGTCGGTGGCGACCTTCTCACCCGGGCGGGCCACGAACACGTCGCCGACGGCCAGCTCGTCGACCGGCACCCGCTGTTCGCGCCCGTCGCGCAACACCGCGACGTCCTTGGCGCCCAGATCCAGCAGTGCCCGCAGCGCCGCGCTGGAGCGCCGCTTGGCCCGCGCCTCGAAGTACCGGCCGGCCAGGATGAACACGGTGACCGCGGCGGCCACCTCCAGGTAGATCTCGTCTGCCCCGGCGCCGCGCTCCGCCAGCAGGTCAAAGGACATCCGCATGCCGGGCATGCCCGCGTCACCGAGGAAGAGCGCGTACAGCGACCAGCCGAACGCCGCCAGCACTCCGACACTGATCAGGGTGTCCATCGTGGCCGCGCCGTGACGAAGGTTCAGCCAGGCCGCCCGGTGGAACGGCCACGCACCCCACACCACGACCGGCGCGGCCAGCGCCAGCGACGACCACTGCCAGCTGTCGAACTGCAGCGCCCGCACCATCGCCAGCACCAGGACCGGCACGGTCAGCACGACCGAGACGACCAGGCGCTGGCGCAGATCGGCAACCGCGGGGTCCTCGGGCTCGCCGGTCGCTGGCCTACCGGTCGCGGGTTCCGGTGCGGGCGTGCGTGCGGTGTAGCCCGTCGCCTCGACGGTGGCGATGGCCTCGTCGAGGCTGGTGCCCTCGGGCAGGACGACCCTGGCCTTCTCGGTGGCGTAGTTGACGCTGGCCTCGACGCCGGGCATCCGGTTCAGCTTCTTCTCGATCCGGGCCGCGCACGACGCGCACGTCATACCGCCGATCTCCAGCTCGACGGCCGAGCTTGTCATGCCGGCACGTCCACCGTGAACGGCGCCGTGCGCACCTGACCGTCGACGGAGAAGTCCAGGTACAGCAGGTAGCGGCCGGGGGTGGGGAACGTCGCCATGAACGACAGCGAGTCGGCGTCGGGATGGACGTGCAGGTACGCCAGGTCGCCCTCGCGAAGCGCCACGAGGTGCCCCCGGGCTCCCAGATACGGCTCAGGCACGACCGGCGCGCTGTCGCGGGTGACGCTGAACTCGAGCACCTCCTCCGCGCCGGAAACCGGACGGCCGGCCATCTCGATACGCAGTCCGTCGACCTCGGCGACCGTGGACAGAACCGTGGCACGAGGCTCGTACTGCTCGCCGGCAACCTGCACGGTGATGCCGAGCGTCAGGCCCTCGTCGGTGCCACCGGGGACGAAGTCGGCGAAGACCCGCCACGGCCCCGGTTGCCGCAGGTCCAGCTCGGTGCTCCATTGGCCTGCATCGTCACGAACCGGATGCACGTGCTGGAAGCCGGCACCGTCTTGGCGCACGGCGATCAGGTGCAGCTCCTTCTCGTGCTCGACCTCGTAGTCGGTCAGAATGTCGCCGTCGGGGCCGAACACCTCGAAGGCGAGCAGCTCGATGCCAGCGGCCAGCGTCCTCGCTCGCGGCACCAGCGTGTATCCGCCCTGGGTAGCGCTCTGCCCTCCCATGATCGCTCCCTCCTCGTGCCCGCCATCGTCCGACACCGCGGCGTTCTCGCCTGCGTCGTGGCCGGCCGACATCGTCGTCTCGTCCTCGTCAGCGCCGCCGTCGGCAACCGGACCCACAGCCGGACCGACTGCCGCGCCGATGCCGTAGCCGGCGACCACCACAGCCACCAGCCCGGCGATGAACACGGCAATCCGACCGGCAACGCCCATCAGGACCCTCCGGTAAGTACGTACCCTGCCTCGTCGACCGCCGCCCGCATGTCCGTCTCCGGCACAGCGGCCTGGCTGGTCACGGTGACGCGCGACTCGCCGCCGGCGACCAGGTCGACCTCGATGCCGACAACCCCGGCCAGTTTCGCGATCTCCTCGGTCACGGCCGAGACGCAGTGCGCGCAGGTCATGCCCGTCACGGCGTAGGTCGTCGTGGTCATCTGTTGCTTCCTCTCGGTCACGAACGCACCAGCCGGGCGATCGCGTCGGACGCCTCCTTGACCTTGGCGTCAGCGACCTCGCCCCCCTCCGCCACGGCGTCGGCGACACAGTGCGACAGGTGGTCCTCGAGCAGGGCCAGCGCGACGGACTCCAGCGCCCTGGTGGCCGCCGACACCTGGGTCAGCACGTCGATGCAGTAGGTCTCGTTGTCGACCATGCGCTGCAGCCCACGCACCTGGCCCTCGATCCGCCGTAGCCGCTTGAGGACCGCGTCCTTGTTGTCTAGGTAGCCGGTCATGCCCGCCGTTATACCTGCTGGGGGTACGTGCGTCAACCCCTACCCCCTACGGGTATCAGAGCGCTTCATCGGCCCACCGGCCAGGCGCGTCCGAGAAATGGTCCGCAGCGGCGCAGATCTCATCGGTCGCCGACGGGCTGCCAGGGTTCCCGGCTCCCGGCCGGTCACATCCGGCTCCATCGGCCTACCCGCACGAGATGATCAACAACTGGGCACGTCCAGCTCGTGACCGGCGCGGCCACATGGTGGCTACTGCATGATATTTTGCATGCAAAGGCGTTCATGCATGAGAAGAGTGACATGACGATCATTCAGGTTCGGGATGTGCCAGACGACGTGGCCGAGGTCATCGCCGAGAGGGCCCGCGCCAAACATCAGTCGGTGTCGGCCTACCTGCGCGATCTCATGGCCAGTGACGCAGAGCGGGAGTTGCGCCGGCGCGCGATGGCGACGTGGATGGACGAGGTGGCGGAGCTGCAAGCGACGATGGACCTGTCGCGGGTGCCCAACGATCCGGGCAACCTTGTGCGGCAGATCCGCGACGAGTACGAAGTGGGCGAGGGGTGATCGTCGTCGATGCGACGGCATGGATCGCCTATCTCGTGCAGAGGTTGCCGGTTGATCTCACTGCGGTACTCAACGACAAGCCGGACGACCTTGTCGCGCCACCACACGTGGACTTCGAGGTCGGCTCCGCACTGCGCCGGATGGAGCGCCAGAGTCAGATCGACGTTGGTGCGGCGCGGAGTTTCATCACCGCCTTCAGCCGCCTTCCGCTGAGACGACTCCGGGCACCGGATGACGCTGTCCACGCATTGTGGTTCACCGAGAACGCGACCTACGCCGACGCCTGGTATCTGGCCCTGGCGGACAGGCTCGGCGCTGCGATCATGACCACCGACACAGGAATGATCGCCGCTGCGCGTATCAAGAAGATCGCTGTTGTCGAACGGAATCACCAGGAATGAGGTCTGCTAGCTGCGGCCCTCGCGGAACATGCCTACCGCGTTGGCGATGCGCCGCTGCTGGGTCTCGGCGGTCTTGGATCCCTCGATCGTGAGCACGTGCCGTAGCTGATTGCTGTAGGACAACCCGTCGAAGTGCCGCCTGGCGTCCGCATCGCCGTCCAGCGCCTCGGCGAAGTCGGGCGGCACCGTCACCTCGCGCGGCTCGGTGTCCAGCTCGAGGTCGACGTCGACTTCGTCGCCCGCGGCGACGCCAGCGCCCTCACGGTGTTCCGCGCTGACCCCGAGCATGAACTCCCCGCCCATCACGGCAACGCTGTTGCGGTACCCGCTATGGGCACGCCCGGGTGGGTCGAATCCCGAGCCGTGGCACTGGGAGTTCGAGCCGAGCCTGCTCGACTGAGCGCGCGACCCTACGCTGGGACCCGTGACTCTTCCGCGCCGGGACACACCAGCCGTGCTGCGCGTCCCGGACGCACCGCTCGGCCTGTCGACCGCGTCGGTGTACCCGCAGGGTGCGGCGACCGCCTTCGAGTTGGCCCGATCGCTCGGGTACGACGGCGTCGAGCTGATGGTCTGGACCGACCCGGTCAGCCAGGACATCGACCAGATCGAGGCGCTGGCGCGCCGGCATCACCTTCCCATCCTCGCCGTGCACGCACCTTGCCTGCTCATCACGCAGCGAGTCTGGTCGCCGGACCCCTGGGAGCGGCTGACTCGTACCGTCGACGCCGCCCGCCGGCTGGGCGCTCCGACCGTCGTCGTCCACCCGCCGTTCCGGTGGCAACGCGACTACGCCCGCACCTTCGTCGACGGCGTGGCCGAACTGGAGAAGGACACCGGCGTCGTCATCGCGGTCGAGAACATGTACCCGTGGCGGGCCGCGGGCCGGGAGATCGCCGCATACGCGCCCGACTGGGATCCCACCGACGAGCCGTACGCGCACAACACACTCGACCTCTCGCACACGGCGGTGTCCGGCTCCGACGCGCTGGCGATGGCCGAGGCACTGGGCGACCGGCTGGCTCACATCCACCTGGCCGACGGCACCGGCTCGGCTCGCGACGAGCACCTGGTTCCCGGCCGCGGCCTGCAGCCGTGCGCCGAACTGCTGGAACGGCTTGCCCGTGGCGGCTGGTCGAGCTCGATCGTTCTCGAGGTGAGCACCCGCCGTGCCCGCACAGCCGAGGAGCGCGAGGCCGACCTCGCCGAGGCGCTGGCCTTCGCCCGGCTGAACCTGGCGACGGCCGTCGAGACGGCGTTCGCCGTGTCGCCCGACGGCACCGCGGAGCAAGTGCTCCGACCCTCCGTCCCATGATCATGTCGACTACGGACAGCACAAGGTGGGCGATGTCGACATGATCATGGGGGTGGGGCAGTCGGGACGCCGCCGGGTCGGTCGCCGCCCTGGCGGGCCGGACACGCGGGGAGAGATCCTCAGCGCTGCCCGCATCGAGTTCGGCGAGCGCGCATACGACGGCGCGTCGATCCGCGGGATAGCGGCCCGGGCCGGCGTCGACCCGGCATTGATCCACCACTACTTCGGTACCAAGGAGCAGCTGTTCCTGGAAGCGATGGACCTCCCCTTCGCTCCGTCCGACATCGCGGCCAAGATCCTGACCGGGCCGCTCGACGGTGTCGGCGAGCGGGCCGTCCGCACGTTCCTCGCGGTGTGGGGCGACCCGGTCCGGCGGATGCCGCTGCTCGCGCTCGTTCGGTCGGCCATGGGCCACGAGGCCGCCGCGACCCTGGTCCGGCAGTTCGTCAGGAGGACGATCCTGGCCCGGGTGGTGAGCACCCTCGACCTGCCCGACCGTGAGCTACGTGTGGAGGTGGCGGTCTCGCACTTGATCGGGCTGGCCCTGATGCGTTACGTCATCAAGATCGAGCCACTGGCCTCGATCCCGGATGAGGAGGTCGTGGCTCTGGTCGGCCCGGTGATCCAGCGCTACTTCGACGCCTGACGCCCCTCCCTGGGTTGACGTGCGTCGGCATAGGGGCAATTATGACCGTGCACCCGCCGGTGTAGAGACCGGCGCCGCGATCCGGATCGACGGGTTACGGGTCGTCCGCGGCACCCGGACCGTGCTCGACGACTTCGACCTGACGGTGCGGGCGGGCACGCTGACCGGGCTGCTAGGCCCGTCGGGATCGGGCAAGTCGACCCTGATGCGGGCGATCGTCGGGGTCCAGCAGGTCACCGGCGGAACCGTCGAGGTGATGGGGGAGCCGGTCGGGTCGACCCCACTGCGGCACCGGGTCGGTTACGTCACACAGGCTCCCAGCGTCTACGGCGACCTGACCGTGCGCGAGAACCTGTGCTACTTCGTCGCCGTGCTGGGCGCCGACCGTGCCGACGTGGACCGCGCGGTCGGGCAGGTCGACCTCGGTTCGCACGCCGACGAGCTGGTCAACAACCTCTCGGATGGCCAACGCTCCCGCGCCTCGCTGGCAACCGCCCTCCTCGGCAAGCCGGAGCTGCTGGTGCTCGACGAGCCCACGGTCGGCCTCGACCCCGTGCTGCGTCGCGACCTGTGGGAGCTGTTCAACCGGTTGGCAGCCGGCGGAGCGACACTGCTCGTGTCGAGTCACGTCATGGACGAGGCCGAGCGGTGCCAGCGGCTCCTGCTTCTGCGGGAAGGAACGCTGCTGGCCGACAACACGCTGCCTGAGTTGCTGGATCGCACCGGAGCGCGGGATGCGGAACACGCGTTCCTGCACCTGATCGACCAGGGGGCCGCTCGATGAGCGCGCGGATCACACTCGCGACCGCTGGCCGGGTGCTCGGCCAGCTTCGGCACGACCCGCGGACCGTCGTCCTGATGCTCCTCGTGCCCAGCCTCCTGCTCGCCCTGTTGTGGTGGATCTACGACGGCGGGCCGATCTTCGACCAGATCGGGCCGGCGCTGCTGGCGCTGTTCCCGTTCGTGCTCATGTTCCTGGTGACGTCGATCGCGACCCTGCGCGAACGTACGTCCGGGACGCTGGAACGGCTGTTGAGCATGCCGACCGGCAAGTTGGACTTCCTGCTCGGGTACGCGATCGCGTTCAGCTTGCTGGCAGTGGTGCAGGCGCTCGTCGCCTGCGGTGTCGCCGTGTGGCTGCTGGACCTGCAGGTCGCGGGGCCGACCTGGCTGCTGATCGTGGTGGCGGTCATCGACGCGATCCTGGGCGTGGCCCTCGGGTTGTTCGTGAGCGCGTTCGCCCGGACGGAGTTCCAGGTCGTCCAGTTCATGCCGGCGCTGGTGTTCCCGCAGTTCCTGCTCTGCGGCCTACTCGTGGCGCGCGACGAGATGCCCGATGTGCTCAGCACGATCTCGGACGTGCTGCCGCTCTCGTACGCTGTCGACGCCATGCGCGAGGTCCAGACGAACAGCGAGCCGGCCATCTGGGGCTACGCCGCCATCATCGCCGCCTTCGCCATCGGCCTGCTCGCCCTGGGAGCGGCGACCCTCCGCCGCCGCACCCCCTGACCAGGGCGGCGTGCCGTAGCCTGACGCGGACCGGGGCGAGGAGGTCGGGCGACGTGTTTCGTGAGCTGCTGCTGGGAGTCGCAGACAGCGATCGGCTGCGCAGGATCGTGGAAAAGGCGCCTGGCTCTCGTGGTGTCGTCGCACGCTTCATCGCCGGTGACGAGACCGACGACGCCGTGCGGGTCACCCGCGTGCTGGCCGACGACGGCCTGACGACCACAATCGACCACCTCGGCGAGGATACCGTCGACCGCGCCCAGGCCGAGGGCGTCGCCGCGGCCTACGTCGACCTGCTGAAGGCGCTTCGCGAGGCCGGGCTGACGGCTTCGGCCGAGGTCTCGGTCAAGCTCTCTTCGGTCGGCCAGGCGCTACCGGGCGACGGAGAGCGGATCGCCCTGGAGAATGCGCGGGAGATCTGCAAGGCGGCGGCCGAGGCGGGCACGACGGTCACTCTCGACATGGAAGACCACACGACGACGGACTCGACCCTGTCGATTCTCGACGACCTCCGCGAGGACTTCCCGACGACGGGCGCGGTGGTGCAGGCGTACCTGCACCGCACCGAGGCCGACTGCCGCGGGCTGGCCCATGCCGGGTCGCGGGTGCGGCTGTGCAAAGGGGCGTACAAGGAGCCTGCGAGCGTCGCCTACCAGGACACGAACGACGTCGACCGCTCGTACGTTCGCTGCATGAAGATCCTGCTCGGGGGCGCGGGGTACCCGATGGTCGCGACCCACGACCCGCGGCTGATCGAGATAGCGGGTTCGTTGGCCGCTCGCTACCGTCGCGAGCAGCGCAGCTACGAGTACCAGATGCTCTACGGCGTCCGGCCCGAGGAGCAGCGCCGGCTGGCCCGGTCCGGCGAGACCGTGCGCGTCTACGTTCCCTACGGCCACGAGTGGTACGGGTACATGATGCGGCGGCTCGCGGAGCGGCCGGCCAACGTCACGTTCTTCCTGCGTTCGCTGGTGAGCAAGAAGTGACCGTCGCCATCCTCGGCGCCGGGGTGATGGGCGAGACCCTGCTCTCCGGGCTCCTGCGCGCCGGCCGGCGCGCCGAAGACCTGGTGGTCACCGATCGCCGCCCTGAGCGCGGGAAGGAGCTCGAGGAGCGCTACGGCGTCGTGGCCGTCGACAACCCGACGGCCGCCCAACGGGCTGAGACGCTGGCGCTCGTGGTCAAGCCGCAGGACATGGGCGCGCTGCTCACCGAGATCGCGGCGCACGTACGGCCCGGTCAGCTGGTGGTCTCGTTGGCGGCGGGTATCACGACCGGGTTCATCGAGTCGCGACTACCTGACGGCATCGCCGTCGTGCGCGTCATGCCGAACACACCGGCACTGGTCGACGAAGGCATGGCCGCGATCTCGCCCGGGTCGCACTGCGACGAGGGACACCTGCACGAGGCCGAGCAGCTCCTGCAGGCGACCGGCCGCGTGATCCGGGTTCCGGAGAAGCAGCAGGACGCTGTGACGGCGATCTCCGGGACGGGACCCGCGTACGTGTTCTTCGTCGTCGAGGCGATGATCGAGGCCGGCGTTCATCTCGGCCTGCCGCGGGTGACAGCAACCGAACTGGTCGTGCAGACCGTCGTCGGCTCAGCGAAGCTGCTGCGAGAGACGGGGGAGCACCCGACGGTGCTGCGCGAGCAGGTCACGTCGCCGGCCGGTACGACCGCCGCGGCGTTGCGCCGGCTCGAGGAGGGCCGCGTCCGCGCCGACTTCCTGGCTGCGATCGAGGCCGCGCGCGACCGTTCCCGTGCGCTCGCCGCCGCGGCCGACGACTAAACCGACGTCCGCTGGCGGTCCTCGACTCTCGCTGGCGTTGTCAACGCCGGTGACCGAGCTGTGCGGCCTCGGATGGCCCGACGAGCCTTGGCGTGGAGCCGTCAGGGGCCGAGCAGGGCGGCAGGGATGACGGCGATACCGTCCCGGCGGCGATACGCCGCTGCCTGTCGTGATCACGGCGGCGTCCACGAGGTCGGGACCCAGCTTCTCCCGAAGCCACCGCAGGTGCCTAACAGGATCGTCGTCGACGGAAGGCGAGAGCTTGATCTCCAGGGCGACGACCTTTCCATCGCCACGGTCGACCACCAGATCGATCTCCCGATCGGTCGAGGGCGATGATCTCTTTGGCCAGCTTCCACGGGCGGCGGCGGGCCACCGGCGTGACCATCGTGGCGAGCCGCACCCGGCTGGTGCGGGCCGCGACGGCTCCGGGCAGGACCCACGGGTCGTGCATGTCCGGCAGCGCCTGCACGTGGTCCCAGAGGAAGAAGCCGTCCCAACCGGCCTCGTCGGCGGTGACGGCGAGCTCGACCAACTCGAGCGGGTCACCCGCGTTGGGCATGCTCACACCGCAGCGCATGCAACCCTTCCTACCCGCTGGTCCCGACACCGGCGGTGATCAATCGACGCCGGGGACGTCGCGAGTGCGGACCGAACGTCGTGCACCCTGGCGGTGGCGGCCAGGAGGCTGTCGTTCGCCGGCAGCGGGTCAGGCGCTGTGGCTAAGGTCGGACGCGTGAGTGAGTCGGTCCGCGTCGTCTGGGACGACTCGCTGACGCGGTACGACTTCGGGCCGAGGCATCCGATGAACCCTGTCCGGCTCGATCTGACGATCCGTCTCGCCGGGGCGCTGGGCGTGCTCGACCTGCCCGGCGTGCAGGTCGAGGCACCCGCCATGGCCGACGACGCGCTGCTCGCCACCGTCCACACGCCAGACCTGGTCGCCGCGGTCCGCCGGGGCGTCTACGACCCGGACCACGGCCTGGGAACCGACGACAACCCCTGCTTCCCGGCGATGCACGAAGCCAGCGCCACCGTCGTCGGAGGATCGGTCGCCGCGGCGCTTGCCGTGTGGACCGGCCGGGTGGACCACGGGGTCAACATCGCCGGCGGCCTGCACCACGCCATGCCGGACCGCTCGTCGGGGTTCTGCGTCTACAACGACGTCGCGGTCGCGATCCAGGCGCTGCTCGATGCCGCGGCCGAGCGGGTCGCGTACGTCGACGTCGACGTCCACCACGGCGACGGCGTTCAGGAGATCTTCTACGACGACGCCCGCGTGCTCACGATCAGCCTGCACGAGGGTCCGCAGACATTGTTTCCCGGCACGGGATTTCCAGACGAGACGGGTGGCCCGGCAGCGGAGGGCACGGCTGTCAACGTGGCGCTGCCCCCGGCGACGACCGACGCCGGCTGGTTGCGCGCGTTCCACGCCGTGGTTCCTCCCGTGCTCCGCGCATGGCGGCCGCAGATCCTGGTGACGCAACACGGGTGCGACAGCCATGTCGATGACCCGCTCGCCCACCTGGCACTGACGGTCGACGGCCAGCGGACGTCCTACGCCGCCTTGCACGCCTTGGCGCACGAGCTGTGCGGCGGCCGCTGGTTCGCCACCGGCGGCGGGGGATACGCCATCGTGGACGTGGTTCCGCGGGCATGGACGCACCTGCTCGCCGAGGCCGCGGGCTCCCCGATTGTGCCGGAGTCCGAGATACCCGCCGCGTGGCGCGACCACGTCACCAGGGTCCACGGCCGGGTGGCGCCGGTGCGGATGACCGACGGGCAGGCTCCCACGTACGCCGAGTGGCAGTCCGGCTACGACCCGTCGGACGCGCTGGACAGGGCGGTCATGGCCACGCGCAAGGCCGTTCTCCCGTTGCACGGCCTGGACCCGGGATGGTGATCTCCCTTCCCCATCAGTCACATGCGCCTCTACGATGCGGACACGCGGTGTCGACAGATCGCGCGGCTGAAGACGCGACGAGCACGGCGTGGAGGTCAGTGCGATGAGCACGCTGGGGCAGGGCGGGCCACTGGGTGAGGTGCGTTTCCTCACCGTCGCCGAGGTCGCGTCCGCGATGCGCGTCTCCAAGATGACCGTGTACCGGCTCGTGCACGCCGGCACGCTGCCCGCGATCCAGGTCGGCCGCTCCTTCCGCATCCCCGAGCAGGCGGTGACGGACTACCTGCGCGACTCCTACGTTCAGGCCGGCTGACGCCGTGGCCGGGCACCGGTCCGACGCCGGGTACTCTTGACCCCGGTACGCGCGGGCGGTCGCCCGCGCCATCGACCGTTCGCGGGCATTCTGGTCCGCGTACTCCCGACCGCACGACCGACGAGCGAGGGTGCCCTGTGGGCTCTGTGATCAAGAAGCGCCGCAAGCGGATGGCGAAGAAGAAGCACCGCAAGTTGCTGCGCAAGACACGCGTCCAGCGTCGTCGCCAGGGCAAGTAGGGCGCCGGGCGCGCACCGTCACGACGCGAGGGAGGACCGGTGTCCCAGGTCGTCTTGGTGACGGGGGTAGCCCGCTATCTCGGCGCGCACTTCGCTCGCCTGCTCGGTGACGACCCGGCCGTCGACCGCGTCGTCGGCATCGACGTCGTCCCCCCGACGCACGACGTCGGCCGGTGCGAGTTCGTCCGAGCAGACATCCGCAACCCCGTCGTCGCGAAGGTGATCGGAAGGGCCAAGGTCGACACCGTCGTGCACATGAACGTCCTGGCGACCCCGCTCGACGCCGGTGGGCGGGCGCCGCAGAAGGAGATCAACGTCATCGGGACGATGCAGCTCCTGGCGGCGTGCCAGAAGTCGCCCAGCGTACGCCGGCTCGTCGTGAAGTCATCGACGACCGTGTACGGAGCCAGCCCACGCGATCCGGTGATGTTCACCGAGGAAATGGCGCCCAAGGCGCTGCCGAGCTCGGGTTACGCCAAGGACTCCGTGGAGGTCGAGGCGTATGTGCGCGGCTTCTCCCGGCGCCGGCCCGACGTCGGCGTGACGACGCTGCGGTTCGCGAACTTCATCGGCCCTACCGTGCGTACGCCACTCACCGAGTACTTCACGCTGCCCGTGCTGCCCATGGTGCTCGGGCATGACGCGCGGCTGCAGTTCATCCACCAGGACGACGGCCTTGCCGCGTTGCAGTTGGCCACCCTGGAAGACCGCCCAGGCACCTTCAACGTCGCAGGCGAGGGTGTCCTGATGCTCAGCCAGGCGGCCCGCCGGGCCGGCCGGCCGGCGCTTCCGCTACCAGCCCTGGCGTCGTCGACCGTGGGCGGACTGCTCAAGAAGGCCAGGCTGGCCGACTTCTCACCCGAGCAGATCCGGTTCCTGACGTACGGGCGCGGCGTCGACACGGCTCGGATGCGGGAGCAGCTCGGCTTCGTGCCGACACACACCACCGCCGAGGCGTTCGAGACGTTCGTCGAGGCACGCTGCCGGGGCGGCGCCCTCGACCGTGACCGGGTGGGTTCCGTCGAGCGCAGGCTGGTCGGTGCGCTTGCCTGGGCAGGCTCGCGACGATGACCGGCGCAACCGAGCCGATAGGTGCAGCCGGCCGAGCCGGCCGCGGCTCGAAGGCGCGGGGAACGACGCCGTCGGCTGCGGCCCGCGCGTTGGCACCGGGCCCGCGCTCCCGATCGATCGCCGTCGACAGCGCGGCCGCTGAGGGCACGAAACCCGGACAGGCGGCCGGACCCGAGCGGGTCAAACCCGCGACGAAGCGCGTGAAGCCGGCAGGGGAAACAGCGCGAGGGGCGGTCCCGACGGCATCGCCGTCGGTGCGCGAGAGGGCAACCGGTGCGGCGGCCGCCGCGGCCGGCGGTTCGGTGGAGGAGATCCTCCGTCTGGTCGGCGACCTGGCCGTGCAGGTCCTGGGCCCTGACGCCGAGGACAAGGCGAAGGAGGTGATAGCGTTCCTGCGCCGGCGCGTCACCGGCGACTATGAGGTCGACCCGTTCGGATTCGACCAGGAACTCACCGAGACCGTCCTGTTGCCGTTGCTGCGCCCGTTGTATCGCTACTGGTTCCGGGTCGAGGTGCGTGGCATCGAGAACGTGCCCGCGTCCGGTGGTGGGCTGGTCGTCGCCAACCACTCCGGCACGATCCCACTCGATTCGTTGATGACCCAGGTCGCCGTGCACGACGAGCATCCGTCCCGGCGGCATCTGCGCATGCTCGGCGCCGACCTCGTCTTCCAGCTGCCGTTCGTTGCGGATCTCGCTCGCAAGAGCGGGACGACGCTGGCGTGCAACGAGGACGCTGAACGCCTGCTCGGGTCCGGTGAGCTGGTCGGCGTCTGGCCCGAGGGGTTCAAGGGCATCGGCAAGCCGTTCGCCGAGCGGTACAGGCTGCAGCGCTTCGGCCGCGGCGGCTTCGTGTCCGCGGCCATCCGGTCGCGGGCGCCGATCGTGCCGTGTTCGATCGTCGGCGCCGAGGAGACCTACCCGTTGATCGGCAACGCCGGGTCACTGGCGCGCCTGCTCGGCGTGCCCTACGTCCCGATCACGCCGACCTTCCCGTGGCTCGGGCCGCTGGGTTTGGTGCCGCTGCCGTCGAAGTGGATCATCGAGTTCGGAGAGCCGATTCCGACCGACGACCACCCGATCGGTGCGGCCGACGACCCGATGATGGTCTTCGAGTTCACCGACCGGGTGCGCGAGACCATTCAGCAGACTCTCAACGCCCTCCTGCTCCACCGCCGCAGCGCGTTCACCTGAGACAGCGGGGGCGCCGCATCGCGGATTGGCCGCGGCGGCGGGCCACGAGGACGCCGGCGATCGCTCCACCGACGGCGCCGGTGCCCGCGGCCGCACCGATCGTGGTGTGGCGACGCCGGCCGCGATAGTCGCGGATCCGCCAGCCATGCTGTCTGGCATGGGCCCGCAGGGTGGAGTCCGGGTTGATCGCGCACGGATGGCCGACCAGCGAGAGCATCGGGATGTCGTTGGCAGAGTCGCTGTAGGCCGAGCAGCGCTCGAGCTCGAGACCCTCGCGGACCGCCAGCGCGCGGACGGCGTCGGCCTTGGCCGGCCCGTGCAGCAGATCACCGACGAGTCGACCGGTGTAGACGCCGTCGACATGCTCGGCCACCGTTCCGAGCGCGCCGGTGAGTCGGAGCCGCTTGGCGATGATCGTCGCGATCTCGACAGGAGCAGCCGTGACGAGCCATACCCGCTCCCCGTCGTCGAGGTGCATCTGCGCTACTGCCTGGGTGCCCGGCCAGATCTTCTCCGCCATCGTCTCCTCGAAGATCTCCTCGCCCATCTCCTTCATCTCGCCGACCGACCGGTGGGCGATGAACGACAGAGCGGCCGAGCGTGCGCCGTCGACGTGCTCGGGATCTTCGGCACCCAGCCTGAACCGCACCTGCTGGTAACCGAAGCGGACGAGGTCGCGGGCTCGCATCAGCTTGCGCCTGCGCATGCCACGTGCGACATAGAACAGCGAGGCACCGCGCAGCACGGTGTTGTCGAGATCGAAGAAGGCCGCCGCCCGCGAGTCGGGCAGAATGTCGATTCCCGCCTCGACCTCGGCGGCGGCCGCGGCGGCCTCTCCGGCGGACACGAACCGTTCCCGCGGACTCCGGTACGGCCGGAACGGCATGGCGACGAGGGTAGTAGCTGGCCCCGCCGGGAACGCAGTGTGCGTTCGGCTAGGGTTCGGCGTGGGCCACCGGACGCGAGGAAGGACGACGATGAGCACGGGGCACGGCTCCCGCGTGCTGCTGTTCGGCAAGCCCGGTTGTCATCTGTGCGACGAGGCTCGTGAGGTCGTAGGCGCGGTGTGCGCCGACCTCGGCGTTGCCTGGGAAGAGCGGAACATCCTCGACGATCCGGACCTGCACCGCAGCTACGCGGAGCAGATCCCGGTCATCTTCGTCGACGGACGTCAGCACGACTTCTGGCATGTCGACGAGGCCCGACTGCGGCTCGCGCTGGCCGACTGATGCTGACGCGACGGTCGCGTCGCGGCGTATTGCTCGCGGCCTGCCTGGCCGTGTCCGCTGCCTGTGGCAGCACGCCCGACGACGAATAGGAGCAGGTCATCAACGTCAACGTCATCCCGGCGCCGGTCTCGATGGTCGTCGAGGGCGACCCCTTCGTGCTCGACGAGTCGACGGCGATCTCGGCAGATGCCGGTGCGGTCGCGATCGCCGAGTACCTGGCCGGCGCCCTGCGCCCGGCCGCCGGGCTTCTGCTACCGGTCCACGACGCCGCCCGGCCGGGCGGCATCGTGCTGCGTCTCGACGGTGCCGCCGAACTGGGCGGCGAGGGATACGGGCTCGACGTCGCTGCCGACTCCCTCGTGCTCCGGGCACATCAACCGGCCGGCCTGTTCCGTGGTGCGCAGACGCTCCGGCAGCTGTTGCCGGCATCGGTCGAGCAGGAGTCCGCCCAGCCGGGCCCGTGGGAGGTCCCCGGCATGCGCATCGTCGACCACCCGCGGTTCTCGTGGCGCGGGGTCATGCTCGACGTCGCCCGGCACTTCTTCTCCGTCGACGACGTCAAGCGGTTCATCGAGCTGGCCGTGCTCTACAAGATCAACATCGTTCACCTGCACCTGACCGACGACCAGGGGTGGCGGCTCGCGATCGAGAGTTGGCCTCGGCTTGCAACCGTCGGCGGCGCCACCCAGGTGGGCGGCGGCCGGGGCGGCTTCTACACCCAGGCCGACTACACCGAGATCGTCCGGTACGCGGCTACTCGCTTCGTCACCGTCGTCCCCGAGATCGACGTTCCCGGCCACACCAACGCGGCGCTGGCGTCCTACTCCGAGCTGAACTGCGACGGCCGGTCCCGCGAACCGTTCACGCGCACCGAGGTCGGCTTCAGCGCCCTGTGCCTCGACAAACCCGTCATCTACGAGTTCCTCGAGGACGTGCTCGGCGAGGTGGCCGCGATCACCCCGGGGCCCTATCTGCACATCGGCGGCGACGAGGCGCACATTCTCAGCGACGACGAATACGCACCTTTCGCCGAACGCGTGCAGAAGATCGTCGCCGCCACCGGCAAACAGGCCGTGGGTTGGCAGGAACTGGCGACCGGCGGGCTGGAGCCGGGCACCGTCGTCCAGTACTGGAACACCGGGGAAGGTCCGGTGCGGGCGGTGGAGGCAGTCGGCAAGGGCGCAGGGCTCGTCCTGTCGCCGGCAGACCGCACGTATCTCGACATGAAGTACGACGCGGCGACCGAGCTCGGCTTCGACTGGGCCGGCTACGTCGACGTGCGAGTCGCGTACGACTGGGATCCGGCCACCCTGGTCGAAGGCGTGGGTGAGGATGACGTGCTCGGCATCGAGGCTCCACTGTGGAGCGTGACGCTGCGCGACATCGACGATGTCGAGGTGATGACCTACCCGCGACTGCCGGCGATCGCGGAGGTCGCCTGGTCGCCCGCCGACCGACCCGGCTGGGACGACTTCCGGCTCCGGCTGGCGGCGCAGGCACCGCGGTGGGCGGCGATGGGCGTCGACTTCCACCGGTCGCCGCAGATTCCCTGGCCGTAGCCGGCGGCAACGCCGACTGGAGCAGATCCGTACTGCCGGCCGGGTCACCGCCGCCGCCACCGGTAGGTCCCGACCAAGGGCGAACAGTGGCGGGCGCGGTTCGACGCCGAGGCGTGGCCCTCATGGGCATCGGCTCGGTGAACATCGACGACGCCTCAGGCGGCACCCGGCCGGCCTCGAAGCGCTGCCGCCGCACGGCCTCCGGTTCTCCGCCGCCCCGCCGATGGTCGCGGGCATGGGCACGTTCCCGGTCCGTGCGTACGCGGCTGTCGGCTGACCCCGCTGCGCGGGCCTGGCACGGTGCTGGCATGGAGGGTCAGGCCCGGAAGACGGACCTCACCGGCTGAAACGTCGCCAAACCAGCAGATCCCAGCGAATGGCGCCGGTACAGCCAGCGAGGTCCGGTCGGGACGGCGCAGTCGGCCGTCCAGGCCGGCCTATAGGTCAGACGGGCAAGATGCGCAAC
>JBOGDS010000017.1:0-56572 GCA_050743075.1 Jiangellaceae bacterium | reverse complement strand
CCACGCAGCCCAGAACGGCTGATACAACTCGGCGACCAACTCGTTGGAGAAACGTGCAGTCATCGTCAACACCTCACAAGGATCGATCAATCAGGTGGGTGTTGCGACCACCGCATGAACCTGGGGACCTCGATACGGGCTTCTTCCCATACCCGCGACCGACTTGCCGAGATCGCACGTAAGCAGCTGCGTGGGTCCACGTTGGATGAGGCACTGCAGGTCGTGATCGCCGAGCACAAGCAGCTGGTGCGTGAGCGCACTGCACAGATGCTCGCCAACGAGGCGCTCCCGGCGGAGATCCGCCGCCGGCGGGCCTCGAGGATGCGGTGCCTCACGAGGTCGTCCTGGAGCAGCTGGACACGCGACTGGCCCGTGGTGAGCCTGGGTGAGCGATGTCGCATACACCCTCGTCTGGACGAGGGAGCGGTCACCGAGTGGCCAGAAGCTCACACCTCGCCATGCCCTCGACGTCGCCAAC
Source organism: Jiangellaceae bacterium (assembly GCA_050743075.1). Taxonomy (GTDB): domain Bacteria; phylum Actinomycetota; class Actinomycetes; order Jiangellales; family Jiangellaceae; genus JBOGDS01. The sequence goes on along the minus strand of JBOGDS010000017.1, from coordinate 56,094 downwards.
AACGTCACCTCCCTTGTTCGTGACCCTTATCCGGCCGGCCTTTCCGTCCTCGTTCCCGAGGAGGACGGCCTGCATCTCCTGCACGTCACCGGCGTGAGCGTGCTCTATGAGGTCATCGGGTTCACCACTCGCGTCCTGGGTGTCCTCGGTCTCAGTCAGGATGCGTAGAATCCCGCCCCCTCGCGGCGCCGGTGCCCCACACGCCGCCGACAAGAAGCCGATCAGGACGGAGGCCGGTGCTCGACCAGCCAGGCCTCGGCATCGTGCACCGCGGCCAGCGTCGACTCGCCGACCACCTCGGTGGCGACGACCGGCTGGATCGGACCGGAAACGGCGACCCGCCCGGTGTTCTGGAGCTGGCCGAGCAACGCCGGGTCGACTCCGGACAGGTAGAGACGCCCGTCGACGTGGGCCCAGCCGCTGGGCATAGTCGGCGACGACCCGGAAGAACGTGGCGCCCAGCGACGTCCGGCCTCGCAGGCGTAGGACCACAGCTGGGCGTTGCGAGCCGGTGGGATAGGGCAGCCGGGCCTGCAGGGTCCGCGAACCCGCGTAGAGCAGACTGCCGTACACGTCGAGAACCGTCACCTGGCCGCTGGGCAGGTCGGCGGGAGTCTCCCGCTCGACCATCCGGGCGTCGGGCCGTGCAACGAGCGCGACGACCTTGAGGTCCATCGCCTCCTGGTTGAGCTGGAGCAGCAGCGACAGCGCCACCCCGAGGCCGACCGCGGCGGTGACGGGAAGGAAGAGGGTCGCGACGAACGTCGTGACGAGTGCGACCTGCGACGTGCTCCCGGTGCGCCAGATCGTGGCGACCTCGGCCGGGCGGAGTGAGCCGACCGCGGCATAGATCAGGACGGCCGAGAGGATCGGCATCGCCACCTTCCCGACCATGCCCGAGAACGCCACCAGGATGACCACCACCCAGATCCCGGAGAGGATGGCCGCCCACCGGGTCCGGGCGCCGAGCGTCTGGTTCAATGCCGTCTGGCCCACCGACCCACCCACCGGCTGGCCGCGGAAGAACCCAGCGGCCACGTTGCCGACACCCTGGGCGACGAAGTCGCGGTTCGCGTCCGACGGGGTCCCGTCGCGATTGGGCGCCGACTCGCTGACCCCGGCATCCTGGACCAGGACGATGACGGCGACGGCGAGCGCACCCGCGACCAGCTCGAACGAGAAGGCGCCGAGGTCGGGAAGGGCCGGGAGTGGCACGCCGCGGGGGATGTCGCCGACGTCCTCGACGCGGAGTACGTCGGCGCCGGCGAGGATGACCGCGACGGAGGGCACGACCAGAGCGACCAGGGCGCTGACCGTCGACCATCGGGTTGACGCCAGCCCGACGATGATCGCCATCGCAGCGACCCCCACGAGCAACGACGCGACCTGGATCTCGCCCGGGTGGGTGACCACCCACACCGCTTTGGCCAGCGACGACGCTCCCTCCGCGGTCGTGCCGGTGAAATCGGCAAGCTGCCCGCAGACGATGTTGACCGACACCCCGGTGAGGAAGCCGGTCATGACCGAGTGCGAGACGAACCTGGTGTAGCGCCCCAGACGTAGCAGCCCAGCCACGATCACCACGCCGCCCGAGATGATCGTGAGCAGGAACAGGGCGCCGGGCCGGTCGGCCGCTGCGACACCCTCCAGCGCCGAGCCCGCGGCGAGGGCAGCGGCCGTGGTTGTCGTGATCACCATGAGCTGGGTGCTCGACGTCAGGCCGCCCGCGACCGGTCCGGCGAAGCTGGCGTAGAGGCCGTAAACCGGGTTGACGCCGATCAGGACGGCCGAGGCCATGCCGTCGGGGACGCTGCTGACGGCACCTGGCAGCCCGGCCGTCGCGTCCTCGCGGACATGTGCCATGTCGGGACCGACCGACCCCAGTGGCGCAGCGTTCCGACGAGGCCACGGACGCCGCCCATGCCCCGACCATCGCCGACTGGCGCCATGGCCGTCCTCACCCCGTTCGGGTGAGGACCCTGGTGCCCGTGCCCACCATCCTGACGACAAGTGGACACGGGGGTGGGGCGTGGGAGAGGCGATCGGCCAGGTGCTCCCACTGGGCGTCGGTGTTGCGCTCAGTCCGCTGCCAATCGTCGCCGTCGTGCTGATGCTGGGGACGCCGCGAGCGCGCAGCAACGGTCCGGCCTTCCTGCTCGGGTGGCTGCTGGGCATCCTCGCGGTGGGCACGGTCGTCCTACTCGTCTCAGGTGGCGCGGATGCCAGCGATGACGGCGACCTGGCGGCCTGGGTCTCCTGGCTGGAGGTCGTGCTCGGCCTCGGGCTGCTGCTGGTCGCCGTGCGAACCTGGAGAGGCAGGCCGAAGGGGGACGAACCGGGCGAGCTCCCGTCGTGGATGCACGCGGTCGACGCCTTCACGCCCGTGCGCTCGCTCGGCATGGGTGCCCTGCTGTCCGGCGTCAACCCCAAGAACCTCCTGCTCGTGCTCGCCGCGGCCGCCGCCATCGCCCAGACGGGAATCGACACCGGGCAGCAGATCGTGGCGCTGGTCGTGTTCGCCCTGATCGGAGCGATCGGCCCGGCAATCCCGGTAGTCATCTACTTCGCCATGGGTGATCGCGCGGAGAGGCTGCTGGCTGACCTCAAGACCTGGCTCGGGCAGAACAACGCGGCGATCATGGCCGTGCTGTGTCTCGTGATCGCCGCGAAGCTGATCGGTGACGGCATCGCCGGGTTGGCCGGCTAGGACAGCCATGCAGACATGGCTGTTCTCGTCGTTGCGCGGCTACCGGTCGAGCTGGCTGCGCGGGGACATCGTCGCCGGCCTGACGGTGTGGGCGGTGCTCATCCCCGAGTCGCTCGCGTACGCGTCGATCGCAGGCGTCTCCCCGGTGATCGGACTGTACGCGGCGGTGCCGGCGCTGCTGCTCTACCCGCTCTTCGGCAGCTCGCGCCACCTGGTCGTCGGGCCCATGTCGGCCACCGCGGCGCTGTCCGCCGGCGTCGTCGGCGGCTTCGTATCGGCGGGGTCGGACGACTTCACTGCCTATACGACGGGTCTTGCCATCGCGGTCGGCGTCGTCGCCGCCGTCGCCGGCCTGCTGCGGCTCGGCTTCCTGGCGAACTTCATCTCCGAGCCAGTGCTCAAGGGCTTCATCGTCGGGATGGCACTGGTCATCATCATCGGCCAGGTGCCCAAGCTGTTCGGCGTGGAGGGCGGTGACGGCAACTTCTTCGAGAAGCTGTGGCATCTCCTCGGTGAGCTGGCCGCCACCCAGGGGTGGAGCCTGCTCGTGGGTGTCGCGTGCCTCGTCGTCGTCCTCGGGCTCAAGCGCATCGCACCGCTGGTGCCGGGATCTCTAGTGGCCACGATGGACCGACTGGCCGCTGGTGGGCTGACCTACTCCCAGTGGCACACCACGGCACTCTGCTCGCCGACCGTTCGACCTTCCTCACCGGGCGCAACCACCACCTCAACGGCTACGCCTCGATCTCGGAGTCGTCCACCGGCTTCCCTGGATACAACTCCCACATCCCGCCGTCCAACGCGACCATGGCCCACGTGCTACGCGAGGCCGGCTGGAGCACGTTCTGGGTCGGAAATACCACAACGTGCCGATCGACGAGTGGACGATGGGCGCCTCCAAGGGGCGCTGGCCCCTGGGACAGGGCTACGACCGGTTCTACGGCTTCATCGGCGGCGAGACGAACAACTGGTATCCGTCGCTGGCCGAGGACAACCACTACATCGATCAGCCGTATGGGCCGCAGGACGGGTACCACCTGTCGAAGGACCTCGCCGACCAGGCGCTGCGGATGATCCGCGACAGCAAGCAGACCGAGCCGGACAGGCCGTGGTACCTGTGGTTCTGCCCGGGCGCCAACCACGCCCCGCACCACGCGCCGCAGGAGTACATCGACTGGTACAAGGGCGCCTTCGACGACGGCTACGAGGCTTACCGCGCGTGGGTGCTGCCCCGGATGGTCGAGCGCGGCATCCTGCCGGAGGGCACCGAGCTCCCGCCCATGAACCCGATGGCCGAGGTGTACGCGGGCTTCTCCGAGTACACCGACGCCCAGGTCGGCCGGATCGTCGACTACCTCGAAGAGTCCAGCCAGCTGGACAACACGATCATCCTCTACAGCGCCGACAACGGTGCCTCGGGCGAACGGCTCGGTCAACGAGGGCAAGATCTTCGGGGGCTACCCCGACGACCTCGACCAGAACCTCGCGATGGTCGACCAGCTCGGAATCCGGCCACGACCACGAAGTTCACCGGCGAGGTCGAGTGGGTGCAGATCGAGCTCGGCTCGGACGACCACAACCATCTGATCAAGCCGGAGGACCGCCTCAACCTGGCGATGGCGTTCCAATGACGAAGGAGGACTCATGACCCGCCACACCGACGGCCTGCGCAGGGACGTCCTACCCATCCCGGACCCGCAGTGGGTGGGCCTCACGACCTACGACGTGAAGGACCCGGATACGACGTTCCCGCCGATCACGCCGGTGCGCCCGCCGCACGGCGCGCCGAACGTGCTCCTTATCCTCATCGACTACGCCGGGTTCGGCTCCTCGAGCGCGTTCGGCGGCCCGTGCAGCACGCCGACCTTCGAGCGGCTGGCCGCCGACGGGCTGCGCTACACCCGCTTCCACACGACAGCGCTGTGCTCGCCGACCCGGGCGGCATTGCTGAGCGGTCGCAACCACCATTCGGTCGGGATGGGCGGCATCACCGAGATCGCCACCTCGGCGCCGGGCTACAGCTCGGTGCGGCCGAAGAACAAGGCACCGGTGGCCGAGACGCTCAAGCTCAACGGCTACTCCACCGCCCACTTCGGCAAGTGCCACGAGGTGCCGGTCTGGGAGACCAGCCCGATGGGCCCGTTCGAGCGGTGGCCGAGCCCGGGCAACGGGTTCGAGCACTTCTACGGCTTCATCGGCGGCGAGACCAACCAGTACGCCCCTGCGCTGTACCGCGACACGGTCCCGGTCGAGCCGGACCGGACGCCCGAGGAGGGCTACCACTTCACCGAGGACATGACCGACCGCTCGATCGAGTGGATCCGCCAGCAGAAGGCGCTGATGCCGGACAAGCCGTTCTTCGTGTACTACGCCCCGGGCGCGACCCACGCACCGCACCACGTCCCCGCCGAATGGTCCGATCGGTACGCGGGCCGGTTCGACCAGGGCTGGGACGCGCTGCGGGAGGAGACGTTCGCCCGGCAGCTGGAGCTCGGCGTCGTCGGCCCGGACGCGGAGCTCACGGCGCGTCCGGCCGAGATCCCGGCCTGGGACGGCCTCCCGGACGACCTCAAGCCGGTGCTGGCCCGTCAGATGGAGGTCTACGCCGGCTTCATGGAGCACACCGACCACCACGTCGGCCGGCTGCTCGACGCGCTCGAGGCGGACGGCATCCTCGACGACACCCTCGTCATCTGCATCGTCGGCGACAACGGCGCCTCGGCCGAGGGCGACCTGCACGGCTGCTTCAACGAGCTGATCAACCTCAACGGCGCCAACGCCCTGCAGACCACCGAGTTCATGGCGTCGCGGATCGACGCGTTCGGCACGCCGGCGGCCTACAACCACTACGCCGTGGGCTGGGCGCACGCGATGGACACGCCCTACCAGTGGACCAAACAGGTCGCCTCGCACTTCGGCGGCACTCGCAACGGCACCATCGTCCGCTGGCCGCGGGGCATCCAGGCCCGCGAGCTGCGCCACCAGTTCCACCACGTCATCGACGTGGTGCCGACGATCCTGGAGGCGGCCGGTCTGCCGCACCCGTCGTCGGTCAACGGCATCCAGCAGGCGCCGATCGAGGGCAGGTCGATGGCGTACACGTTCGACGACGCTGGGGCTGCGGACCGGCGGACGACGCAGTACTTCGAGATGGTGGTCAACCGCGGCATCTACCACCAGGGCTGGACCGCCGTGACCCGGCACAGCCTCCCCTGGGACCCCACCGCGCCGGCGTCGATCGATGCCGACGTCTGGGAGCTCTACGGTCCCGACGACTGGACCCAGGCGCACGACCTGGCGGCCGAGCAGCCCGACATGCTGGCCAAGCTGCAGCGGCTGTTCCTCATCGAGGCGACGAAGTACAACGTGCTGCCCCTGGCCGACCGGCGGGTCGAGCGGTTCAACGCCGACCTGGCCGGGAGGCCGCAGCTGATCCGGGGGAGCACACAGCTGCTGTTCGGCGGGATGGGCCGGCTGACCGAGAACTCGCTGCTCGTGCTGAAGAACAAGTCCTACGCGGTGAGCGCGGAGTTCGTCGTCCCCGAGGGCGGTGCGAACGGCACGATCGTGGCCCAGGGCGGCGCGTTCGGCGGCTGGAGCCTGTACCTCCTCGACGGCAGGCCGGCCCACTGCTACAACCTGTTCGGCCTGCAGCGGTTCAAGGTCTACGGGCCCGACCCCATCTCGGCCGGCGAACACCAGGTCCGGGTCGAGTTCGCCTACGACGGCGGCGGCCTGGGTAAGGGCGGCACGGTCACGCTGTATGTCGACGGGACCCGGGTCGGCGAAGGGCGCGTCGAGGGCACCGTCCCGATGGTTTTCTCGGCCGACGAGACGGCCGACGTCGGCAACGACAGCGGCACCCCGGTCACCGACGACCTGCCGCCGAACGATGCGCGGTTCACCGGTCGGGTGCGGTGGGTGCAACTCGACATCGACGAGGCGGCCGAGGATCACGACCACCTCGTCACCGCGGAGGAGCGCTACAAGATCGCGATGGCCAGGCAGTGAGCGCGACACCATGACGACGGGCGCGCTGCCGTCCTGGTCGGACACCCCGACCAGAGCAGCGATCGTCGACTTCATGACCCGGGTGTCCGATCCGGTGTCGACGGACGTCGTGCCGGCGGAGGAGCGGGTCGCGGTCTTCGACAACGATGACACGCTTCGCCCACACGTCCTATGCCGAGCAGCGCTGGAGCACGCGGCGGCGGAGGGATGGACGGTCGTCAGCATGGTGAACTGGCGTGCGGTCTTCGCCGGGGCGGGGGAGTAGAAGGTGCCGCGCGTCCACTCCGCGGAGCCGTCCGCGGCCGAGCGGTTGGTGCCCGCCGTCGGCTGGCTGCGCGGCTACGACCGCGCGTGGCTCGGCGCCGACCTGATCGCCGGCGCCACCGCCGCGGCCGTTGTGATCCCGCAGGCGATGGGCTACGCCACCGTCGCGGGGCTTCCGGTCCAGGTCGGCCTCTACACCTGCATCGTCCCGATGGTCGTGTATGCGCTGCTCGGCGGCGCCCGGCGGCTGAGCTTCAGCACCACGTCGACAATCGTCGCACTCACGGCGCTCGCGATCGGGTCGGCGGGCGTGGCCGGGGACGCGGGCGAGGCCGTCGGGGCGGCATCCACACTCACGCTGCTGGTCGGGCTGTCGCTACTGCTGTTCCGGCTGATCCGGCTCGGCTGGATCGTCGAGGCCGTCTCGACGGCCACGATCACCGGGCTCAAGGTCGGCGTCGGGCTCACGATCACGGTCGACCAGCTGCCGAAGCTCCTCGGCATCGAGGCCGCGGACGGGGGGTTCTTCGCCGACGTCCGCAACGCCGTCGGGCACCTCGGCGACGCGAACGGCCCGACCGCCCTGCTCGGTGGCGCGACGATCGCAGGCCTGCTCGCGATCCGGCATTGGGCGCCGCGGGTCCCTGGGCCGCTCATCGCGCTCGCCGTCGGAATCGGCCTGGTCGCGTTCACCGGTCTGGACGACCGGGGGGTGGCGCTGATCCCGCCCGTCCCGACCGGACTACCGCCGCCGGAGCTGCCGCCGTTGGACCACGTCGACACGCTGATCCCGTTCGCCTTGGCCATCGCACTGATGGCGTACTTCGAGAGCGTCACTGCCGCCCGCATGACCCGGCAGCCGGATGACCCGCCGCTCGACAACGACCACGAGTACGTGGCAGTGGGCGCCGCCAGCATCGCCGGCGCCTTCTTCCAGGCGCTCCCCCCTGCGGGCGGCTTCTCCCAGACACAGGTGAACGCCGGGGCCGGTGCCCGGACACAGCTCAGCGAGCTCGTCACCGCCGGGTTGGCGGTCGTCGTGGCGCTGGTGCTCGCTCCGGTGCTTGACGACCTGCCGGAGGCGACCCTGGGTGCGGTCGTCGTCATCGCCGTGAGCGGACTGGTGAGCTTCGAGGAGATGGCCAGGCTGGGTCGGGTCGACCGCCGTGAGCTGTGGATCGCCGTGGTCACGTGCCTGGTGGCGCTGGCGGCGAACCTGCTGGCCGGGGTGGTCGCCGGCGTCGTGTTGACCCTGTACTTCGTGCTGCGGATCCTCAACCACCCGGTGATTGTCGAACTGCGGCGGCCGACTGGCTCCACGCAGCTCCAACCAGCCCGGGATGGCGACGAACCCGTCCCTGGGATGTTGGTTCTGCGCATCGAGGGTGGGCTCTACACGATGAACGTGCGTGGCGTCCAGGCCAACCTCATGGAGCGGATCGAAACCCAGGATCCGCGCCCCGAGGTTCTGCTGCTCGACGTGAGCGGTACGGCCGACACGTCGGTGACCGTCATGGACGTCGTCGCCGAGACCGACCAGCAACTGGCCCGGATGGGCGTGGCGCTGTGGGTGGCAGGCCTGCCCACTCGTGCGCTCGCGAAGGCGCAGCGCACCGCAGCGTGGTCCGCCTGGACGGAAGGGGGGGAAGGTGCACCCGACGGCGGCGGTCGCCGTCGCCGCATACGAGCAGCACGGCACCCCTCGGTGACCGTTTCCGGCGCGCGCCTTGGGTGGGTGGTGTGTAATCAGTCGGCCGACTGCCGGACCACGCAGCGGAAGCCGATGTGACTCATCCCGGTGTCGATCATCTGCGGTCGGCGCGCGGCAGGTCGGTACCGCATGCAGTAGCTGTCGGCGCAGAGGAAAGAGCCACCCTTGATGACCTTGCGGGGCACCCGGAACTGCGGCTGTCGGGTGTCGAAGCTCCCGTCCACTCCGGGACCTCGGGGGTTGCGTGGCAGGCAGCACGGCTTGTCGGAGTCGGTGTCGTCGGCGTGCCGGGTCGCATACCAGTCCGAGGTCCACTCCCAGACGTTGCCCGCCATGTCGAACAGGCCGTAACCGTTGGCAGGGTAGGAGCCGACCGGGGCGGTCGCGCCGTAGCCGGAGTCCGGGCGCCAGGGGAAGGCCCCGTGCCAGTAGTTGGCGAGCTGCTGGCCGGGCTGCTCCGGGGTGTCACCCCAGGTGTACGCCGCCCCGTCGAGATCTCCACAGGCGGCGGCCTCCCACTCGGCCTCGGTCGGCAGCGAGCGCCCGGCCCACGTCGCGTAGGCCTGCGCGTCCTCGTACGCGACGTGCACGACAGGGTGGTCCTCGCGGCCGGTCACCGAGGACCCCTTCCCCTCGGGGTGCCGCCACGAGGCACCCGGGGTCCAGGTCCACCACTGGTTGATGTGGCGGAGGTCGACCGGTCCCGGCGTCATGGTGAACACCATCGAGCCGGGTTGGAGGTTCTCCGCCGGCGCGCCCGGGAAGGCCGCCGGGTCCAGGGGGCGATCGGCGACGGTCACGTACCCGCTGTCCCGGACGAACCCGGCGAACCGCGCGTTGGTGACCTGGTGCGTCTCCATCCAGAAGCCATCCAGCGTGACGCGATGTGCCGGCCCCTCCTCGGCGTAGTGACGGTCCGAGCCCATCGTGAAGGTCTGGGCCGGGATCCGCCGCAGGCCGTCGGTCGAGGACATCCCCAGCACGCTGCCGAATCCTGGAGCGGTCATGTGCCGGGCGCCCCGAAGACGTCGTTCCAGTCGTTCTTCATGCTCACCACGGTCCAGTCCTGCCTCGCGGCATGGTCCAGGGCATGCTCGGCGCCGGCGACGTAGTCGAACTCGCGATCGCCGTCGTCGTGGAGGATCAGCATGCGCAGCGACGGTGCGGACTGCCCGCCGGAGAAGGCAAGCATCGGGAGATCGCCGTTGGAGTTGCCGACGGCGAGGATCGGCCGCCGTCCGATCCTGCTCCAGATCCGGACCGGCTTCTCCGGCCCGTCGTCGAAGAAGTCCATCGCGGCCTTGTAGAGGAGGTCCGTACGATCCCCCTGTGCGCGGTACCTGATCCCGAGGGCGCTGCCGATCACCCGCTCCGGCGGCACACCGTAGAGCTCCCCGGCGATCGGGCGCATGAAGTCGCGGTCGCCGCCGGACGCGATATACGTGGTGAACCCGTTCGCTTCCAGGTAGCGCAGCAGCTCGACCATAGGGGCGAAGCCGCAGGACCGGTACGACCGGCCGAGCGTCGGGTGGTCGGCGTCGTCGAAGAACCCCGCCACCCGCTGGTCGTACTCCTCGACGGTGACCTCCTCGAAGGCTCGGGTGACGGCGCCCATCAGCAGCTTCAGGTCGCCGTCGTCGCCGTGGTAGTGCTTCACCATGGCCGCGCCGAGCCACGGCAGGTCCCGCTCGTAGGCGGCCTTCCACGGCGGCTGCTGCCGGAGCGAGGCGTCGTCGCGTGCCATCTCGGCAAGGCGCCAGATGGTGAAGTCGAGCTGGATGGGCATGGGCTTCTCGCACCACAGCGTCCCGTCGTTGTCGAAGACCGCCACCCGGGCGGGCGGCTCGACGTAGTCGGGGCCTCCTTCCTCGGTGACCCGGGCGACGAAGTCAACGATCGCCGACTTCGTGGCGCCGTCCGCCCACGAGCTGAGCTGGACGTCCATAGGGCCCTCCGTCAGTGCCCGGCCAGCCAGGCGTGCAGTTTGGCCACCGCGTGGTCGATCGTGAACGAGGCCGGCTCCTGTCGTGGCGGGAACTCCTTGAAGGTCTCCAGGAACATCGTCGCGATGGCCCCTCCGTAGAAGACCATGTAGTCGCGGTCGAGGAACCAGTCCCAGTAGGTGTTCGACGTGATGTCGGCCCGCTCGAACGGGTCCGTGCGCATGTTGAACAGCTTGGGCACCCGCAGTGGAGTGAACGGCTCCGCCCACACCTGCAACGTGCCCTGGGACCGCTGCTCCATGAACACGATCTTCCAGTTGTCGAACCGGATGCCAAGCACGTCGCAGTCGTCGGAGAAGTAGATGAAGCCCTGCCGCGGGCTCTTGTCCACCTCTCCGGTCAGGTACGGCAGCAGGTTGTAGCCGTCGATGTGCACCTTGTAGGTCTTGTCGCCGATCGTGTGGCCTTGCTTGAGCTTGTCCACGATGTCGGCGTCGCCGGCGACCGCCAGGAAGGTCGGCAGCCAATCGTGGTGCTGGATGATCTCGTTGGAGACGACGCCGGCGGGGATCTTCCCCGGCCAGCGGATGACCTCCGGGATCCGGAAGGCGCCCTCCCAGTTGGTGTTCTTCTCGCTGCGGAACGGAGTGGTGGCACCGTCGGGCCAGGTGTTGGCGTGCGGGCCGTTGTCGGTGCTGTAGATCACGATGGTGTCCTCGGCGATGCCGAGCTCGTCGAGCGTGTCCAGCAGCAGGCCCACGTGCTTGTCGTGGTCGATCATCGTGTCGTGGTACGGCGACTGCCAATGCCCCGCCTGGCCGACGCTCTCCGGCTGGTGTGGGTGCGCAAGTGCATGTGGGTGGTGTTCATCCAGACGAAGAACGGCGTGTCGCTCTCGTGCTGGCGCTTGATGAAGTCGATACACGCCTCGACCGTCTCGTCGTCGATCGTCTCCATCCGCTTCTTGGTGAGCGGCCCGGTGTCCTCGATCCGCTGCTTGCCGGAGGGCCCGTAGCGGGGGTCCTCGTCGCCCGTCTCCTCCTCGGTCGCCCAGGAGTGGATGACACCGCGCGGGTGCTGCATCTCGTAGAGCTTCGGAAACTCCTCCTTCTTCGGATAGTCGGGCAGCTCCGGCTCCTCCTCGGCGTTGAGGTGGTAGAGGTTGCCGAAGAACTCGTCGAACCCGTGCGCGGTCGGCAGGTACTTGTTGAGGTCGCCGAGATGGTTCTTGCCGAACTGCCCCGTCGCGTAACCAAGCGGCTTCAGCAGGTCGGCGATCGTCGGGTCGTCCGCCGACAGGCCGATGTCCACACCGGGTATGCCGACCTTGCTCATACCGGTCCGGTAGACGCTCTGCCCGGTGATGAACGACGAACGGCCGGCCGTGCAGCTCTGCTCCCCGTACGAGTCGGTGAACCGCATCCCCTCCTCGGCGACGCGGTCGATGTTGGGGGTGCGGTATCCCATGAGCCCGTCGCTGTAGCAGCTGAGGTTCGTGATCCCGATGTCGTCACCCCAGATCACCAGGATGTTCGGCTGCGAACCAGGCATCGCTCGTCTCCTCCGGCTCGTTCAGTCCGCCGACGCCGGGCGGCTGGCGTCCGCGACCAGCATTGCTGAGACCGTCGGCGGGAACCTCACCTTGCACGGGTGAACGGCAACGTCAACACGTGCTCGCCCCCATGATCATGGGCTGGGCGCTCGGGTCGGGACTACGGCTGGCGGAAGGTCGACAGGCCCCAGATCACGAAGACGGCGATGGCGATCATGAGCAGTGCCCAGATCGGGTAGTACGGGATCCACAGGAAGTTCGCGAGCGCAGAGAGCACGGCCAGGAAGATGCCGAGGGCTCGCGCAGCGACGTTACCCGTGAAAATGAAGAAGCCGGCGAGGGCGACGAGCGCGCCGACGATCAGATGGATCCAACCCCACGTCGTGACGTCGAACTCGAACGTGTAGTCGCCGACGGAGCCGAAGAAGTCGTCGTTGACGAGCGCAACCAGTCCCTGGATGAACTGGAAGATGCCGACCATGATCATCAGCGAGCCGGCGAAGACGGTCGCTCCGGCGGCCCACGGTTGGCGGTCGAGGTTGGTGTCGGACATGGGCTTCTCCTCCGGTGGCACGCGGGTGAAGGGTCCCGGCGGTGTGAGGGATCGCGCCCGTGCGGCCGCCTATCCCGGCCCGGCCGTCGAGGCATGGCGGGCTCGGCCGCTCGAGTCGAGGGCCTTGCCGACGGATCGGAGCGCGAAGGCACCGAAGATCTCGGTGAAGCCGTACAGGAGCAGGTAGAACCCGATGAGGTTGACCAAGAGCAGGACCTCGCGGCCCGGCGACCCGACGGCCCAGGCACCGAGGACGAACATCAGGGCGCCGAGCACGATGTGCAGCCACCACCAGGCGTGCCTCGGGCCGAGGAAGGCATCGACCACAGTGAGGATCCCGCTGAGGACCAGGTACCACGCGGTGAAGACGGCCATCACGTACAGCGTCTTGTCCGGCCACACGAAGGCCGCGATGCCGGCCGCGATGGCGAGCACGGCGCCCACGTAGAACAGCCACTGCCAGTTCTCGGCGCGGCGGGCAGCCAGGAACTGCGTGAGACCGCCGAAGATGAATGTGATCCCTGCCAGGATCGCCAGCGAGGAGACCGATCCCGGGCGCAGGCTGAGCACGAACAACCCGTAGAGGACAGCGATGACCCCCGCAACCAGGCCGAGCCACCACCACCGGGCCAGCTCACGCAGGGGGTCGTCGTCGTCGAACGAAGCGGACATGGCCCCTCCTCAGGTACGCCGACGCTGGACGGAAGTCGCAGCGCCGGGTTCCGACCGGATGGGCACATTCGACCGCGCCATCCCGCGGGGCCGCCTCACCCGTCGCGGGTGATAGTCCGATCGGCCGCCTCGGGTGGTTGTCCGGACCGGTGCAGCGGGTCATGGCCGACGGGACTGCGCGGCGCGGACCGCCGAGCGCGCCGCGCCGGCGACGAGTGACCCGATCGCGATACCGACGACGACCACGGGCGCGGCCGTCACCGCGGTGGCGATCCCGCCGGCTCAGAGCCGTCCGGCGCCCAGCGGCGGGTGAGCTGGTCATCGGCCTAGGGCGAGGCGAGCCGCTCCAGGCCGGGTGGCAGATCGGCTGCGGCCGCCCGATCGAGGAGCCACAACGTCCGCTGCCTCCCCTTGGCGCCGGCGGCGGGCACCTGCACCTGGCCGGCCCCGGACAGGGCCATCCGCACGGCTGCGGCCTTATCCTCGCCGGCCACCACCAGCCAGACCTCGGTGGCGCAGCGGATGGCCGGCAGGGTGAGCGATATCCGGTTCGGCGGCGGCTTGGGCGCGCCCCGGACTGCGACGACCGGGCGGTCCTCGTACAGAGCCGGCTGGTCGGGGAACAGCGACGCCACGTGGCCGTCCGGTCCGACCCCGAGCATGAGCACGTCGAAGGCCGGCACCTGGCCGTGGTCCTCGGGTCGGGAGGCGGCGGCGAGCTCCCTGGCGTAGTGGGTGGCCGCGGCGTCGTGGTCGCCACCGGCCGCACCGTCCGACGCTGGCATGGGGTGGACCCGGGCCGGGTCGATCGGCACATGGTCGAGCAGCGCCTCGCGTGCCTGGGTCTCGTTGCGCGCCGGGTCGCCAGCCGGCAGGAAGCGCTCGTCGCCCCACCACAGGTCCAGGTGCGTCCAGTCGACGGCCGCCCTGGCCGGCGACGCGGCGATCGCGGCAAGCGCCGCAATGCCGACGCGGCCGCCGGTCAGGACGACGGACCCGGTGTCCCGGGCGGCCTGCACGTCGACGATCCGGGTGATCAGCCGGGCCGCCACCGCCTGGGCGAGCACCTCGCCGTCATGGTGCACGACCACGACGGGGGTGCTCACCGCGCCCCAACCGGTTGCTTGGCAACCCGCGTGCGGGTGGTTCGTCCGGTCTCACGCAGGCGGGTCAGGCCGTCGGTCAGCACCACGTGATAGGTCTCGTCGGGGTCCAGCCGGCGCAGTTCCTCGGCCAGGCACTCGCGATCGAGCCGTTTGGGCAGCGCGACGCGACGCTCGTCGCGGCCGGGGACCGACAACGTCGCGATGTCATCACCCGGCCGGTCCAACTCCAGCGGCCCGGAGCTGCGGTCCAGCCGCACCGCCGTGACGCCGTCCACGCCGCTCGCCTTCGTCCGTGTGACCGGGCAGCGCAGGGTGAGTGCGAGCCACCCGGCCAGCAGTTCGGCGCTCGGGCTGTCGGGCGCCCCGACCACCCGTACGGCGGTGACCCGCTCGAACGGCGGCTGGTCGAGCGCCGCCGCGAGCAGCGCACGCCAGCCGGTGATCCGGCTCCATGCCAGGTCGGTGTCCCCGGGCCGGTAGCCGCTGGCCCGGTCAACCAGCGCGGCCAGCGGTCGCCGCGACGCGGCGGCGTCGGTGATCCGCCGCTGTGCGAGCCGGCCCACCGGGTCGTCCGACGGCACCTTCGGTGCCTCGCCCGGCCACCAGGCGACGACCGGCGCGTCGGGGAGCAGCAGCGGCACGACGACCGACTCTGCGTGGGCGGTCAGTGGACCGAACGTGCGCAGCACGATCACCTCGCTTGCGCCGGCATCGCCGCCGACCCGGATCTGCGCGTCGAGCCGGGCCGAGCCACGAGACGTGCCCCGGACCACGGCGAGGATGCGGCAGGGATGCTCGTGGCTGGCGTGGTTGGCCGACTCGATCGCGAGCTCGGCGAGGTCGTCGTCGACCACGAGAACCAGCGTCAGCACCCGGCCGAGCGCGATGGCTCCGTGCTTCTCCCGCAGGTCGACCAGCCGCTTGGCGACGCCGTTTGCCGTCGTCGACGGCATGTCGATGATCATCGTAATCTCCGCGGATCGGGTCCCGCTGCGTCGATGCCCAACTGGTACCGACCAACAGGAACAATTGCGATCTTGGTCCGGCTGACCTGCGCAGACGCGGACTTCGGCGTTGTTGTTCCTGTTGGTCGGTACGCAACGATCACGGCCTTCTCCAGGTGCGACCGTCGCGGGCCAGCATCTGGTCGGCCGAGGCGGGCCCCCAGCCACCAGCGGGAAACGGCTCGGGCGTGCCGCGGCGTTCCCAGGAGCGCACGATCGGGTCGAGGATCTGCCAGGAGAGCTCGACCTCCTCGTGCCGCGGGAACAGCGGTGGGTCGCCGAGCAGGACGTCGAGCAGGAGCCGCTCGTAGGCCTCCGGGCTGTCCTCGGTGAACGAGTGTCCATAGCCGAAGTCCATCGTGACGTCGCGGACCTCCATGGCGGTGCCGGGAACCTTCGAGCCGAACCGCATGGTCACGCCCTCATCCGGTTGTACCCGCACCACCAGCGCGTTCTCGCCCAGCTCCTCGGTGGCCGTGGACTCGAAGGGCAGGTGCGGTGCGCGCTCGAACACGACAGCGACCTCCGTGACCCGGCGGCCAAGCCGCTTGCCGGTCCGCAGGTAGAACGGCACTCCGGCCCAGCGCCGGGTGTCGATGTCCAGCCGGACGGCGGCGTAGGTCTCGGTTCTGGAGCCGGCCGGGATGCCCTCCTCGTCCAGGTAACCGGGGACCTTGACGCCCCCGGCCCAGCCCTCGGCGTACTGGCCGCGCGCGGTGTGCCGTGACAGGTCACGCGGAAGCCGGACGGCTGAGAGCACCTTCTCCTTCTCCGCGCGCAGGTCGGCCGCGTCGAAGGACACCGGCTCCTCCATCGCCACCAGCGCCAGCAACTGCAGGAGGTGATTCTGGATCACGTCGCGGGCGGCGCCGATGCCGTCGTAGTACCCGGCCCGGCTCTCGATGCCGATGTCCTCCGCCATGGTGATCTGCACATGGTCGACGAAGTGGGCGTTCCAGATCGGCTCGAACAGCTGGTTGGCGAACCGTAGCGCCATGATGTTCTGGACCGTCTCCTTGCCGAGGTAGTGGTCGATCCGGAACACCGAGTCCGGCGGGAAGATCGCCTCCACGGTGTTGTTCAGCTCCCGGGCGCTCGCCAGGTCGTGCCCGAACGGCTTCTCGATGACGACCCGGCGCCACTGGTCCTGGTCGTCCGGATCGGCCAGCCGCGTACGGGCGAGCTGCTTGCACACCACGTCGAAGAACTTCGGCGGGATCGACAGGTAGAACGCGTAGTTGCCGCCGGTGCCCTGCGCGTCGTCGAGTGCATGGACGGTGTCACCGAGCCGGTCGAAGGCGTCGTCGTCGGAGAAGTCGCCCGGCACGAACCGGAAGCCCTGCGAGAGCTGACGCCAGGCAGCCTCGCGGAAGGGCGTGCGGGCGTGCGCGCGGACGGCCTCCTTGACCTGCTGGCCGAAATCCTGGTGGGCCCAGTCGCGGCGGGCGAAGCCGACCAACGAGAAGCCCGGAGGCAGCAGGCCGCGGTTGGCGAGGTCGTACACGGCGGGCATGAGTTTCTTGCGGGACAGGTCGCCGGTGACACCGAAGATGACCAGGCTGCACGGGCCAGCGATCCGGGGCAGCCGCTTGTCTCGGGGGTCGCGCAGCGGGTTGGGCCGCGGCGTCACCGCAGCGCCTCGAGCAGCTGAGCCACGCCGGCCTTCCGGTCGGTCAGATGCAGCCGCAGCACCGGCCGGCCGTGGCCGGCCAGAACCTGTGCGTCGCCGGCCGCCTGCGCGGCGATCAGCTCGCCGAACGTGAACGGACGGTCCGGGACGGGAACGTCGTCGAGGGTCTCGCCGGTGACTTGCAGGTACACGCCTGTGGCCGGCCCGCCCTTGTGGTACTGACCGGTCGAGTGGAGGAACCGCGGACCCCACCCGAACGTCACCGGGCGCTCGGTGCGCGACGCGATCGGTCGCCGCACACCTGCCAGCGCGGCGTCGTCCCCCTGCCGATCCAGGTAGGCCATGACGGCGACGTAGCCGTGCTCGTCGAGCCGGTCGAACAGCGCGCTGACCGCGCCCGCCACGGTGTCGACACCGTCGAGCAGGCCCGGCGTTCCCCGCCCCTCGACGACCCCGTCGACGAACGTGGCCGGCTCCGACTCGGGGCGAGCGTCCAGCAGGCCCCGGGCCGCCAGCTTGGCACTCTCGACGTCGGGCTGGTCGAAGGGGTTGATGCCGATGACCCGCCCGGCCACCGCGGTCGCGTACTCCCAGAGAAGAAACTGGGCGCCCAGCGGCCCGCGCACCGCCACCCCGACGTCTGTTCCGACGTGAGTCGAGCCGACGACGACCGGTAGGACGTCGCCGGCCGGCCATCGGATCTCCGGGTCGTCGACACCGGACAGCGCCACCGGTAGAAGGCCCTTGCCCTCCTTGCCGGTGGACTCGGCAACGAGTTGCTCCGCCCACTCGGCGAATCCGAGGATGCCCGAGCCGGCGTCGGCGATGGCGACCTTGTCGCGGCCCTGGGCGACGCCGCCGGCCAGGGCGGCTCCGAGCAGGAGCGCAGGGTTGGCCGCGTCGTCCGAGAGCAACGACGGGGCGGCCGCGGCGGCCTCGTCGAGCAGGGCCGAGACATCGACCCCGGCGAGAGCCGAGGGGACCAGACCGAAGGCCGTCAGCGCCGAATAGCGGCCACCCACCGTCTGGTCGGCCAGGAAGACACGGCGGAATCCCGACTCGACCGCATGTTCGGCCAGCACGGAGCCCTCGTCGGTCACGGCAACCAGGCGCGGGCCGGGTTCTATGGCGGCCGCACGGAAGGCGGCCTCGAACGCCCGGCGCTGGCTGTCGGTCTCGACAGTGGAGCCGGATTTGCTGGACACCACGACGACGGTCCGGTCCAGCCGGTCCCCGACCGCACGGCGGATCGCTGCAGGGTCGGTCGTGTCGAGGACCGTGAGCTCGACGCCCGCCGTACGGGTGATGACCTCGGGCGCGAGCGACGAGCCGCCCATCCCGCACAGGACGACCCGGTCGAGCCCGTCGGCCCGCAGGTCGGCGACCAGCGCCTCGATCTCGGCGAGCAGCGGCCGCGACGTCTCGTAGAGGTGCACCCATCCGAGCCGTACCGCCGCCTCCTCCTGGGCGGCCGGTCCCCAGACCGACGCGTCGCCGGCCGCGATCCGCGACGCGACGCGTTCGCCGACCAGTGCGGCGACCAGCTCGTCGTCGAGGCCGGCTACCGAGACAGCGAGCGTGTCCGTCACCGGCCGGCCTCGAGCTTGGCCTCGACCGCCGCGTACAGGTCGGCCCAGCTGGTCGCGAACTTCTCCACACCCTCGTCCTTGAGGACGCTTCCGGCGTCGTCGAGGTCCACTCCCGCCGCCGTGATCCGGGCCAGGACATCGCGCGCGTCGGCATATGAGCCGCGGATGGTGTTGCCGCGGATCGGGCCGTGGTCGGCGACGGCTTCCATTGTCGCCTCCGGCATGGTGTTGACGGTCTGCGGCGCGACCAGCTCGGTCACGTAAAGAGTGTCTGGGTAGGCGGGGTTCTTGGTGCCCGTCGAGGCCCACAACGGGCGCTGCCGGGCGGCGCCGACGGCCTCGAGCCGTTGCCAGCGATCGGAGCCCACGACCTCCTCGTACGCCTCATACGCCAACCGGGCGTTGGCAACGGCAGCCTGGCCGCGCAGGGCCAGGGCCTCGTCGGTGCCGATCACGTCCAGCAGCTTGTCGACCTCCGTATCGACCCGGCTGACGAAGAACGAGGCAACCGACTCGATGCCGTCCAGCGCCTGGCCGGCCGCGAGCCGCCGTTCGAGGCCCGTCTGGTACGCGTCCATGACCTCGCCGTAGCGATCGATGGTGAAGATGAGCGTGACGTTGACGCTGATGCCGTCGGCGGTGGCGGCCGTGATGGCCGGCAGGCCGGCCTTGGTGGCCGGGACCTTGATGAACAGGTTGGGCCGGTCGACCTCGGCCCACAGGTCGTGCGCCTGCGCGATCGTGGCCCCGGTCTCGTTCGCCAGCCGGGGGTCGACCTCCAGCGAGACCCGGCCGTCCAGGCCGCCGGTGCGCTCGGCGACCGGTGCCAGCAGGTCGCATGCCGCCCGGACGTCGTCGGTCGTCATGTCGCGCACGGCCGCATCGGCGTCAGAGCCCTGCCGCGCATGGGTGCTGAGCTGGTCGTCGTACAGCGTGCTCTTGGTGATCGCAGCCTGGAAGATCGTGGGGTTGCTCGTGACGCCCACCACGTACCGGGTGTCGACGAGCTGCTGCAAGTTGCCGGTCGTCAGCCGTTCCCGGGACAGGTCGTCCAGCCAGATCGCCACGCCCTCGGCGGAGAGCTGGCGTAGAGCGTCGGTCATGATGGTCCTCCGGTGGACGGTTCAGCGTGCTGCGTCGATGGACTCCTTCGCGGCAGCAACGACGGCCTCCGCGGTAATCCCGAACTCGCGGAACAGTGTCTTGTAGTCAGCCGACGCCCCGAAGTGCTCGATGCTGACGCACCGGCCGGCGTCTCCGACGATCTCGCGCCACCCCCAAGCGACGGCCGCCTCTACGGAGACCCTGGCGCGAACGTTCGGCGGCAGCACGGAGTCGCGATACGCGGCATCCTGCAGGTGGAACCACTCGCGGCACGGCATGGAGACGACGCGGGCTGATACTCCTTCGGCGGACAGCGCGTCACGAGCGGCGACGGCGAGCTGGACCTCGGAGCCGGTGCCGACGAGGATCACGTCGGGCTCGCCGGCGCCGTCGACCAGCACGTACCCCCCGCGGGCGACGCCCTCTGCGTCGGCGTAGCCGCCGGTGCCTCGTGGGAACGTCGGCACGTTCTGCCGGGTGAGGCAGATCCCGGCGGGGCGAGCGTCGTCGGTCGCGTGGTGCTCGAGGATCGTGCGCCAGGCGACTGCGGTCTCGTTGGCGTCGGCGGGACGCACGACGTCGAGGCCGGGGATGGCCCGCAGGGCGGCGAGGTGCTCGATCGGCTGGTGGGTCGGGCCGTCCTCGCCGAGCCCGACGGAGTCGTGGGTCCAGACGTAGGTGACCGGCAGGCCCATCAGCGCGGCCAGCCGGACCGCCGGGCGCATGTAGTCGCTGAACACGAGGAAGGTGCCGCCGTACGGACGGGTGAGGCCGTGCAGGGCGATGCCATTGAGGATCGAGCCCATCGCGTGCTCGCGAATGCCGAAGTGCAGAACCCGGCCGTACCAGTCGCCCTCGAACTCCTTGCTCGACCGGTCGGGCGGCAGGAAGCTCAGCTGGTCCTTGGGTGTGGTGTTGTTGCTGCCGGCCAGGTCGGCCGATCCGCCCCACAGCTCGGGGAGTACAGGCGCCAGAGCAGTCAGGACGTCGCCCGACGCCTTGCGGGTGGCGACGTCCTTGCCTGGCTCGAACGCCGGCAGGACGCCGTCCCAGCCTTCGGGCAGATCAGCCCTCGACAGGCGCGCCAGCAGCGCGTTTCGGTGCGGCTGCCCCGCCTGCCACTCCGCAAAGCGCTCGTCCCACTCCTTCCGCAGCGCGGCACCCCGGTCCCGGACTGCCAGTGCGTGCTCGCGCACCTCGTGGGCGACCTGGAAGGTCCGGTCCGGATCGAAGCCCAACACCGCCTTGGTTGCAGCGACCTCCTCGGCCCCGAGGGCGGAACCGTGCGCGATGCCCGTGTTCTGTTTTGTCGGCGCCGGCCAGCCGATGATCGTCCGTAGCGCGATGAACGACGGCCGGTCGGTCTCGGCGCGGGCGGCCCGCAGCGCCGCATACAGGGCCTGGACGTCTTCGTGGTACGGCCCGTCGGGACGCTGTCCGCCGAGCCAGTCGACGGTCTGGACGTGCCAGCCATAGGCCGCGTAGCGGTCCTGGACAACCTCGGAGAAGGCGACGCTGGTGTCGTCCTCGATGGAGATCTGGTTGTCGTCCCAGAGCAGCACGAGGTTGCCCAGCCGCTGCGTTCCGGCCAGCGACGACGCCTCGCTGGACACACCTTCCTGCATGTCCCCGTCGGACGCGATGCACCAGATCGTGTGGTCGAACACACTCTGACCGGCTGCGGCGCCTGGATCCAGCAACCCGCGCGTGCGGCGGGCGGCCATGGCCATGCCGACAGCGTTCGCGACGCCCTGGCCGAGTGGCCCCGTTGTGGTCTCGACGCCCGGCGTGTGGCGTACCTCGGGATGGCCGGGGGTCGTGGAACCCCAGGTGCGCAACGACGCAAGGTCGTCGAGCGTCATCGGATAGCCGGACAGGTAGAGCTGGATGTACAGCGTCAGGCTGGAATGGCCCGCCGAGAGCACGAAGCGGTCGCGGCCGAGCCAGTCAGGATCAGCGGGGTCGTGCCGGAGCAGGCGCTGGAAGAGCAGGTAGGCCGCGGGAGCGAGGCTCATTGCCGTGCCGGGGTGGCCGTTGCCGACCTTCTCGACCGCGTCCATCGCAAGCACCCGCACGGTGTCGACGGCACGTCGGTCGAGCTCGGTCCAGTCGAGAGTGTTCTGGTCGGGCACCGGGTTCGTGCTCCTCTCGAGTCGCCAGCGCAACGGCGGTGTCGGGCGTGATCAAGCGCCGTGCCGAGCCTACCCATCCCGGCCCGGCGCCCGCGCGGCCAACTCCGCGACAGCTGCGATGCCGGGTCACCGCGTCATCGTGTGCCTCCTCCGGTGCACACCGCCGGAGCCGACAGGCCCGGACCTCGCTGGCCGTACGGTCGCCGCGACCGCGATCCCGGCCGACTTTCGCCGGTCCAGACAGCGAGGTCCGGTACAGGCAGCGAGCTCGGCCCGGGGTCGGACCGGGCGACGATCGCCCGGGTCAGGCCGGTTGCCGGGTGTATGACGTTCACCGGCTCGGAGAGTGCCGGCACTCCGCTTCGCTCCGTGCCGGCACTCTCCGACTAGACTCGCCCGCGTCCGGCGCCGGCCCGGTGGGGCTGCGCTCCAGCGTGACCCAAAGGTAGGTCGTGACGGCGGTCGAGCCCCGCACAGCGCCGAACTCCACCTCCCTGCGCAGGATCGTCGGTACTTACTTTTCGCTGATGAAGCTGCGGGTCGTGGAGCTACTGCTCGTCACGACGTTGCCGGCCATGGTCCTGGCCGAGCGTGGCCTGCCGCCGCTGGGGCTCGTGGCCGCGACCCTCGCCGGCGGGACGCTCGCGGCGGGCAGCGCGCACGCCTTCAACCAGGTGCTCGAGCGGGACATCGACGCTCTCATGCGCCGGACCCGGCACCGGCCCGTCGCGTCGGCGGATGTCTCACCGCGGGCAGGCACCGTGTTCGCGGCGACGCTGCTCGCCGCCGCCGTCGCGCTGATGCTCGTCTTCGTCAACCCGCTGGCAGCCGCGCTGACGGTGGCGGCCAACGTCTTCTACGTCGTGGTCTACACCGTCCTGCTCAAGCGGCGGACGTCGCAGAACATCGTGTGGGGAGGGGTGGCCGGCTGCCTGCCGACGCTCATCGGCTGGTCCGCTGTCACCGGCAGCCTGGCCTGGCCGCCGGTACTGCTCTTTCTGATCGTGTTCTTCTGGACGCCGCCGCACTACTGGCCGCTGGCGATGCGGTTCCGCGACGACTACGCCCGCGCGGGCGTCCCGATGCTTCCCGTCGTCGCGTCCCCACGCGTGGTCGTCCGGCAGATCCTGGCGTACTCGTGGGCCATGGTCGCGACGACACTGGCGCTGTGGTGGATCGCAGACCTGGGCTGGCTCTACGGAGGGCTGGCGACCCTGGCCGGCGGGTGGTTCCTCGCGGAGGCGCACCGGCTCTACCGGCGGGCGAGGGTGGACGACACCGGAGCCGGGCTACGGGCGATGCGCTTGTTCCACGGCTCGATCACGTACCTCACCGTGGTCTTCGCAGCCGCCGCCCTCGACGTGCTCGTCCTCACCTAGGCTGCCGCCGTGCTGGATCGGCTGCTCGGCCTCGGGGGCGTCGCTGTCGTGCTGGGCTCGGCGGTCTGGGCGTCGGCAGGCGGGCCGACGGCGCCGGTCGTGACGGTCGTCGTCATCGGCGTGGTGCTGACCGGTGCCGACGCCCTGGTGTGGCGCGCGGCCGACTCGGCAGAGGGAGCGTCCCGCCACGACCTTGCGGTGCCGGAGGGTCGCAGGATCGCCGGGCCACCATGGGGAGCCCTGGTCGCAGCCGCCTTGCTCCTGGGGTTCGTCGCTGCTGTGCTCACCGGTGCACCGGCATTGGCCGTCGGAAGCGTTTGCTTGCTGGCGGCGACACTGGCGGGCGCGATCCGGCCGGTGCGGCAGGAGCAGTTGGCACCCCGCATCGTGTCCGCCGCGCGTCGCCTGCGGCGGTTCGCCCGCAGGCACGGCACGGGGCAGGCCGAACATGTCGACGGCTATGTCACGACGGTCGGTGAGTCCGGGGCCCGGCTCGTCGTCGTGGCTCCGGACGGTTCGTGGGCCGACCTGATGCTGACGGGTGACGACGCTGCCGTGGTCGCCGTCCTGGCGCGTGTAGCGCTGCGCGATCCGACCGATGCGGCCGCAGGCCGGGGGCTACGCACCGGGCGGCAGGAGTGGGCTCGGATGGCCCGGTCCTGGTGACGTGACGGTGACGTGATGGTGATGTCATGGTGATCGGGACGCCTGCTCCGTCCTGACCGGCGGCAGCCAGCGCGCGGCGAGCCAGGCGTCGACAGCGGCGACGACGATCAGCGCGGCTCCGAGCATGTGCAGGCCCACCAGCAGCTCCGGGAGCTCAAGGCGGTACTGCGTCGCGCCGACCAGGCCCTGTGCCAGCTCCACGACGAGCAGCACACCCGCGGCCCGGGCGAGGCGGCCGGGGGAGCCGACTGCGCGAGCCGCGGCATAGAGCCCGACCGTGAGCCCCACCAGCAGGAAGACCGAGTCGGCGTGCAGATGGGTGACCGCGGCGAGGTCGAGACCGGTCCGCCGGGAGTCGGGGTCGCCCGCGTGCGGACCGCTGGCCGTCACCACCGTGCCCAGGTAGACGACGGCTGCCGCCGCAACCAACGTGGCGAGCGCCAGGCGCTGCAGCCACGGCGATCCGAGCGGTGCGGGTGCAGCACCGCCGGGCCGCTGGGCGCGCCGTACCAGGAGGGTGGCGATCCCCACCAAGGTCGCCGAGCACA
This sequence comes from Jiangellaceae bacterium, assembly GCA_050743075.1. Classification (GTDB taxonomy): domain Bacteria; phylum Actinomycetota; class Actinomycetes; order Jiangellales; family Jiangellaceae; genus JBOGDS01. The sequence goes on along the minus strand of JBOGDS010000017.1, from coordinate 31,523 downwards.
AGAAGTGCAGCATCACGACCCACGGGTTGAGATCGGTCCGCACCGTGATGCCACCGATCACGGCCTGGGCAGGGATGCCGAGTAACAAGACCGTCGCCGGCACCAGCAGGTCCCGACGCGGCCGGTCGGACCGCAGCGTGCGGACGACGGCGAGCAGAGTGGCCGCGGCGATGACTCCCAGGACGAACGTGAGCAGCCGGTTCGCGTACTCGATGTCGCCATGCAGGCCCATCGCAGGGGTCGGTGCCAGCGAGCCGTCCGTGCAGTGCGGCCAGTCCGGGCACCCGAGTCCGGAGCCGGTGAGCCGGACGGCCCCGCCGGTGACGACGATCACCACCTGGGAGACGAGCGACGCGAGCGCCAGTCGGCGGAGAACGTGCTCGGACGGGACGGGCAGCCGATCCCACCGCCGGACCGCAGGTGGGTCGGTGGACTGCGTCGGTGTGGCCGTCACGGCGTCATCGTAGGGAAAGCCGATGCGTGCCGAGCGTCCGGCACGGCACACTCGCTGGGTGGCTACGGCTCCGGTCGACCAGCAGTGGTTGCGTGAACGGCTGACGCTCTCCGAGTTCCCGCGCTCGGCCACGTACGAGCCGCAGTGGATGATCGACAACTGCATGGGTCCGAACCCGCTGTGGCTGCTCGAGTCGCTGAGCGCTCATGTCCCCTCGAGTCGGGCATGCGGGTTCTCGACCTCGGCTGCGGCCGGGCGATGACCTCGGTGTTCCTGGCCCGCGAGTTCGGCGTGACGGTGTGGGCAGCGGACCTGTGGATCGAGCCCACGGAGAACTGGGAGCGGATCCGCGCCGGCGGCCTGCAGGACGTGGTCTACCCGATGAAGGCCGAGGCGCACGACCTGCCCTTCCCGGACGGGTTCTTCGACGCTGTCGTCAGCGTCGACGCCTACCAGTACTTCGGCACCGACGACCTCTACATCGGGTACATCACCAGGTTCCTGCGGCCCGGCGGGCGGTTGGCGATCGCCGCGCCCGGGCTTGTCGAGGAGCTGGACGCCGTGCCGGAACACCTCGAGCCGTTCGGGGAATGGGACTTCGCGTGCTTCCACACGCCCCAGTGGTGGCGGCGGCACTGGGAGTTCTCGGGTCGGGTCGAGGTCGAGGTAGCAGAGCACCAGCGATACGGATGGCGGCACTGGCGCCGCTGGAGTGACATGTGTGCCGCAGCCAGCGATCGCGAGTTCGTCCGGACGATGTCGGTTCGCTCGGCGAAGATGCTCGAGGTCGACGCCGGGCGAACGTTCACCTTCCCTCTGGTGGTCGGACGCGTGCCCTAGCCGCTGGCTGACTCGGTGGCTCCGCCGAGGCGGCCTCTGACCGCCTCGATGAGTGTGTCGTCGACGAAGTCGTAGATCAGGGCGGCGGCCCACACGATCAGCGTGGCCCACACCCAGGTCATGAAGCCGCGGATGCTGATGCCGTCGGACAGCGCGTTGGTGACCAGCAGCCCGAGCCAGGTCGCTACGAGCCCGGCAACCCACGTCAGGCCCGTGGCGAACTTGCCCGCATACTCGTACGCAGCGGCCTTGAAGACGACAGCTGCCGCGGTGAAGATCACCACGGCGACGACGAACGGCGCCGCATCGATGGTGAAGAGGTCCAGGATCCCCGCCGCGACGGCGAGCGTGACCGCGTTGACGACCAGCGCCAGCCCGGTGCGGATCAGCCAGGTCGTCATGGATCAACGATGGCAGCGCGGTCACTCCCAACGGAACCACCGGGCGGCGGCGGCGAACCCGGCCAGTGTCCAGGCGGCGAGGACCGCCGCGTTGGTCCACGGCATGCTCTCACCGGCGACGAGGACGGCCCGCAGGCCCTCGGTCAGCGCACCGGTCGGCGTCGCCGCCAGTACCGGCTGGATTGCGCCGGGAAAGCGGTCGATGGGCACCACAACTCCACCGGCAACCAGGAGCAGCACATAGACCAGGTTCGCGCCGGCCAGGGTGGCCTCCGCTCGCAACGTGCCGGCCATGAGCAGGCCCAGCCCGGCGAACGCCAGCGTGGCCAGGCACACCAGGACGACGACAGCCGCGGGCGAGCCCTGCGGCTTCCATCCCAGGAGCAGGCCGAGACCACCCACGAGGGCGATCTGGACGGTCTCGACGACGAGGACGGTCGCCGCCTTGGCCGCGAGCAGGCCGGACCGGGGAAGCGGCGTTGGGCCGAGTCGTTTCAGCGCGCCGTACCGCCGCTCGTACCCGGTGGCGATCGCCAGCGACGTGAACGCCGTCGACATCACCGCCAGGGCGAACACGCCGGGCACCAGGACGTCGACGGCTCGGCCGGGGCCGGTGTCCACGACCGGAACGGTCACCAGGAGGACAAGCAGGACGAGCGGGATGACGGCGGTCAGGAGGAGTTGTTCGCCGTTACGCAGCAACATCCGCGTCTCGAACGCCGCCTGGGCGAGCACCATCCGGTGCAGCGGCGCCGCGCCGCGCCGCTGGGACGAAGGTCATGATCCCGGCCCTCGTCCGGTCAGCTCCAGGAACACGTCCTCGAGCGTCCGCCGTCCGACCTGCAGGCCGTACGGAGCAACGCCGTTCGCCGCACACCAGGCGGTGACCGTCGCGACGAGCTCGGCATCGACCCGGCCCTCGATGCGGCCCTCGATGCGGTAGGCGCCCGGGGAGACCTCATCGAGCGTGACAGCGCCGGGCAACGCGGCACGGAGCGTGGTCAGGTCCAGGCGCGGAGGGCCGGTGAACACGACGAAGGCGCCGGATCCACCGGTGATCGCCGCAGGCGCACCCTCGGCGACCAGCCGGCCGCGGTCGAGGATGACGACGTGGTCGGCGAGCCGCTCGGCCTCCTCGATCAGGTGCGTGGTCAGCACGACCGTGACACCGTCGCGGCGCAGTTCGTCCATCAGCCGCCAGGTCGCCTGGCGGGCGTGCGGATCGAGGCCGGCGGTCGGCTCGTCGAGGAAGACCAGCTCCGGTCTGCCGACCAGGGCAGCGGCCAGTGCGAGTCGTTGGCGCTCACCCCCGGAGAGCCGGCGCACGGTGGTCCGGGCGACGCCACCGAGGCCGACCCGTTCGACCAGGTCGTCGACGACCAGCGGGTTGGCGTACAGCCGCGCGAGGTGCGATAGCAGTTCCTGGGCGCGCGCACCAGGGTACAAGCCGGCGCCTTCCTGGAGCATGACACCCACCCGCGGACGCAGCGCCGCCCCATCGCGACAGGGGTCCAGCCCCAGCACACGCACCGTGCCGCCGTCGGGTCGACGGTAGCCCTCACAGCACTCGACGGTGGTCGTCTTGCCGGCGCCGTTGGGTCCGAGCAGGGCGGTGATGGAAGCGCGCTCGACGGCGAGGCCCACCCCATCGACGGCGACGGTGCGGCCGTAACGCTTGACCAGCGTGTCGATCTCGACAGCGGGCGCGACGCTCACCGCGCGAGTCTCGCACCCCGGCGCCGATCAGCGGCGCCGAGGTGCGAGGGACACCCGCCTGGTTACCGCGGTACCACCTCGATCGGAGTCGTCACCACCGTGAGGCCGGAGACCGTCGACGCCTCCATCACGGTGCGAACCGTCCCGTCACCGACAGTCGCACCGAGAACCTCGACCTGGTAGCCGGTGGATCCGCCCGGTATCGGGTCGGTGCTGGTGACCCTCAGGTCGCCGGTCGGGAGCACCGCCTCCATGTCGCCCTCGCCGGCGATGTTCTCGGCGCCGACCAGGAAGGGCTGACCGAACGGGTCTCCGGGCAGGTTGGCCGGGTCGTAGGCGTACGAGATGTCCTGCGTACCGTTGATCCCGATCCAGGTCTGGAGGACCCGCAGGCTGGTCGTGCCGAAGACGTTGAGGCGGAACTCGACGACGATCCAGGTGTTCACGCCGTCGGTCAACGTCGCCACGAAGAAGCCCGGAGCGCCCGTCCCGTCCAGGTCGGTCCAGAACGGCGCCAACATGTTGTTGGGCCGTGCTGGGTCGGGCCCGTCGGGAAGGTTGCAGCACTCGTTGTCCTCGGAGGATCCGCCACCGACGACGACGTACCCGTTCGAGTCCACCCCGAACGTCGTGAACGTTTCCCCGTTGTAGACGAACGGTGGGCCGCTGAAGTTGACGATCTCCTCGTCGCCGACCGCAATCGGGGTGACCCCGAAGGCGTCAAGCGGGAGGTACCCGGCAGGGCTCGCGCCCGGGTCGACGGACGGGATGCCCGGCTGTGCGCCGGCCAACGTGACCGGGCCCTGGTGGACGCTACGCGGCGTGATCTGGTCGGCGCCGTCGACGCTCGCGACCCGCAGGTTCCTCGACACGGTGGTGGTGAGATCGACGGTGGCTTCGCCGAACCCGTTGTTGACCGCTTCGACGTCGCAGGTCGTGGTATCACGTCGTTCCACGGTCTCGTCGGCGCACGTCTGGGTGAGGCTGACGTCTCCCTGACCCGCCTCGTACACCACCGGCAGGTGCAGCGGCACCGTGGCGTTCTGGGTCGGGGTGAGGACGATCTCGCCGATGAACGTGCCGGAGGTCTCGCTCGTCTCGATGGTGACTGTGAGCTCACGGGTCCCGTGGGCGGGGATCCGGAAGCTCGACGGCGATACGGAGATCGACGCACCGCCGGGTGCGGTGGTCGTCACGTCGTAGCGGACCTGCTTGTCCAACGTGTTGGTCGCGACCCGGGTGGTCGTGAGCTGCCCGGACACCTGTCCGTTGATCGACGGAATGTTGAGGTGCACGGCGTTGACCGGGTCGTTGCCGAGCGCGAAGAAGGCGTCGGCGTCATCGGCGAACGTGATGGCCGCATCGCCGGCGACGCTCAGGTCGATCCGCCCGCTGCCGTAGTCGAACGGGTCGGCCGGCGTGGTCAAGTCCTCCTTGACGACGTCTTGCCAGGCGGTGGTCATCAGGGCCGACTTGACCTGCCCTGGCGACCAGTCCGGGTGCACCGACTGAAGCAGGATGCCGGCACCCGCCGTATGCGGCGACGACATCGAGGTGCCTGCGATCGCCTGGAAGAGCTCACCAGGCGGACCGCCACCGGCGTCCGGGTCGGGCGTGGCCGGGAACGGCGACGCACCGGCGAGGACCTGCACACCGGGCGCGGTGACGTCGGGCTTCAGGAACAGCCCGGCGGGTCCACGCGAGGAGAACGCGGCCATGACGTCCCCGGCGCCGTCGCGCTTCTCACCGGCTGGGAACGACCCTGTCACCCCGGTGTGGCCGTTCATGAACGCGACGAAGTCGGTGCCGTCGGCCACGTGGATGGTCGGCACCCAGTGGTTGTCGGTCTCGATGTCGGCCTGGGCCGGGTTGTAGAGGACCATGCCCTCGCCCCCGCCCTCGGAGACGACGAAGCCCTTCCACACCCGGGCCTGAACGCCGCGCTGGCAGGCGACGATGATCCCGTCGAACGTCGAGGCGCTCGGCGGCAGTTCGCCACACAACGGGTCGCTGTACCCGGGGACGTTCTGGGCCAGCACGACCGGTAGCGGGCCGGCGCCGGCGGTGATGGACGCGCCGTCCACGGAGAACGAGTCGCCGTTGTCGGCGTTGAGCGTCAGCGTCGTCGCGAACTCGCGGGTCTGGGTGGACGCCGCGACCGTGGTGACCCACGGGGACAGGTGGTTCGCCGTCCCGGCAGTGGGGCCGCTGTTGCCGGCCGAGGCGGCGACGAACACGCCGGCCGCGTAGGCGTCGAGGAACGCGAGCTCGGTCGGGTCGGTGAACGGGTTGGTGCCGCCGGAGATCGAGTAGTTGATGACGTCGACGCCGTCGAGGATCGCCTGGCCGACGGCGGCCGAGGTGTCGGAGCTGAAGCAGCCCTGGATGCCGCAGACCTTGTACTCCATCACCCACGCGCCGGGCGCCAGGCCGTGGAGCGGGCCCTGGTCGACGCCGAACACCGGTGCCTCATCGAGCATGTTGCCGGCCGTGGTCGACGCGGTGTGGGTGCCGTGGCCGTCCGAGTCGCGCGCGTTGTGGAACGGCTCGGCGGCGGCCCGGCCGGGGTCGGAGAGGTACTCGTCGAGGAACGTGTGCCCGCCGATCAGCTTGTTCTGGCAGACGAAGGGGTCGTCCTCGGGCGTGAGGGGGTTGTCGCCGAAGTCGCACTCGCGAGCAGGCCCAGGAGGCGGCGGCAGGTTCCCGAGGTCCTCGAACGAGGCGTGCTCGGGCCACACGCCGGTGTCGAGGTTGCCGTAGATGATCCCCTCGCCGGCGTTCGCCGTCGTTCCGAGGTCGTCGTAGACAGTGGGAGCACCCAGGAACTCGGGGCTGGAGTCGGTCAGAGGCTCGTTCGCCGCGTCTTTCTGCACGGCGACGACGCCCGGGATCGCCAGCACGTCCTCGACGGCGTTGGCCGGGACGGTCGCGGCGATGCCGCCGTAGACGACGCGCAGGCTCTGGCCCACGTCAGCCTGGGGCACCCGACGCTCGAGTTCGGCCACGAAGGCCGCCTCTTGCTCCGCGGCGTAGTCGTCGTAGGCCTGCTCGGCGGTCGACTCGCCCGTGAGCGGCACGCCGGTGACGGACGGGCTGGTCGCATCCAGGCCGGAAACGGTCCCGGCGTAGCTCGCCGCGGCGTCGTAGTCGAGCTTGACGATCACCTGTGTCGGCGTGGACTCGCTCAGGTTCAGGAGCTCTGGATCCGTCTGGGCCAAGGCGCTGGATGGCGCCTTGGCGGACTGGACGCGGTTGTCCACCGTCAGCTCGTGGCTGCCGGACAGAGTCAGCTCTGGATCTTCCTGCGCTGAGACCGCGCTCGCGGTCGTCAGCACGAGTGCGACGCTGGCTACTGCTGTACAGAGCCGTCGTCCGGAGCGAGATAGCATCATTGCCCTCCCTGGGACCGGGGCCCGGCGCCCCTACGCATGCGAGGAAGTTACTACCGCTTGTGGCACGGCGCAGCACGATGGGCGGTTCATTTCCGTCGTGTTTGCGTGTCGCGACCCGTGGACGTCGGGTCGGGCGGGTCCTGGTGCCCGACCTGGTCGGGATACACGTCGACAACGTGGGCCAGCGCGCGGACGTCCGCCACCCGGTTCGCAGGGATCACCGCGGCGACGCCGCCGAACACGGTGCGAAGGCTGCGGGCTATGTCGGCTTCGGGCACCGCAGCGTCGAGGGCCGCCCGAAACTCCCGCTCGATCGTGGCGATGTGCTCTGCGTACTCCTGCTCGGCGGTCGAACCGCCGCCCAGCCGGTGGCCGGTGACCGATGGCGACGTCGCCGCGAGCCCGGGAAGATCGCCTGAGTAGGAGGCCAGGGGCCGGTAGTCCAGCTTGACCAGTACCCGCACACGCCGCATCGCAGCATTGTCCCGCGTGAGCACGCCCGTTCGCCGGGTGAGGCAAGCCTTGGCTGCGTGAGCCATACCACGAGCGGCGGCTTGTGAGCAGAGCAGAAATAGACCACGATGGTGTTGTGAAAACCGTGCGCGACGTCGCCCCGGACCCGGCTGCCGTGCCGGCGACGGCCGACCCGCACGCCGGAACGCGCGAGCGGGTCGCCCGGTCGATCCTGGAGAACGGACCGTCGACAGCAGCCGCCCTGGCCCAGCGGCTCGGGCTGACTCCGGCCGCGATTCGCAGGCACTTGGACACATTGCTGGGTGACGGCATGATCGAAGCGCGCGAGCCACGCGTCTACGGTCAGCGTGGGCGGGGCCGGCCGGCCAAGGTCTTTGCGCTCACCGAGGTGGGCAGGGACCGGTTCGAGCAGGCGTACGACGACCTGGCGGTAGGTGCGCTTCGGTTTCTCGCCGAGACCGGGGGAGAGGAGTTGGTCGCGGAGTTCGCGCGCCAGCGGGTGGCCGACCTCGAGCAGCGCTACCGAGTCGCCGTCGATGCGGCGAGGCCGGAGCGTCGCGCGGAAGAGTTGGCCCGGGTACTCACGGCCGACGGTTATGCGGCGTCGGCCGAGGCGTCGCCGCTCGCCGCCGGTGAGCAGCTCTGCCAGCACCACTGCCCCGTCGCCCACGTCGCCGAGCAGTTCCCGCAGCTGTGCGAGGCCGAGACCGAGGCCTTCGCCCGGCTGCTCGGCACCCACGTCCAGCGCCTGGCGACCATCGCTCACGGCGACGGTGTCTGCACCACGCACATCCCGCACGGAACCGTCCCGGCAATGTCGGGGCGCGCTGAGACCATGCATCCAGGCGAGCACACCCCGGAGGGGATTTCTCGATGACCACGACCGCTCATCCCGAGCTCGAGGGTCTGGGCCGCTACGAGTACGGCTGGGCCGACTCCGACGACGCCGGCGCCATTGCACGCCGCGGGTTGTCCGAGGACGTGGTCCGGGAGATCTCGGCGCTGAAGAACGAGCCCGGATGGATGCTGGAGACCCGTCTCAAGGCGCTGCGGCTGTTCGGCAAGAAGCCGATCCCCACCTGGGGCGCCGACGTGTCGGGCATCGACTTCGACAACATCAAGTACTTCGTCCGCTCGACCGAGAAGCAGGCGGCGAGCTGGGACGACCTGCCGGAAGACATCAAGAACACCTACGACAAGCTCGGCATCCCTGAGGCCGAGAAGCAGCGCCTGGTCTCCGGCGTGGCCGCTCAGTACGAATGTGCTCGAGGCGAAACGCGGATCTGGACCGCCAACCGAGGCCAGGTCATGATCAAAGAGATCGAACCTGGTGACACGATCTTTTCTTACGACGAGCGGGCTGAGCGGTTCGTCACGGCACCGGTTCGGGCGATGGCACAGACCGGGGTCCGCCAGACCCACGAGGTCGTCGTCGGACGCCGGACGGCCCGGCGGTTCGTCGCGACCGACAACCACCCCGTGCTGGCCCTACGCGACATGCGAGCTGACGGCGACACGAGGGCACGCTGGGCCCGTATGTGGCTGGCGGTTGGAGAGCTGCGTCAGGGTGACCTCGTGGCGGTGCCACGCCAGCTGCCCGATTTCGGCGTTCCTCACGGGCTTCCGCAACTGACCAACGGCGATCATCATCTCGAGAGCCCCGTCCATGGTCCTGCGACGACGAATGTCGACCTCATGTGGCTCCTTGGACTCTTCGTTGGTGACGGGAACCTTCAAGACTCGGGTAAGACTCACCGGGTCCAGTTCGCCATTCCGGAGACCGATGCCCACGTGCGCGGGGAGATCCAGCACATCGTGAGCGAACAGTTCGGGCTCCGTGCGATTGCTGCGGACAAGCACCGGGTGGTCATCAACTCCAAGGCACTCGTCGACTGGATGTGGCGGCTCGGCTTCGCCGGCACGTCGAAAAGCAAATCGGTGCCCGAGTGGGTGTTCGGATTGCCCAAGGACCAGCGTCTCGCGTTCCTCGGCGGTTGGGTCGATGCGGACGGCTACGTTCGTCCGACTCGTGATGCCGTCTACCTGACCTGTGTCAGTGCGCCGCTGATCGAACAGTTCCAGGAACTGGCAGAGCTCAGTGGGCTGCGCTCCGGTGGGCCGTGGGGCTTCACACAGCCACACCGCCACGCACCCGAGCGGATGGGTGGTGCGTTCCGCGTCAGCATCAGCGGTGACTACACCAGACTGGGATGCCGCGATCCCAAGCGCACCGAGCGCTTTAGCCCAGGCCGCTACGAACACGGCGATACGGGCGCGCAAGGCCTGTCCTTCAAGAGCCACTGCAACGACTGGTTGGGCTTCATGCCGGTTGTCTCCATCGAGCCCTTCGACATCGAGCCTGTGTACGACATCGAGGTGGACGGGCCGCACAACTTCATCGCCGAAGGCATGGTCGTACACAACTCCGAAGTCGTGTACCACAAGATCCGGGAGGATCTGGAAGAACAGGGCGTCATCTTCCTGGACACCGACACCGGGCTGCGCGAGCACCCGGAGCTGTTCCGCGAGTACTTCACCTCGGTCATCCCTGCCGGCGACAACAAGTTCTCCGCGCTCAACACCGCGGTGTGGTCCGGCGGTTGCCTGACAGCCGACGCTCGCATCAACGTCAAGGGCAGAGGCCTGGTGAGCATCGCTGACGTCGGGCCTGGTGACGAGGTCTTCGGGGTCGACGCCGGCCGCAACGTTCAGCGCGGCAAGGTGCTGGACAAGGTGGCCAGCGGTACTAAGCAGACGTACGAGATCCGTGTAGCTGGCCGGACGCTCGAGGCCACCGGTAACCACCAGTTCCTTGTGGCGCGGCGGGTGAGACAAGGGGGCCGGACGCACTGGACGGCTGTTTGGGCGCAGCTTGATGACATTGAAGAGGGCGAGCATGTCGCCATTGCCCGGGTACTCCCCGACGATGGTGAACCCGTTGCTCTGCCGCAGCCGAAGCCCTACATCAAGAACCACTCCCGCCGGTCGATCTCTATTCCGGAGACGACCAACAGCGAGCTGTGCTGGTTGCTCGGGCTCTGGCTCGGCGACGGCCACACTGCTTCTCCGCACGATCACATGCGCCAGATCTCGTTCTCCGTGCCTGTCGAAGATCCTTTGCACGACCAGGCTGTGCGGCTCCTGCAGCGTCGGTTCGGAGTGGAGCGAGTCACTCCTGTGAAGCGCGGCTTTGTGGTGAGCTCGAAGGCACTTGGCATTTGGCTTACGGACTTGGGGTTTGCTGGCGATGCGCATAGCAAGCGGCTGCCCGCGTGGGTGTTCAGCCTCCCGCACGAGGAGCAACTTGCATTGCTCGGCGGCCTTATCGACGCTGACGGCTGGACCGATAACGACGGTGCCACGATGGCGATCGAGCTATGCAATAGAAAACTGCTCGAAGACGTCAGGCAACTCGCGATCGGCTGTGGCCTTTACGCCGACGGCCGGCTCATGGAGCGCACTCGTACACAGATCTTCAAGGACGGTCACACGGCGACTGCGACGTCATGGCGGTTGCGGATTCAGGGCGACCTGAGCCGGGTCGGCACTCGTGACCCGCACAAGCGGGGCAAGCATGCGAGCAAGGGGCGCGGAGGGCGGTACACGGCCGCGACCGGGCTCAACTTCTCGTCGCTCGCTACGGACAGCGTCGGATTTGCTGTGCTGCAGAGCAAGGTTGCAGTAGGGGAAAAGCCGACCTACGACATCCAGGTCATTGGTCTGGAGAACTTCGTCGCCAACGGCATCGTCGCGCACAACTCGTTCATCTACGTGCCGAAGGGTGTGCACGTCGACGTCCCGCTGCAGGCCTACTTCCGCATCAACACCGAGAATATGGGCCAGTTCGAGCGGACCCTGATCATCGTCGACGAGGACGCCTACGTGCACTACGTCGAGGGTTGCACGGCGCCGATCTACTCGTCGGACTCGCTGCACAGTGCGGTCGTCGAGATCATCGTGAAGAAGGGCGCCCGCTGCCGGTACACGACCATCCAGAACTGGTCGAACAACGTCTACAACCTGGTCACCAAGCGGGCCACGGCGGCCGAGGGCGCCACCATGGAGTGGACCGACGCCAACATCGGATCCAAGGTGACGATGAAGTACCCGGCGGTCTGGCTGATGGGCGAGCACGCCACGGGCGAGACGCTCTCGGTCGCCTTCTCCGGCGAGGGGCAGCACCAGGACGCCGGCGCCAAGATGGTGCACATGGCTCCGCACACCTCGTCGACGATCATCTCGAAGTCGGTGGCGCGCGGCGGTGGCCGCACGTCCTACCGCGGGCTGGTCCAGATCATGCCGCGGGCCGAGCACAGCGCCAGCACGGTCAAGTGCGACGCCCTGCTGATCGACACCATCTCCCGCTCGGACACCTACCCGTACGTCGACGTACGGACCGACGACGTGTCCATGGGTCACGAGGCGACGGTCTCCAAGGTCAGCGAGGACCAGCTCTTCTACCTGATGAGCCGCGGCATGAACGAGGACGAGGCCATGGCGATGATCGTCCGCGGCTTCGTCGAGCCGATCGCCCGCGAGCTTCCGATGGAGTACGCACTCGAGCTCAACCGGCTGATCGAGCTGCAGATGGAAGGCGCGGTGGGCTGAGCCCGATGACCACACTGGAGAAGACAGCTCCGCACGGTCTCACCGAGCACTCCCACGGCGGCGGGACCACGCGCCCGGCTGGGCATGGCGGTAGTTCGCTGCACCGGTTCGCGTCCTTCGACGTCGACCAGCACCCCGTCCCACGCGGGCGGGAGGAGGCCTGGCGGTTCACCCCGATGGTGCGGCTGCGCAACCTGCATACCGACGCCGCCTTGGACGGCCACGACTACGAGGTCACTGTCGACGCCGACCCGCTGGTGCGCGTCGAGACCGCCGAAGCCGACGACGCGCGGCGCGGCAGCTCCGGGTACGTCCCGAACGACCGGGTCAGCGCCCGGGCCTGGGCCGAGGCGGACAAGGTGCTCGCGGTGACCGTGCCGCGGGAGGTCGTCGCCGATGGGCCCACAGTCGTCCGGTTCCGCGGCCTCTCCGCCGAGAAGGCTACGGCCGGCCACGCCGTCGTCACCGCGGAGGCGTACAGCCAGGCCGTCGTCGTGCTCGAGCACGAGGGCTCGGCGGCCTTCGTCGACAACGTCGAGGTCGTGGTCGAGGACGGCGCGAACCTCACGCTTGTGAGCCTGCAGGACTGGGCCGACGATGCCGTCCACCTCTCGCACCACCACATCCGGGTCGGCTGCGACGCGACCGTCAAGCACGTCGTCGTCACCTTCGGCGGCAACCTCGTCCGCACCGGCACGTCGCTCGACTACGCCGGCCCGGGAGGCGACGCCCAGCTGCTCGGGCTGTACTTCGTCGACGCCGGCCAGCACATCGAGAACCGGCTGTTCGTGGACCACAACACTCCGAACGCCCGTAGCAACGTCGCCTACAAAGGCGCCCTGCAGGGCAAGAACGCCCACGCGGTGTGGGTGGGCGACGTGCTGATCCGGCCCGAGGCCGAGGGCATCACGACCTACGAGCTCAACCGCAACCTCGTGCTCACCGACGGCGCGCGGGCGGACTCCGTGCCCAACCTGGAGATCGAGACCGGCGAGATCGTCGGCGCCGGCCACGCCAGCGCCACCGGCCGCTTCGACGACGAGCAGCTGTTCTACCTCCAGGCACGCGGGATCCCCGCGGACCAGGCCAGGCGGCTGGTCGTGCGCGGGTTCTTCGCGTCGCTGATCACCCAGATCGGTGTGCCCGAGCTGACCGACCGGCTCCTGACCACGGTCGAGCGCGAGCTCGCCGTCCTCGACACCAGCGCTACATGACCCATCCCTTCGACCACCATGAGGCAACGACACCGATGAGCACGCTCGAGATCCACGACCTGCACGTCTCCGTCCAGACGGAGGCCGGCCCCAAGGAGATCCTCCGCGGCGTCGACCTCACCGTACGGGCCGGGCAGATCCACGCGATCATGGGACCGAACGGATCCGGAAAGTCCACGCTGGCCTATTCCGTTGCCGGCCACCCGAAGTACACCGTGACCCGGGGCACGGTCACCCTCGACGGCGAGAACGTGCTCGCCATGAAGGTCGACGAGCGGGCCCGGGCCGGGCTGTTCCTGGCCATGCAGTACCCGGTCGAGGTGCCGGGTGTCTCGGTCTCGAACTTCCTGCGCACGGCCAAGACCGCCGTCGCGGGCGAGGCGCCCAGGCTGCGCACCTGGGTCAAGGACGTCAAGACCGCGATGGACGACCTCGCCATGGACCCGGCGTTCGCCGAGCGCGACCTCAACACCGGCTTCTCCGGCGGCGAGAAGAAGCGGCACGAGATCCTGCAACTCGAACTGCTCGACCCGAGCATCGCCATCCTCGACGAGACCGACTCCGGGCTCGACATCGACGCGCTGCGCGTCGTCGCCGCCGGGGTCAACCGGTTCCACGCCCGGGGTGGCAAAGGCGTGCTGCTCATCACCCATTACACGCGCATCCTGCGCTACATCAAGCCTGACTTCGTGCATGTGTTCGTCGACGGCCGGATTGCCGAGGAGGGCGGTCCCGACCTCGCGGACAAGCTCGAGGCGGAGGGCTACGTGAGCTACGCCGGCACGTCGGCCTGATGCGTCGACCGCGAGGAGGCACCACGGTGTACGACCTGCAGAGTCCGCTCGACGTCGAGAGAGTCCGCAAGGACTTCCCGATCCTGGAGCGGCGGCTGGCCGGCGACAAACCGTTGGTCTACCTCGACTCGGCCAACACGTCGCAGAAGCCGCGCGCCGTGCTGGACACGCTGGCCGACCACTACGAACGGCACAACGCCAACGTCGCCCGCGCCGTGCACCAGCTGGGCGAGGAGGCCACGGCCGCCTACGAGGGTGCCCGCGACAAGGTGGCCGCCTTCATCGGCGCACCGAGCCGCGCCGAGGTGGTCTTCACCAAGAACGCCTCCGAAGCGCTCAACCTGGTGGCCAACACGCTGGCGAGCGGCCTGGCGGCCGACCCGCAGTACCGGCTCGGGCCCGGCGACGAGGTCGTCATCACCGAGATGGAACACCACTCCAACATCGTGCCGTGGCAGCTCGCCTGCCAACGCACCGGTGCGACGCTGCGCTGGTTCGGCCTGACCGACGAGGGCCGCCTCGACGTCTCGAATCTCGACGACCTGGTGAACGAACGGACGAAGATCGTCTCGATGGTGCACCAGTCGAACATCCTGGGCACGGTCAACTCGGTCTCGCCGATCGTCGCGCAGGCCCGGGAGGTGGGCGCACTGGTCCTGCTCGACTGCTCCCAGTCCGTCCCGCACGCGCCGGTGGACGTCACCGATCTCGGCGCCGACCTGATCGCATTCACCGGGCACAAGATGTGCGGGCCGACCGGGATCGGCGTTCTGTGGGGCCGCACCGAGGTCCTGGACGGTTTGCCGCCGTTCCTGGGGGGCGGCGAGATGATCGAGACCGTCGACATGGCGCGCTCGACGTACGCCCGGCTTCCGCACAAGTTCGAGGCCGGCACCCCCCCGATCGCCCAGGCCGTCGGGCTCGGTGCGGCCGTCGACTACCTCTCCGGGTTGGGCATGGCGGCGGTGGCAGCGCACGAGATGGCGCTGACGACGTACGCGCTGCAGCACCTGAGCGACATCGACGGTGTGCGGTTCGTCGGCCCGCGGGTGCCGATCTCGCGGGGTGGGACCATCTCGTTCACGCTGGACGGAGTCCACCCGCACGATGTCGGCCAGGTGCTCGACGAACAGGGCGTCGCGGTGCGCGTGGGTCACCACTGCGCCCGGCCCGTGTGCGTCCGGTACGGAATTCCTGCGACCACCCGAGCGTCGTTCTACGTGTACACCACGATGGCCGAGATCGACGCGCTCGCCGACGGCGTCGAGCGGGTGAAGAGGTACTTCGAGTGATCGAGACATCGCTCTACCAGGAGATCATCCTGGACCACTACAAGCGCCCCGTCGGGCGCGGGCTGCGCGAGCCCTTCGACGCAGAGTCTCACCAGGTCAACCCCACCTGCGGCGACGAGATCACCGTCCGGGTCCGGATGTCCGGCGACCGGATCGACGACGTGTCCTACGACGGCCAGGGCTGCTCGATCAGCCAGGCGTCCGCGAGCGTGCTGCACGAACTGGTCTCGGGTCATCCGGTCGACGAGGCGTTCGGCACCCATCACGCCTTCGTCGAGCTCATCCAGGGCAGGGGGACCGTCCAGCCGGACGAGGACATCCTGGGCGACGGCATCGCCTTCGCCGGCGTCGCCCGCTATCCGGCCCGCATCAAGTGCGCCCTGCTGTCCTGGATGGCCTTCAAGGACGCGACCGCGCGGGCCCTCGGCAGCCCACGGGAGGAGCAACGATGAGCACCACGACCTCGATCGACGACCTCACCGAGGCGATGCGCGACGTCGTCGACCCCGAGCTGGGCATCAACGTCGTCGACCTCGGGCTCGTCTACGGCCTGGACGTCGACGACGCCGGTGTGCTCACCATCGACATGACGCTGACCAGCGCCGCCTGTCCACTGACCGACGTGATCGAGGACCAGACCCGCACGGCGCTCGACGGTCTGGTGGAGGACTTCCGGATCAACTGGGTGTGGATGCCGCCGTGGGGGCCGGACAAGATCACCGACGAGGGCCGTGACCAGCTTCGCGCCCTCGGCTTCAACGTCTGACCCCGCCGGCGTGCAACGTCCGCGTGACACTCCGTCGACGGTCGTCTTCGACCTCGGCGGCGTTCTCATCGACTGGGACAGCCGGTACCTGTTCCGCAAGCTCCTTCCCGACGACGCCGCGGTCGAGACCTTCCTCGCGGAGGTGTGCACGGGCGAGTGGAACACAGCCCAGGATGCCGGCCGGAGCTGGGCGGAGGCCGTTGCCGAGGCGTCGGCCCGCGTCCCCGACCAGGCCGACCTGGTGGCTGCGTACGACGAGCGCTGGGAAGAGATGATCGGCGGCGAGATCGAAGGTTCGGTGGAGGTGTTGCGGCACCTGCGTAACCGCGGTGTGCCGCTGTATGCGCTGACCAACTGGTCGGCCGACAAGTTCGACCTGACCTTCCCGCGGTTCGAGTGGCTGTCCTGGTTCGACGGGATCGTCGTGTCCGGGCGGGAGCGGATCGTCAAACCTGACCTGCGGATCTTCCGGATCCTGCTGGAGCGGTACGCGATCGACCCCGCTGCGACGGTCTACGTCGACGACGTCGAGGTAAACGTCGAGGCAGCCCGGTCCCTGGGCCTGACCGGCCTGCTCTTCACCGGGTCGGACCACCTCCGTCGCGAGCTGGCCCGGCTCGGTCTCCTGCCGGCCCTTCGTAGACTGGAACCCGACCCATCCCCATGATCATGGGACTGCGCGCGAGGAGAGAGAGGATGCGTGGCGATCCAGCCGATCCGCCTGTTCGGCGACCCGGTGCTGCGGACCAGGGCCGAGCCGGTCGTCGACTTCGACGCGGAGCTGCGGCGGCTCGTCCAAGACCTGTCGGACACGATGCTGGACGCTCCCGGTGTCGGCCTGGCGGCGCCTCAGCTGGGTGTCTCGTTGCGGGCCTTCACGTATTTCGTCGAGGGCGAGCTGGGCCACCTGGTGAACCCCGATCTCGACCTGTCGGAGGAACAGCGAGAAGGCCCGGAGGGCTGCCTGTCGCTGCCCGGCCTCGAGTACGACTGCCGCCGGGCGCTGCGCATCGTGGCGAAGGGCTTCAACGAGTACGGCGACCCTGTCGTCATCGAGGGCAGCGAACTGCTGGCGCGCTGCATCCAGCATGAGACGGACCACCTCGACGGCGTGCTGTTCATCGACCGGCTCGACCGCTCGGCCCGCAAGGCGGCGATGAAGGCCATCCGCGAGGCGGACTGGGTCGGTTCCCAGCCGCCGGCGGTCCGGCTGTCGCCGCACCCCACCTTCGGCCGCGCCCTCTGACCGGCGTGGACGTGCCCAGATGAGAGTGCTCTTCGCGGGCACACCCGAGGTGGCGGTGCCGTCGCTGCGGGCGGTACTCGCGTCCGGACACGATGTCGTCGCCGTGCTCACCCGACCCGACGCGCCGGCAGGCCGGGGGCGGAAGGTCATGCCGAGCCCGGTGGCCCGGCTCGCCGACGAAGCCGGAATCGAGGTACTCAAGCCGGCACGTCCTCGCGACCCGGCCTTCATCTCTCGGCTCAGCGGAATCGCGCCCGACTGCGCACCGGTCGTGGCATTCGGCGGCCTGATCCCGCGGGCGGCTCTCGACGCGCCGAAGCACGGCTGGGTCAACCTGCACTTCTCACTGCTCCCCGCCTGGCGCGGTGCCGCGCCGGTGCAGCATGCCGTACTGGCCGGCGACGACGTCACCGGGGCGTGCACCTTCCTCCTGGAGGAGGGTCTGGACACCGGGCCGGTGTTCGGGCTGGTCACCGAGCCCATCCGATCGACGGATACCAGCGGTGACCTGCTCGCCCGGCTGGCGGAGTCCGGCGCCGGCCTGCTCGTCGCCACCCTCGACGGCATCGAGGACGGCACGCTCGACCCGACTCCCCAGCCGGGCGAGGGCATCTCGCTGGCGCCGAAGCTGACGGTCGCCGACGCGGAGGTCGACTGGACCGCGCCGGCCCTGCGGATCGACCGGCTGGTGCGGGCGTGCACACCGGCGCCGGGTGCGTGGACGACGTTCCGCGGCGAGCGCCTCAAGCTTCACCCGGTCCGGCTCGATGCATCGGAGACCGGGCTGGCGACCGGTGAGGTCAGCGCTGGCCGCGACGGCGTGCGGATCGGCACCGGCAGCCACGCCGTCGACCTCGGCCCGGTCCAGCCGCAGGGCAAGCGGGCCATGCCCGCCGCCGACTGGGCACGCGGGGTTCGGCTGGCGCCGGGAGAGCGGCTCGGGCGGTGACCGCTCAGCGCGGAAACAGGCCGGGACGGCACTCCGGTGCGGGTGCGCGCCCGCCCCGGGATCGCCGCCGCGGAGCGGGTAGTCCCGCGCCACCAGCGAGCGCCGACGCTGTCCGCAGCGCCGCGTTCGATGTCCTGCGCGCAGTCGATGAGAAGGACTCGTACGCAAACCTGGTGCTGCCGCACCTCCTTCGCGAGCGAGGCATCGCAGGTCGCGACGCGGCCCTCGCGACCGAACTGGTCTACGGCACACTGCGCCGCCTGGGGACCTACGACGCCATCCTCGCCGCCTGCCTGGACCGCCCGCCCGACGAGCTCGACCCGCCCGTGCTCGACGTCGTCCGTCTCGGCGCGCACCAGATCCTGGGCACCCGGATCCCGCCGCACGCCGCAGTCGGAACGGCAGTCGACCTGGCCCGGGCGAGAGTGGGAGAGGGGCCGGGCAAGCTGGTCAACGCCGTGCTCCGCCGCGTGACTGCGCATGACCTGGACAACTGGATCGACCAGATCGCACCGGCCGACGGAACGGATCCACTGGAACGGCTCGCGTTACAGCATTCCCATCCGATGTGGATCGCCCGAGCGCTACTCGACACGCTGGGTGGAGACATCGACGAGCTGGCTCGGGCCCTGGCCGCGAACAACGAGCGGCCCGCAGTGACGCTGGTGGTCCGGCCCGGCCGGGCTGAGGTGGCCGAGCTGCTGACCGCGGGCGCTCACGCGTTGCGGTGGTCGCCCTTCGGCGCGGCGCTGGACGGGGGCGACCCGGGAGTGATCCCAGCGGTCCGGGAGCGCCGGGCCGGCGTGCAGGACGAGGGCAGCCAGCTGGTCGCCCTCGCCCTGTCGGCAGCTGCCCTCGACAGGCCGGACGAGCGGTGGCTCGACCTGTGCGCCGGCCCCGGCGGGAAGGCCGCGCTGCTGGCCGGCCTGGCCACCGCGCGCGGGGCGCGCCTGCTGGCCGTCGAGCAGCAGTCCCACCGGGCGCAGCTCGTCGTACGGGCTCTGCGCGCAGACCCGGGCGGGCACCGCGTCCTCGTCGCCGACGGCCGCGAGCCGATCGCGGGGGAGGAGCCGTTCGACCGGGTGTTGCTCGACGCGCCGTGCACGGGACTGGGCGCGCTGCGCCGGCGGCCGGAGGCGAGGTGGCGGCGCCAGCCGTCCGACATCCCGGCGCTGAGGGCGCTGCAATCGGCTCTCCTGCGGAACGCGTTGAGCGCCACACGTCCGGGCGGCCTGGTGGCGTACGTGACGTGCTCGCCGCACCTGGCGGAGACGTCGACGATCGTCGACGACATCGTGGCGGGCCGCGGCGATGTCGAGCGGGTCGACGCCAGGCCCTACCTCTGCGGCGTCCCGGACATCGGCGACGGGCCCGACATCCAGCTGTGGCCGCACCGCCACGGGACCGACGCGATGTACCTCGCGCTGCTGGGCCGCCGGTAGCCTGCCGCCCGTGGCTGTTCAGATCGCGCCCAGCATCCTGGCCGCCGACTTCGCCAACCTCGAGTCCGAATTGGCCCGGATCCCGAACGCCGACTGGGTACACGTCGACGTCATGGACAACCACTTCGTGCCGAACCTGACGCTCGGCCTGCCGATCGTCGAGGCTCTACTCGCACGGACCGAGCTGCCGGTCGACTGCCACCTGATGATCGAGGAGCCGGACCGGTGGGCGCCGGACTACGCGGAGGCGGGCGCCGACAGCGTGACGTTCCACATCGAGGCGGCGGCGGCTCCCGTCCGGCTCGCCCGGGAACTGCGCCGGCACGGCGCGAGGGCGGGAGTGGCGGTCAAGCCCGCGACGCCGGTCGACCAGCTCGAGGACTTCCTGTCCGAGATCGACATGCTGCTGGTGATGACCGTCGAGCCCGGCTTCGGTGGCCAGGAGTTCCTCGACGTCTGCCTGCCGAAGGTACGGCGCGCTCGCGAGCTGGTGTCGAAGTCGGGCCTGGACATCTGGATCCAGGTCGACGGTGGCGTGTCCGCCGAAACGATCGAGCGCTGCGCCGAGGCGGGTGCCGACGTCTTCGTCGCCGGATCAGCCGTGTACGGAGCCGACGACGCGACGCAGGCCATCGACGCACTGCGCACCCTTGCCGAACGCGCGAGCTAGGTCGGGCCTCACGACTACCGGATGGGCGGTGCCTTCCGTCTGCCATCCCGGAACAGAAGTACCCACAGCCGAGGTTAGACTCCAGCAAGAAGACCACGTGTGCTCCGGGGTCGGTGAAACTCCGAACCGGCGGTGACAGTCCGCGACCCGGTCGTCGGCCTCCACGAGAGGTGGCGAGCGGTTGACCCGGTGGAACTCCGGGACCGACGGTGACAGTCCGGATGGGAGGAAGCACACGCGGGTGGCGCGTGGCCCGTTCGTCCACGGCCGCCCGGATGCGCACCCGGAGCCCGCCTGGACGAGGGCAAGGAGCACCGGGATGGCGAGTCCCACCGAGATCGCGGCGATGCGCCGCGCGCTCGACCTCGCCCGCAGCCCGTCGGCTCCGCTCGGACCCAACCCCCGAGTCGGCTGCGTGCTGCTCGACGCCGACGGACTGGTCATCGCCGAGGGGTTCGGCCGGGGCGCCGGCGAGAGGCACGCCGAGGTTGACGCGCTCGCGGCCGCGGGCGGGCGCGCTCACGGCGCCACGGCGGTCGTGACGCTGGAGCCGTGCAGCCACACCGGCCGGACCGGTCCGTGCGCCGCCGCCGTGCGTGGCGCCGGGGTGATCCGCGTCGTCTACGCCCAGGCCGACGACAGCCCGGTCGCGGCAGGTGGCGCCGAGATGCTCCGGGCCGCGGGGGTCGACGTCGAGGGCGGCGTCCTGGCCGACGAGGCGCGCGAAGTCAATCCCGTGTGGACGTTCGCCGTCGACAACGGACGCCCCTTTGTCACCTGGAAGTTCGCCGCGACGCTCGACGGCCGGAGCGCGGCCGCTGACGGCACCAGCCGGTGGATCACCTCACCCGAGGCCCGGGCGGACGTCCACCGGCTGCGGGCCGAATGCGACGTCGTCCTGGTCGGAACGGGCACCGTGCTGGCCGACGATCCTGCCCTGACCGTTCGCGACGGCGCGGGGTTCCCGCTGGAACGCCGCTTTCAACCGCTGCGCGCCGTGATGGGCATGGGTGCGATCCCAACCGGTGCCGCGCTCAACGACGACGCCGCGGAGACGCTGCTCCTCGCGACCCGAGACCCGGAGCATGCGCTGACCGCGCTGTTCGCCCACGGCCGGACGCACGTCTGGCTGGAAGGCGGCCCGACCCTGGCCGGTGCCTTCGTCGGGGCCGGCCTCGTCGACCGCGTCGTCGCGTACCTGGCGCCGGCACTCCTGGGCGCCGGTGCTGCGGCCCTCAGGGACGCCGGCGTCGCGACGGTCGGCGACGCGGTCCGGCTCGACATCGCCGACGTCACCCGGGTCGGACCAGACCTGCGGATCGTCGCGCGACCGGAGAAGGGATAGGCATGTTCACCGGAATCGTCGAGGAGCTCGGCGAGGTCGTCGCCTTCGACCACGCAGCCGAGTCCGCCGGGCTGACCGTCCGCGCGTCGACGGTGACGTCGGACGCGGTCCACGGTGCGTCCATCGCGGTCAACGGCGTCTGTCTGACCGTCGTCGACGTCGTCAACGGCACGTTCACCGTCGACATCATGGGCGAGACACTGCTGCGCTCCGCGCTGCGGGCACTGCAGGCCGGGGCGCCGGTCAACCTCGAACGAGCGGTCCGCGCCGCCGGCCGGCTCGGCGGTCACATCGTGCAGGGCCACGTGGACGGCGTCGGCACGGTCCTCAGACGGGCGCCCGGCGACCGGTGGGAGGTCGTCCGGATCGGCTTGGACGACGCCCTGGCGCGGTACGTCGTCGGCAAGGGTTCCATCGCGGTCGACGGCGTCTCGCTGACGGTCTCCGCCGTCGGACCCGGGTGGTTCGAGGTGAGCCTGATCCCGACCACACTCGAACTCACCACGCTCGGCCGTCGCCAGCTGGGAGAGCCGGTCAACCTCGAAGTCGACGTGATCGCGAAGTACGTCGAACGACTCCTGGAGGGACGGAGCGCGTGATGGATCAGCTGTCGTGGCTGTTGGATGCGCGGTTGCACGTACTCGGCTCGGAGATCCGCTGGCGCGGGATCGTCGGCAACGGACTCCAGTTCACCATCTCCGGGGTGGCCGCATGAACGCCGTACGCCTGGACACCGTCGAGCGGGCTGTCGCCGACATCGCCGCCGGGCGCGTCGTCGTCGTCGTCGACGACGAGGATCGCGAGAACGAGGGCGACCTGATCTTCGCCGCCGGCAAGGCGACGCCGGGGCTGATGGGCTTCATGATCCGGCACACGTCCGGAGTGGTGTGCGTGCCGATGGCGGGCGCCGAGCTGGACCGCTTGGAGCTGCCACCGATGACGCGAGTCAACGAGGACAGCAAGGGCACGGCGTTCGCGGTGTCGGTCGACGCCAGGAACGGAGTCACGACGGGGATCTCTGCCGCCGAGCGGGCGCACACGGTGCGCGTCCTGGTCGACTCCGCCACCGAGCCGTACGACCTCACTCGGCCGGGGCACGTCTTCCCGCTGCGCGCCGCTGAAGGAGGCGTGCTCAGACGACCTGGCCACACCGAGGCCGCGGTCGACCTGGCCCGGCTGGCCGGACTGACACCGGCGGGCGTGCTCTGCGAGATCGTCAACGAGGACGGGTCCATGATGCGGGCACCCGTTCTGCGGGAGTTCGCCGACGAGCACGGACTGTCGATGATCTCCATCGCGGACCTGATCTCGTACCGCAGGCGGTACGAGAGCCAGGTCGAGCGGATCGCCCAGACCCGGTTGCCGACGGTGCACGCGACCTTCCAGGCGGTCGCGTACCGCGACGACGTCACCGGCGCCGACCACGTGGCGCTGGTCCTGGGCGACGTCGCGGACGGCCAGCCGGTACTCGTTCGCGTCCACTCGGAGTGCCTCACCGGGGACGCGTTCGGCTCGCTGCGGTGTGACTGCGGCCCACAGCTGCGGGCCGCCATGGCGGCTGTGGCGGCCGAGCGCCGCGGCGTCGTCGTGTACCTGCGGGGGCACGAAGGCCGCGGGATCGGGATTGCGCACAAGCTGCGCGCCTACGAGCTGCAGGACGCCGGCTGGGACACCGTCGACGCCAATCTCGACCTCGGGTTGCCAGCGGACGCGCGAGACTACGGGACCGGAGCACAGATCCTCGCGGATCTCGGCGTCCGGACGCTTCGGCTGATGACCAACAACCCGAGCAAGCTGGCCGGCCTCGCGGGGTACGGCATGAGCGTGGTCGACCGGGTGCCGATGCCGGTGCTGGCGCATCCGGAGAACATCCGCTACCTGCGCACCAAGCGCGACCGGATGGGCCACGCCCTGCCCAACCTGGGGGACGAGCTCGAGGCGAGCCCGACGTGAGCCGCGGCGGAAACCCGGCGCTCTCCCTCGAAGGCGCCGAGCAGTTACGGGTCGCCGTCGTCGCCGCGCAGTGGCATGAGCAGGTCATGAGCGGCCTGCTCGACGGCGCGCTGCGGGCGCTTGCCGAGTCGGGAGTGTCCGATCCGCTGGTGCTGCGGGTGCCCGGCTCCTTCGAGCTGCCGGTCGGGTGCGCGCGGCTGGCACAGGCGAATTACGATGCGGTCGTGGCGCTCGGCGTCGTGATCCGCGGCGGGACGCCGCACTTCGAGTACATATGCCAAGCCGCAACGGTGGGTCTGGCGAACGTCAGCGTCGACACCGGCGTGCCCGTCGGCTTCGGCGTGCTGACCTGCGACGACGAGCAGCAGGCGCTCGACCGGGCTGGCCTCGAGGGCTCGAGCGAGGACAAGGGCTACGAAGCCGCCCAGGCCGCGGTGGCCACCGCTCTCGCACTGCGCGACGCCTACGCTTGACCCCGCGGGCGGGAGGCCTCCGGGGCCGCGAGCAGCGTTCGGCGGCGTTGAGGGGATGGCACGCTGAGCTGCTCCACAAACCGGTACAGCTCGGGCGTCCAAGCGACAGTTCAGCGTGCCATCCCCGTCCGTTGGGCGTGCCACGCGGTCCAGCACGCGGGCGGACGGGTCGCGGCGCGTGACCCGTCCGTAGGCTGGCCGTCGTGAAGAGCTTCGACGGCCTGTGGGTCGAGCTGTCCGCCAAGGTCGCTGCCAGCGCGGAGGGCTCAGCGACGGTCGAGGCGGTCCGTCGCGGCGTCCACGACGTCGGCAAGAAGATCGTCGAGGAGGCTGCGGAGGCCTGGATGGCGGCCGAGCACGAGAGCGCGGACCGCGCGGCAGACGAGATCGCACAGCTCCTGTACCACGTGCAGGTGCTCATGCTCGTCCGCGGGATCGACCTCGACGACGTCTACGCCCGCTTGTAGAGGACACGATGACCACACTGCGGATCGCGGTCCCGAACAAGGGTCTGCTGGCCGAGCCGGCCGCCGCCATGCTGCGCGAGGCCGGCTACCGGCAGCGTTCTGACGGCGGGCGGGAACTGGTTCTGCGCGACCCGGACAACGATGCCGAGTTCTTCTTCCTCCGGCCGCGCGACATCGCCGTCTACGTCGGGTCCGGCACGGTCGAGGCCGGCGTCACGGGGCGTGACCTGCTGCTCGACTCCGGCGCGCCGGCCGAGGAGCTGCTACCGCTCGGGTTCGGCCCGTCGACGTTCCGCTTCGCAGCCCGGCCGGACACCGCGAGCGACGTGTCCGGCTTCGCCGGCATGCGGATCGCGACGTCGTACGCGGGCCTTCTCTCGAAGTATCTCGCCGACGCCGGGGTGGACGCCGAGGTGATCCGGCTCGACGGTGCAGTGGAGACCGCCATCCAGCTCGGGGTCGCCGACGTCGTGGCAGATGTCGTGTCGACCGGAACAACACTTCGTCAGGCCGGCTTGGAGCTCATCGGTGAGCCGATCATGACCTCGGAGGCGGTGCTGATCACGCGGTCGGGTGCCGCAGCGTCGCCGGCGGTCCAGCAGCTGGTGCGCCGCCTGCAAGGCGTCCTGGTCGCGCGCCGCTACGTGATGATGGACTACGACATCCGGGTCGAACGCGTCGATGACGCGTGCGCGATCACACCGGGAATCGAGTCGCCCACCGTGTCACCGCTGCACCGGGAGGGCTGGGTCGCCGTGCGCGCCATGGTTCCGCGCAACGAGGCGCAGCGGATCATGGACTCGCTGTGGGACATCGGGGCGCGGGCGATCTTCGTGACCGACATCCTCGCCTGCCGACTATAGGCCAGCGTGCACGACGACCTGTCCGAGCGCCGGTATCACGGCGACTCCGGCCCGGAGGTGCGGCTTCCGGCCGGCGACGTCACCGAGGGTGTCGTGCGGATCGGGGCCACCGTGCGGCGCCCGCACCAGCCACAGAGCCTGGCCGTCGCGGGGTACCTGGATCATCTCGAGCGGGCCGGGTTCGACGGTAGTCCGCGTTACCTCGGGCGGGACGAGTTCGGTCGCGACGTCGTAACCTTTCTCGACGGCGACGTCGCTGGGGATCCGCCGGAACGCTGGGCGGCCGACGACGACCTGCTGGCGAGCGTGGGCGGACTCGTGCGGCGGCTCCACGAGGCCTCCGCGGGCTACGCGGTGGACCGGGCGTTCGCCGCGCCACCAGGCTCGGCCTGGCGGCATGACCTCGTCATGGTCGACGTGCCGGTGATCGATCCATCCCCCGAGCTGATCTCCCACCTCGACGTGACGCCCCAGAACGTCGTCGTCAGAGACAACGAAGCCGTCGGTCTGGTGGATTTCGACCTGGCCGGCCCGACCACCCGCCTTCTCGACGCCTACAACACCGCGATGCACTGGGTACCGCTGCGCGCTCCAATGGACATCTGGCCCACCTGGGCGGCTGTCGACCAGCCAGCCCGGTTGCGGATCTTCGCTGACGCGTACGGCCTCGACACCGAGGCGCGGGCGTCGCTGCCCGATCTCGGCATTGCGCGGGCCGAGGTTACCTGGCTGCGGATGAAGGCAGCCGGGCAGCAGCTCGGCGGCGGGTGGGCGCGCATGTGGGCCGAGGGCGTCGGCGACATGATCCGCCGCCGTAGGGCCTGGCTCATGGCTTGCCGGGGCGAACTGCTCGACGCGCTCGCCCGGCCAATGCCTTGAGGTACAACTTCATAAGTGCTATCCAGTAAGTATGACACGGGTACGCGCGACCATCGCACATCAGAAGTTCACGATGGATCGCAGCGAGGTCGAGCGACGGCTCCGCGAGGAGTTGCCCGAGCCATTGGACGAGCACTTCGTGGTCATCGGCGGCAGGCGCTTTCCTCCCAAGCAGGTGGTGGGGGTCGTCACTGGGCTCGATCGGGCGGACTTCAACACCCACCAGGCTCGCCGGATCCTGAGTCGCTTGGGATTCGCAGTGAGCCGACGCAGCCACCACGCCCGCACGCCTAGCGCCGGACCGGCGCGCCGCGGTCCTCACGGTGGGCAGGAAGCAGACGCCTTGCGTCCGCACGTCGGCCAGTGGGTGGCTCAACGAGGTCTCGAGGTGCTCGTCGCTGCAGACACGCCCGAAGTCGTGTTGGCCTGGCTGGAGCGGCACAACGAAAAGGCCGACGGCATGTTCCGGGTTCCCGCCAGCGACGTCGAAGCTACGGGCGCTGCACCATTGTGAGGTTCCCGTTCAAGGAGTTGCCCGGCCGATCCGAGGACTACCTCCGCCCGGTGCTGCCGGTGACGGTCGAGGGTTTGTCCCGTGCGCCGCAACTCTGCCTGCTCGATACCGGTGCGTTGCACAACCGCTTCGGGGCCTGGGTAGCCGTCGCCGCAGGGATCGACCTGGGCGACACCGGGGAGCAGAGGATCGCGGTCGGTGGTCTTGTCACCTCAGCCCGTCAGGCGTCGGTGCAGCTCGCCGTCGGCGAGGTGACCTGGGACGCCCAAGTGTGGTTCTGCGATCCCTGGCCGTTCTCGTTTCATCTGCTGGGCCAGGAGGGCTTCTTTCAGTGGTTCGACGTCCGCATTCGAGCCGCTCGATACGTCGTCGAGATCAGCGCGGAGAGTTAGCACCATGACCGTCGACGCCGCAGGCGTCGCAAGCACGCCACAGTAGTGGCATGACCGTCATTCCCGCTCGTGATCTCCGCAACCACACCGCAGAGATCCTTCGTCGGGTGGAGGCCGGGGAGCAGTTCGAGGTCCACCGGAACAGTCAACCCATCGCCAAGATCGTCCCGCTGCGCCAGAAGAGGCGCTGGATTCCCGCGGCCGAACTCGTTCCGCGGCTGGGGCGCCTCGGTCCTGACCGTACGGGGCTGCGGGCGGACATCGACGAGGACGTTGCGGGTTCCACGGACGAGGTCGCGTGGTAGCGGTTCGCAAGGCAGTGGCCGACGCCTCGGTCCTGGTTGGGCTGGAAGCCGGGAGGATCCCGCCCGCCGTTGTTGCCGGGTACTCATGGACGGTGTTGATCGCGCGCCTTCGCGAGACCGGCCGGCGGCCGATCAACGACAGCTGGATCGCCGCGGCCGCCATCGCCCACGACGTTCCGGTCGTGACACTTGACAGCGACTACGATGACGCGCCGGGCCTCACCGTCATCAGGGTCTGAGCTGCACATGATGCTGCGGCGGGACGTAGCGTAGGTGTGTGGATCTCCCGCAGTCCCCGGCCGAGCTCGCGTCCAGGCTCGACGCCGCCGACTACCTGACCGACGACGGCCTCGCGACTGCGGCGTTCCTCGCGCTGCGGATGGGTCGCCCGCTGTTCGTCGAGGGGGAGGCCGGTGTGGGCAAGACGGCCCTTGCCCAGGCCCTGGCGGACGTGCTCGGCGCGCCGCTGATCCGCCTGCAGTGCTACGAAGGGCTCGACGCGGCCCAGGCGCTCTACGACTGGGACTTCCCACGGCAACTGCTGCATCTGCGCGCCGCCGAGGTCGCCGGGGTGACCGATGCCGAGCAACTCGAACACGAGCTGTACGACCGGCGCTTCCTGGTCGCCCGGCCGCTGCTGCAGGCCGTGGAGGCGAGCACGTCGGAGCGGCCCGCCGTCCTGCTGGTGGACGAGGTTGACCGCGCGGACGACGAGTTCGAGGCGTTCCTGCTCGAGGTGCTCAGCGACTTCACCGTGTCGATTCCGGAGATCGGAACGATCCGGGCGCAGCGTCCCCCGGCAGTCGTCGTCACCAGCAACCGAACCCGCGAGGTGCACGACGCGCTCAAGCGCCGCTGCCTCTACCACTGGCTCGACCACCCGACGTTCGAGCGCGAGGTGGCCGTGATCCGGCGCCGGGTTGCCGGCGCCGGCGAACGGCTGGTCGACGACGTCGCGCGCGCCGCCCAACGCCTGCGCCGGATGGATCTGGTCAAGCCGCCCGGGCTGGCGGAGTCGATCGACTGGACGGCTGCGCTCGCGACGTTGGGGGCTCGTGAGCTCGACCGCGACCTGACCGCCCGGACGCTGGGAGCCGCGGTGAAGTACCGCGAGGACCAGGACCGGGTGCTCGCCGCGGTGGCGGACGGCGGCCTGACGTGAGCGCCGCCGTACCCGCCCTGGTGGGCTTTGCCCGTACCTTGCGCGCGGCCGGCGTACCGGCCGGCCCGGCCAGGGTGCACGCCTGGGTGGAGGCGCTCGGTTGCCTCGACCCGGCGCGGACCGCCGACGTGTACTGGGCCGGTCGGTTGACGCTCTGCGCGAGCCCGGAGGAGCTGGCCGCGTACGACACCGCGTTCGCGGCGTACTTCGGTGAGACACCGGTCCTCGCGCGGCGCCTGCGCCCGCCGCCGACGACACTGACCGTCGCCGTCCCTGACGGCAGTGGCGCCGACGGCGCGACCGACGAGACAGATCAGGCGGACCCTGCCCTCACGGCGGCCGCGAGCCGGACCGAGGTGCTCCGCCGCCGCGACCTGGCCGAGCTCACCGGGGCCGAGCGGGCCGAGGTCGGCCGGCTGCTGGCTGCGTTGAGGCCGACGGGGCCGAGCCGGCGCACTCGGCGCCACCGGCCTTCGCATCGGGGACCCTTGGATGCACACCGCACTGTTCGGGCCATGCTCCGGCGCGGCGGCGAGCCGGCCCGCCTGCACCACCGGTCCCGCACGTCAAGGCCACGCCGGCTGGTCATCCTCGTCGACGTGAGCGGGTCGATGGCGGCCTACGCCGACGGGCTGATGCGGTTCGCGCACGCAGCCTGCCGCCGGCGCCCGTCGACGGAGGTCTTCACCATGGGGACCAGGCTCACCCGGGTGAGCCGTGAGCTGCGATGTGCCGATCCCGATGCGGCGCTCGCCGCCGCCGGTGCCGCGGTACCCGACTGGAGCGGCGGGACCCGCCTCGGGGAGCAGGTCAAGGCCTTCCTCGACCGGTGGGGTCAGCGGGGCCTCGCCCGAGGTGCTGTCGTGGTCGTCGCGAGCGACGGTTGGGAGCGGGGCGACGTCGGGCAGCTCGGTGAGCAGATGCGGCGACTACGGCGGCTGGCGCACCAGGTCGTGTGGGTGAGCCCGCACGCGGGCAAGGACGGGTTCGCGCCGGAGACGGCCGGGCTGCGGGCGGCACTGCCGTCGGTCGACCTGCTTGTCGCCGGGCACACGGCCGACACCCTCGAGCGGCTGGCGACGCTGCTCTCCCGGGAGGACCACGATGCGTGACGTGCTGGACCGCCTGTTGACCTGGTGGGACGCCGGCAAGCCGGTCGCGATGGGAACGGTCGTCCGCACGTGGAGCTCGGCGCCGCGGGCCCCTGGTGCCGCGATGCTGGTCGGTCCCGGCGGCGAGGCGGTCGGCAGCGTGTCCGGAGGGTGCGTCGAGGGCGCGGTCTACGAGGCCGCAGAGCGGGTGCTGGCCGGCGAGCCGCCGACTCTCGAGCACTACGGGGTCAGCGACGACGACGCCTTTGCCGTCGGCCTGACCTGTGGCGGCACGATCGAGGTGTTCGTCGAGGCGGTCGACAGGTCGTCGTTCCCGCGCCTCGACGCCCTCGGCGACGACATCGTGCAGCGGCGTCCGGCGGCGGTGGCGACCGTGGTCGGCGGCCCCGGCCGGCCGGGCGCGCACCTGGTCATCAGGCCGGACGGCCGGGACGGTTCGTTGGGGAGCGACCGGCTCGACGACGCCGTCGCCGACGACGCACGCGGCATGCTCGACCAGGGCATGACCGGCATCCGGCACTACGGGCCGGACGGCGAGCGGCGTCGCGACGAGCTCAGCGTGTTCGTCCAGTCGTTCGCGCCGCCGCCGCGGATGCTGGTGTTCGGCGCGATCGACTTCGCGGCCGCGGTTGCCCGGGTCGGCGCGTTCCTCGGCTACCACGTCACGGTTTGCGACGCCCGCCCGGTCTTCGCCACCCGGGCACGGTTCCCCGACGCCGACGACGTGGTCGTGCGCTGGCCGCACGAGTTCCTGGCCGAGACCGCCATCGACGATCGCACGGTCATCTGCGTGCTCACGCACGACCCGAAGTTCGACATTCCGCTCCTCGAGATCGCCTTGCGCACGCCGGCGGCGTACGTCGGGGCCATGGGGTCACGGCGCACGCACGACGACCGGCTGGCCCGGCTGCGCGAGCAAGGGCTCTCGGACAAGGAGCTGGCCAGGCTCGCCGCACCGATCGGGCTGGACATCGGCGCCCGCACGCCGGAGGAGACGGCGGTCTCGGTCGCCGCCGAGATCGTGTCCGCCCGGTGGGGCGGCAGCGGCCAGCCGCTGTCGGAGACTCACGGTCCGATCCACCGGGAACACCCGGCCTGAGCGTGGCTGAATCGGCGCAAGCCGCGGTCGCGGGCCTGGTGCTCGCCGCCGGGGAAGGCCGCCGCTACGGCCGGCCCAAGGCTCTCGTGGAGTTCGACGGTGAACGCCTCGTCGACCGCGCCGTCCGGCTGGCGCACGACGGCGGCTGCTCGCCGGTGGTCGTGGTCGCCGGCGCCGCGCCGCTCGCGGTCGACGGCGCTCGCGTCGTGGACAACGCGGACTGGCGCAGCGGCATGGGGTCCTCGCTGCGGGCCGGCCTGGCCGCGTTACCGGCGACGGCGAGCGCCGTCGTCGTGCTGCTGGTGGACACGCCCTGGCTCGGGCCAGAAGCCGTCCGCAGGCTTATCGCCGCCCACCAGACCGGCGCCGAACTGGCGTCGGCTACCTACGACGGTGAACGGGGACATCCTGTGCTGCTCGGGCGAGGCCACTGGGCGGGGGTCGCTGCATCAGCCGCCGGCGACGCCGGGGCGCGCGCCTACCTCGCCCGCCAGCCGGCTCTCGTCATCGAGGTCGATTGCACTGAAACTGGCAACCCGACCGACGTCGACTTTGCAGACTTCCGCTGTGAGTGCTAGTGTCGCGTGTCGTAAATGACTTTACGGTGTGAGTTGGCGACAATGAGGTATGTCGGTTGCTGCGCCGCTGGTGCTGCGTGAGGGTGACGAGAAGAGACTCAACTCGCTGGTGCGTTCGTCGTC
>JBOGDS010000016.1:0-57359 GCA_050743075.1 Jiangellaceae bacterium | reverse complement strand
CGACGCAGAATTCATTCAGGGCTCGGCTATCGAACCCCGCACGAGGTCCGCAACGAGTACCTAAACCGGCAGCGTGCGGCATGAGTTAACACAAATTCCGCTGTCCGGAAAACGCGGGGCAGGCCACAACGCCGCGACGAGGTGCTGCGCTTCGCCACCGACCTGCGCGTGCCCTTCACCAACAACCAGGCCGAACGCGACCTACGGATGGCCAAGCTGCAGATGAAGATCTCCGGCTGCTGGCGCACCACCAGCGGCGCCGACACCTTCTGCGCCCTGCGCAGCTACATCTCCACCGCCCGCAAGAACGGCGCCGCCGTGATGCACACGCTCACCCAGCTCGTGGCCGGCACCCCATGGCTACCAGCCGCGACCACACCGGACGCGACCTGAGTAGTTACATCAGAACTTGCAATGGGCTTCGATCTTGCTCGGGAGGTGCGCCCCCTTCACGCCACCTCGCCGAAAGCCATCCACAGGTTCTGATCATTGCTCCTGGCTGCACGTCGACGACCACTGCCGGGCGGCCGCGCTCGTCCTGGACAAGGGCCGCGCCGGCGAGGTCTACAACATCGGCGGCGGCACCGAACTGACCAACCGCTCGCTCACCGAGCGGCTACTGGAGGCGTGCGATGCCAGCTGGGACCGCGTCGACTTCGTCGAGGACCGGTTGGGCCATGATCGCCGGTACTCCGTGGACATCACCAAGATCTCCGACGAGCTCGGTTACGCGCCTGCAGTGCCGTTCGACCGCGGACTTGGCGAGACCGTGCACTGGTACCAAGACAATCGCGCCTGGTGGGAGCCGCTCAGGCAGCGCGCCCGGCTGGACCGGGCGGCGCACCGCAGGTCGGGCTGACCAAGCAGGTGTTGCGATCGCCCTAGGCCGAGTCCTCCACGGTGACCGCGGCAGCGACCTGACCGGCCCGCACCATGTCGTCTCGGTGCGCCACCAGGTCACGCACCACTGCCTGGAACTGCGCGGCCGACTGGCCGACCGCGAAGTCGCCGAAGTACTCGCGCCGGACCTGGGCGCGCGCGTCGCTCGTGCTCCCGACGGTGACGAGTATGCCCGCCACGGTGGCGGACAGCCCGTCGAGCCGGTCGGCCCGCACGACGGTCGCCGCCCGCGCGATCGGGATGTCGGCCGCCACCACGTCCCCACCGTCCCGGCCGCGGTCCATGAGGACGAGGCGCCCTTCCGGCCGCAGGTACAGGTGGTCGACGGCGACCGATGACACGTCGGCGACCAGGACGTCGGCGCGGGCCAGCAGCGGCAGGATGTCACCGGTCCAGACGCCGTGCCCGGCCGCCGGGTTCGGCGCTGCCGCCTCCTCGAGCAGGCGGCAGATCGCATGGTGTGCAGCCCGGGCCCTCGGGTCGGGGCTGGCCGGGGTGCGAGGGTGCGGCTTGTAGAGCACCCTGGCGCCGGACACGTCGAGCAGGGCACGGACGATGTCCGGGCCGCCGACGTCGACCGAGCTGAAGTTGTTGGCGTCGTTTTCCCCTTCCCAGGTCGGCGCATAGACCAGCACCGGCACGCCGTCGGCTGCGGTTACGTCGACGTCGACATAGTCCAGCTGGGGCCGCCCGACGACGACGACCGACGACTGGTCGACCTCGAGCAGGCCCGTCTGCATCCGCCGCACGGCCGCCGACCCGGCCACGAGCACTCGGTCGTAGGCACGGGACTGGTGCGTGACCAGTGACGTCTTGTCGCTCTCGCCGTGGTTGATGTGGATGTGGAGACTGCGCGGCCAGGCAAGCGACTGGAAGTTGCGCCACCCGTTGTTGACGTAGAGCACGACGGCGTAGTTGCCGGCTGTGTACATGGCCGTCAGGTCGTCCAATGACGGCGCGAGGTAGCGCGGGAGCGTGGTGAGCTGCCCGAACAGGTCGAACGCCGAACGGTTGCGGAAGACCAGCAGGGTGCCGAGGTCGCGGTGCAGGTCGTCGAGGACCGGCAACCACTGCTGGAGCTGGTAGGCCCGCGGCACCGGTTCGGCGAAGTAGACGGCGACGCGCGCGTGGGGCGCGTCCCGGGCCGCAGCCAGCTCGCGATGGCGGCGGGAGTAGGCCCATCGCCAGGCCGCCATGGCCGGCAGCTCGACGCTCGGCAACCAGGCGGCGACGGCAACGGCCGCCACCCATCCGGCCGATGCGTCGGCCAGCGCGAGCGCGAGGGCGACGATGACCGCGATCTCGGTCAGAACTAGGCCGCGGTTGTACCGGGCTGCGACGCCGATCCGGGCCAACCAGCTCTGGATGCCCTTCGCCGCGGATGCATGCGGCGCTCCCGCCCACCCGGCGCGGGCGGCGTGCTCCTGCAGTCCCCCGGCGATCACGCGGCACAGCACCGTCACGGCGAGGCCGGCACCGGTCACCAGCGCCGCCGCTCGGGCGTCGCCGAGCCAGGCCAGCGCCGCTGCCATCAGCGCGATGCGGACCGTGCTCGCCTGCGCGGATCGGTCCCGGATCACGCGAAGCAGTCGGCCCCGGCCGATGGGCGCCAGGCGGAGCAGGCCGTCGACTGCCGTACCGACCGCGACGACCGCCACCAGGAGCCATCCCGCCCCGGCCGCCAGGGCGGCGAACGCCACCGGCAGCAGGACCAGCGGACCGACGTATATCAGCCGCCTCCACCGACGGTTGGCCAGCGCCTCGGCGACGGTGGTGAACGCGCGCAACACAGGACTTCCACCTCGAACTGGACACCGCGCCACGGGAATGGGGCCGGACGGCCGGTACGCTACCCCCCCAATCGCTCACGGCACGCAGGCGCGAGGCGCTCGTTCCGGTCGGGCGGCCGGTACGAACGGACGCGCCGGGCATAGTACGGTCGGGCCGTTCGTCGTGAGCAGTTCAACCGGAGGTAACCCCTTGTCCACCCACGTCGTCATCCTGGCTGCCGGCATGGGCACCCGGCTGGGCCGGCCCTTCCCCAAGCCGCTGACACCGTTGCGCGACGGGCGCAGCATCATGGCGCAGCAGTTCGACAACGTCCACACCTCCTTCGCCGGTGACGCCAGGATCACGGTCGTGGTCGGCTTCAAGCTGGAGGCGATCCTCGAGGCCTTTCCCGAGGCGTCCTTCGTGTACAACGAGCTCTTCGATCAGACCAATACCTCCAAGAGCCTGCTCAAGGCGCTGCGCGCGTCGCCGGACGGCGGCGTGCTGTGGATGAACGGTGACGTCGTGTTCGATCCGTCGGTGCTCGAGCGGGTGCGACCGCACCTCGAGGCGGATCGCTCGTTCATCTGCGTCGACACCGCGGCCGTCGGCGACGAGGAGGTCAAGTACACCGTCGACCGGGCCGGCTACATCCACCAGCTCTCCAAGACCGTCACCGGTGCCCTGGGTGAGGCCGTCGGCATCAACTATGTGTCGGCGGTGGATAAGGGCACGTTGACCGCCTGGCTGGCGGAAACCGCGGACGACGACTACTTCGAGCGCGGTATCGAACTGGCGATCGAGCGCGACGGCATGCGGTTCCTTCCCGTCGACCTCTCCGACCTGTTCGTGGTCGAGGTCGACTTCCCGGCCGACCTCGACCGGGCCAACAACCACGTCCCCAACCACGCCCTGGCGGCTCATCGACACTCCTAGCCGTCGCCACTGGCGTCAACGGCTGGCAAGCTGTCACCCTTCGAGGCGTCACTCGCAATTCCGTGGACGATCGGGGGGACAGTCATGGCCGTTGACCTCGCGGTGATCGGGCTGGGCTACGTGGGCCTGCCGCTGTCCCAGGCGGCCGCCGACGCCGGCCTGTCCGTGCTGGGCCTGGACATCGACAAGGCCGTGGTCGACGGTCTCAACGCCGGCGTCTCCCACGTCGACGACGTGGCCGACGCCGACGTCCAGCGCATGCTGGCGGCTGGGTTCCGGGCCACCACCGACGAGGCTGAACTCACCCAGGCCGCGACGATCACCGTCTGCGTGCCCACGCCGCTGTCCGAGGACGGCGGCCCGGACCTGGCGGCCGTGCGCGCCGCAATACTCGCCACATCCCGTCACCTGCGGCGCGGCACACTCGTGGTGCTGGAATCGACCACCTACCCGGGCACCACCGACGAGGTCGTGCGCCCGCTGCTCGAGAGCTCCGGCCTGGTGGCTGGCCGTGACTTCCACCTGGCGTTCTCGCCGGAGCGTGTCGACCCGGGCAACCCTGGCTTCGGTGTCACGAACACGCCGAAGGTGGTGGGGGGCCAGACACCGGCCTGCACCGAGCGCGCCGCCGCATTCTACGGCCGCTTCATCGACACGGTGGTGACCGCGCGCGGCACGCGCGAGGCGGAGACTGCCAAGCTGCTCGAGAACACCTACCGCCACGTCAACATCGCGCTGGTCAACGAGATGGCCCGGTTCTGCCACGAGCTCGATATCGACCTGTGGGACGTCATCCGCTGCGCCGCCACCAAGCCGTTCGGCTTTCACGCCTTCCGCCCGGGGCCGGGCGTGGGAGGCCACTGCATCCCGATCGACCCCAACTACCTCAGCCACAACGTCCGGGCCCGGCTCGGATACTCCTTCCGCTTCGTCGAGCTGGCCCAGGAGATTAACGCCTCCATGCCCGCCTACGTGGTCCAGCGCATCCAGAACATGCTCAACGCCGTGCGGCTGCCGCTGAACGGCGCAAACGTCCTGCTGCTCGGCGTGACCTACAAGCCTGACATCGCCGACCAGCGCGAGTCCCCGGCGGTCCCGCTCGCGAAGCACCTGGCGGCCAAGGGTGCGGTCGTCACCTACCACGACCCGCACCTCGAGACTTGGCGGATCAACGGCACCGAGCTGACCGGCGTCGACGACCTCGGCGCGGCGCTGGCCGACGCGGACGTCGCGGTCCTGCTGCAGGGTCACTCGTGCTACCTCGACACCGACCTCTCCTCCCAAGCCCGCCGCCTGCTCGACACCCGCGGGGTCCTCCCTGCTGCCCCCGGCGTCGAGCGATTGTGACTGGCGGCCCGATACCGTGTTCCCGTGGCCACCATGGACTTCGACGTCGATCTCGCGCGGCTTGCCGAGATCTGTGATCGGTATGGAGTCGCAGAACTCTCGGTCTTCGGCTCTGCCGCACGGGGCGAGAGCCGGTCCGAGCGCGACATCGACGTGCTGTACACATTGCATCCCGGAGCACGCCTGGGCTGGAAGATCGAAGACCTGTCCGACGAGCTGAGCACGCTGCTCGGACGTCCGGTCGATCTCGTTTCCAAGCGGGCGCTCCATCCCCGACTCCGCGACGAAGTTCTCGCAGACGCTTGGCCCATCTATGAAGCGGCGTGATCTACTCCTCCTCGACGAGATGATCGACGCGGCGTCAGCCGCACGCAGCCTCGCCGAAGGCACGACCGTCGAGGTCCTCGTCGCAGACCGTCTCCGCCGCGATGCCCTCCTCTGGAACTTCACGGTCCTGGGTGAGACGTCGGCTCAGCTGTCCGACGACGTTCAGCAGCAGTTTCCCGATGTCGCGTGGCGCCCGCCCGTGCGGCTACGAAGCCGGATCGTCCACGGATACTGGTCGATCGATCTCGAGGTTCTGCACACGACGGCGATCGACGAACTTCCGTCCCTGATCGTCGACCTGCGCCGGGTGCTCGCGGCGCTCACCGGTGGGCAGGAACCCTCGCGGGCCGAGCAACCGCCGGAGCTGCTCTGGGCACCAGATCGGGAGCAAGTCGCGCGCAGCCAGATGGGTGCGTTTCGGGCGTGGATCGCGGCCGAGCGCGGCCTCGAGTTCGCGGGTTACGACGAGCTCTGGCGCTGGTCGGTCGCCGAACCCGAGGCGTTCTGGGGAGCCGTGGCGGCGTTCTTCGATGTCGCGTTCCACGACCACCCGTCGGCGGTCTTGGCCGAGCGGGTCATGCCGGGGGCGCGGTGGTTTCCCGGCGCCACGCTGAACTACGCCGAGCACGTCCTGCGGCCCGGCGAGGGCAAAGCCGACGACGACCTCGCGGTCGTCTTCCATCGCGAGGACGGCCTCACCGAGCGCCTGACCTACGGCGAGCTGCGACGGCAGGTCGCGGCCACTCGGGCCGGCCTGGCGGACCTCGGCATAGGCCGGGGAGACCGGATCGTCGCGCTGATGCCGAACTGTCCACAGACGCTGGTCGCCTTCTTGGCGACGGCCAGCCTCGGTGCGATCTGGTCGTCGTGCTCGCCGGACTTCGGCGTGCAGGCGGTCTGCGACCGGTTCGTCCAGATCGAACCGGCCGCGCTGATCGCCGTCGACGGGTATGTGTACAACGGTCGGCGCTACGACGTCCGGCCGACCGTCGACATGCTGCGCGCACAGATGCCCAGCCTGCGCGCGACCGTGCTGGTCCCGTATCTGGGGAATCAGCCTGCCGACAGCTCAGCGGACGTCGTGGCTTGGGACGACCTGGTGGCTCGGCATTCCGGAGCAGAGCTGGCCTTCGAGTCGGTGCCCGTCGACCACCCGTTGTGGGTTCTGTACTCGTCCGGCACGACCGGTCTTCCCAAGGGGATCGTGCATGGCCACGGCGGGATCACCCTCGAGCACCTCAAGTCGCTGGCGCTGCACATGGATCTCGGGCCGGGCGTACGGTTCTTCTGGTTCACCACCACCGGCTGGATGATGTGGAACCTCCTCGTCTCCGGGCTGCTTGTTGGCGCCACGATCGTGCTGTACGACGGCAGCCCGGCCCACCCGGACCTCGATGCGCTATGGACCTTGGCGGCCGATGAGCGCATCACCTACTTCGGCACCTCGGCGCCGTACATCCAGTCCTGCCTCAAGAACGGCCTGCAGCCCGGGGCACGCCACGACCTGTCTGGCCTCCGGACGGTCGGTTCGACCGGTGCCCCGTTGACCCCGGAAGGCTTCCGGTGGATCGCCGACGAGATCGGACCGCAGGTGCAGATCGCGAGCGTCTCCGGGGGCACCGACCTGTGCACGGCGTTCGTGGGGGCGGCACCCGACGTGCCGGTGTGGCTCGGTGAGCTGTCCTGTCGCATGCTGGGGGCGCCGGTGACTGCCTACGACGAGGCTGGCCGCGAGGTGGTGGACGAGGTCGGCGAGCTCGTCATCAGCGGTCCCATGCCGTCCATGCCTGTCTTCTTCTGGAACGATCCGTCCGGCCGACGGCTCCGGGAGGCCTACTTCGAGGACTTCCCTGGCGTTTGGCGGCACGGCGACTGGATCCGCATCACGCCGCGTGGCTCGGCGGTGATCTACGGCCGCAGCGACTCGACGCTCAACCGCGGTGGCGTCCGGATGGGCACGTCAGAGTTTTACCGCGTCGTGGAGGCGCTTCCCCAAGTGGCCGACTCGCTGGTGATCGACACGTCGGAGGCGGGAAGGAGCGACGGTGAGCTGCTGTGCTTCGTCGTGCTGACGCCAGGGTTGACTCTGGCCGAGGTCGAGCCGGATCTCCGCCAAGCCCTGCGCACCCAGCTCTCGCCGCGGCACGTGCCGGACCGGTTCGTCGTCATCGACGAGGTCCCGCGCACGCTGAACGGCAAGAAGTGCGAAGTGCCTGTGAAGAAGATCCTCACCGGAACTCCACCCGAGCGAGCCGTCAGCCGCGACGCGCTTCGCAACCCCGACACGCTGATGCCCTTCCTGGCCATCGCCACCGGCGCCGACATCCAGTCGCAACCCCGAGAATAGGCTCCGGCCATGCTGTCGCTGACCCGGCACGGGTTGAAGCTCCTCCTCGACGACGACGGGTTCGACGTAACCCCATGGGTCTACCGACCAATCGCCAGGGACCGCTGGTACGAAGAGAAGTTCCTCGAGCACGTGCGGTCGCTGGGTCGCCCCGGCGTCTACGTCGACGTCGGCGCCCATCTAGGCACGGCCACTGTGTGGTTCGCGGCGTTGTGTCCGTCCACCGTCGTGCATGCGATCGAGCCGATAGGCCGCTATGTCGACGTGCTGAGGCGCAATGTCCGGGCCAACGGCCTCGAGCATCGGGTGCGGGTTCATCAGATCGGGGTTGGAGAACGCCGAGGCACGGCCACCAATCACCTCTCGCGGGAGCACCAGGTCGGCTTCGAAGGCAAGACCGAGCAGAGCGGGGCCGTCGACGAGACCTTCCCGGTCCGGCGGTTGGACGACGTCGTCCACGGTCCGGTCGCCGTTCTCAAGCTGGACGTCGAGGGAATGGAGGCCGACGTCCTGCGGGGAGCATCAAGGCTCCTCGACTGGCATCGCCCGACGATCTACGCCGAGGCCTGGGACGCGACGTACGTGGCCCGCATCGAGCATGTGCTGCGCAACTTCGGTTATGAGGCGAGCGGACGGATCTTCAACGCCACGCCTACGTACGAGTTCATCGCCCCGGACCTGCGGGGGCGCGAGCGGTTGCGCCCATTCTGGCGACGGATGCCCGCGACGATCCGCCAGCGGGTGTGGGCCGCGCGGTCGGTTGCAGGCCGCTAGGCCGCCAACGCGCTGGCGGGGATGCGACGGTGCCGTCGCAAGGCGCCCTGCGGCGCCGGCGCAGGTCCCGTCTCACTCCCGAGCGGTTGCCCCACCAGGCTCGCTCGACGGCGGGGACGCAATCTCGGCGAGGCGCCGCGCCGACGTGCCCAGAAGTATTTCGCGGTAGGTGGGTGCCACGACCGGCCAATCGAAGGTCTCTACGACGTGTCCGCGGGCCGCCTCGCCTGCCTGTCGTCGGACCGCGTCGTCAGAGTGCTCGAGGACGCGTTCAACGGCTTCGTCGACGTCCGCGACGACCCAGTTCGCCGGGAACACAGCGCTCGCGCCGCCGTACGCGGCATACACGGGCCAGTTGCGGACAACGGGAACCGCGGCCGACGCGGCGCCCTCGCACAGCCCGACGCCGAAACTCTCGCGCAGGCTGGCGTTGAGAACGAAGCCCGCGTCACACAGGACGTTCGGCAGGTCGTCGCTGTAGGGGACGTGGACCACGCCGTCGCACACGTCGTCCCGCGCTGCACGCGCACGGAACTGCTCGCGATAACGGGCGCCGCTGGTGGTCTGGGACTCCGCGAAGTCACGCCCGACCAGCATCAACCGCCACCGGTCGTCAGTGGCCCGCAACCGGGCAAGGACCTCCACCGCCCAGGCAGCGTCCTTGACCTTCTGTCCCCAGCCCACCATGGCCAGGGTCCGCTCCGCGCCGGCCCGTTTCGGCAGCGCGAAGCGGCCGAGCCGCATCTCGTTCGGGATCACGTGGATCCGGCCCACCCGGGCCATCGTCGGGACAGCCCGGAGCATGAAGTCGCGAACGTGTTGGCCGACGAAGATCAGATCGGAGACACGAGACCAGTCCATCATGTGCGGCTGGTGCGAGAACGCCTCGATGCTATGTAGCCGTACGACGAGGCGCACGTGTGGCGGCACGTGCAACAGCGCCCACATTGCAGCGTTGTCGCACCAGTCGACGAACACGGTGTCGGGCCAGCGCAACAGCTCCTCATCCGCCTCGTCCAAGGACGGAATGCGTCGGCCCGCGGCTTCGCCGATCCTGTCCACGATCATCGACGTCGTGTCGCGCCGTGCAAACCGTGGCCCCTGCTCGCGCAGCATCAGGCGTCGCGTGTCGACCGGCGAGTGCACCTCCAGGTCCTCCAGGATCCCTTCGGCGAAGTGCAGGTTTCCGTCGGAGATGACCAGCAGGCGGCGGGTCGCATCCATGACTGGGCGGCGGGCGTGCGTCACAATGCGGTCAGCGTGCTCGGCGGAACCTTCTCCCGCCGGCGTTGCAAGCTCAGCGCGCAGCGAACCAGCCGGAGCAGCGAGGCTGCGGAAGGTGAGCGACGCACGTAGCGGCGCAAGGAAGGACTCGGGATCGTCGGCCAGCGGCGACCGCTCGACCTCGGCATGAAGCTCGCGGTGGAAGGCGGTCTCGGCCACGGACACCGCCAACACGGCCGCAGCGTCCAACCCACCGGACCGGATATGAGCGTCGGATACGACGAGGATCTCGGTCACGACCGAGGACAGCGGGTGCTCGGGCTCGACCACCGCGCTGAGCTGGGTGGCAGTCAGCTCAAGCCGCAGCCACGACGCCGTATCCAGTGGCGGCTTCTCGTTGAGAGCGTAACGAGCCACGGACTCGGCCTCGCTGAGGGCCTTCAGCCGGCGAAGCGTCCGCACGACGTGCGGCGCGTAGGCCAGCAGCTGCTCTCGCCGGGAGGGGCCGAAGGTAGCCAATGCCGAACTCCATGCCGCAGGCAGCTCCGCCGCCGTCCTGATGCGCACTCGGCCCTTCTCCGCGATCAGCTCGACGGCTCGCAGGTCCTCGGCCGCCGCAAGGATGGGCTTCAGCCCGAGTACCGCGACCGCCGTCTCGTTCTCGCTGGCTAGCCGCCACACGGCGTAGACGGCACGTTGCTCGAGGGCGACAAGGGCGTCAGCAATGGCCACGTGGTCGCGCATCCACGGGTCGTATCGGACAAGCAGCCACGTCCGCACTGGAATCGATGCGCGCTGGGCACGTGCCCGGACCACGCGGTTTCGAACCACCACCCATGCCCATGCCGGGGTGAAACGTTGTGGTCGGCGACCGTTGCGGAGTCGGCCCACGTCCATGGCCAACCGGTGCACCACCACACCCTTCGGTGGCTCCTTGGGAAGCTCGAACGCACACGCGATGCGAACGCGGGCTCCAGCTTGCATCAAGGCCTCCACCGCTGCGACGAGATTGGCCCACTCGGGGACGACCGCAGCGACCACGAGAACGTCGATCACGACGAGACCTTCGTCATCGTGGCACCGACGCTCGCTGCTTCACGCTCGCGCCGATCGCCGAGACTTGCGATGAGCTCGGCCACGGCCGGCCTCATCAGGGCGTTGCGATCGTACGGGGCAGCATGCACGAGCGCCGCGGCCCGCTGCTCCTCGGTCGCGGCGAGCACGGTTTGCGCAGTGACGACGAACGAGTCGGCCAGCAGGTCGGCCGTCATGCTCGCCGGCGGCGGAGTCCAGAGCGGATAGCCCTCCAGAACCTCGCTTGCGCCGTGCTCGGGCTCATGCACGGACATGATGGGCAGCCCGGTGGCCAGATACTCGTAGATCTTGCCGGAGGTCATGTAACGGCCACCGGTGATGAGAAAGATCAAGGCGTCCCAGTCGGCATAGGTGGCACCGACGGCAGTTCGAGCAACCGGCCCACCAAAGACGACACCGTCGGCCGAGGCCTTTCCCAGCAGTGCGCGCCGCGAGTCGGCCATGTCAGCCGATTGCCAGCCGAAGTGGCCACGGAACACCATCTGCGACCGCGCGAGAACTGGATCACGCGCGCGGGCGAGCCGCCAGCCTTCGAGTAGGTTCCACAGATAGTGGATCGGAAAGGCCGCCGTGCCGAGGTAGCCAAAGGTCAGCCCTTTGGCCTGGTCCGGCCGGCGAGCCTGCAGAGCAGGGGCGAAGTCGGAGCCGTTGCGGACGACTCTCAGCTGCTCGGCAGCGTCGGGATAACGCCGCGCGTAGTGTTCGCGAATCGGCTCGTTGACGCACCAGATCCGACGGGCCCCCTCGACGATCTTCTTCTCCCACCGACCGCGGCGGGAACGGACCGAGAACGCCTCGCCTCCTGCGATCACGTCGAGCGACCAGGCGTCACGGAAGTCGACGGCGTACGGAACGCCTCGCGCGGACGACAGCCTCCAGGCTGCGGCAAGCCCCGTGTACGGGACAGTGCTCACCAGTACCAGGTCGGCCGGCCTGGTGTCGTGGATGTCCAGCACCGCCTGCTCGAGCGCTCTCCGCCAGGCGCCGAAGACCGGCTCGGGAAAGCTCCGCTGCTCGCGGCGGCGACGCCACCTGATCCAGCGTTTCGGGTGCCGCGCCCGGAACCAGGTGTAGGTACGGATGTCCGGATCGACGTCCTCCCGGCTCAGTGGCACCTCGACGACGGTGACTCGCGGGTCGACGTCTGCCGCCAGGGTCGGGTCGATGCCGTACTCGCGTAGCCATGACTCCTTGGCGATCGTCACAACCGTGACGCTGCATCCTTGCTCGCAGAGCAGGTTGGCAGTCGCCTTCATCCGGTAGGCAGAACTCTTAGCTGCGGGCGGGAACCCGATCGCGACATAGATCACGTGCGGCATCAAGGTCCTCACTGCTTACAGGTACACGTCGCGCGCGCTCCCCCTGCGGCCGCCAAGCTCAGAAAGCATAATGCGTGCGCCGTGCGGGGTCGTCATGCCATGGCGTTCACGCCGCCCCAGCCGGACTCCGACCTGACGGGCCGCGCGGGAACCACCCGTCCCCCGGATACAGCAACATCGCGTTGTCGGCCGACCGGCGAGCGAGGAGGTCGGCGTACCCGTCGCGGGAGGCGGCATGTCACAACTAGGCCGATCTCGCGCTACGAGGCTCATCGCATGAAGATTGCGCCAACTCGCCGCCGTGCCATCGGCCCGGTTATGAGTAGAGTTCGCCGGTGCTTGCCTTCCTCGCCTGGTTCACCGAACGGGGACCCGCCCACGATGCGCATGCTCTGGGCCTCGAGCACCGGATGGCCGGCTATCTGCTCGACCGGGCGTCGCCGGAGTGGCGGCAGCACAACCGCCGTGGAGAGGGCTGGGGTCTGTTCGCAGCCGCGTCCGACGCCGGCAATTGGCAATGGGACCTCGTCCGAGCGGACGAATCGATCACAGCCGTCTCGGTCGGGCTCCCCGTAGGTTTGCCTCCAGAGCTCCTGGCCCGCGGACCGGTCGAACTGGCTCGGAACCTCGTCGCCGACGCCGGCCTTCTGAGCGACGTCGTCCCCCCGTTCGGATTGGTCGCGGTCGACGAGGCGAACCAGACGTTCGTCGTAAGCCAAGATTGGCTGGGCATGGCTCGGCTGTACGTCTACCGGTCTCAGGGAGTCGTCGCATTCTCCAATCGCCCCAGCATGCTGCCTTACGTGTTCGGCGACACGCTTGTTCCAGACCCGGACGGGTGGGCGCACTACATCGGCGGTGATGCGTTCAACGACCACGCGTCCCCCGTTCGCGGCGTCACCCAGATCCCGGCGGGCGAGGTCGTGACTGGCCGTCGACGAGACGACGGCTGCTGGGAACTCATCACTACCCGCAGGCGAGCCATCGACGAGTTCGCCGCCGAGGCAGCATCGCAGCGTACGGCCAGGATGGACCTCGCCGCCGAGGGTGTTCGACGAGCGGGGGCGAGCCTCGGCGCACTGTGGCCCGGGCCCATCCCGTTCGGCCTGTCCGGCGGCAAGGATTCCCGGCTCGTCGCTGCCGCAATGCTCGCGGCCGGTGTCGTGCCGAGGTTCTCCACCCGCGCGGACTCGCCGGCCGAGGCCGAGACGGCCACCGGGCTGGTCGAGTTGGCTCGACTGTCCCTAGGTCGCGAGATCGAACACACCGTGACCGACAGGTTCACGCCCACAACCATCGCCGTGCACGACCTGTACGCCAGGGCCCGTAAGCTGCTCATTCGGTATGATTTCGCCTTCGGGTCGACGTACCTTCTTCGTCCGCCAGTGACGGCCTGGCCTGCGGTTCTGCCGCCGCCAACCGTAGGTGG
Source organism: Jiangellaceae bacterium (assembly GCA_050743075.1). Classification (GTDB taxonomy): domain Bacteria; phylum Actinomycetota; class Actinomycetes; order Jiangellales; family Jiangellaceae; genus JBOGDS01. Next base: position 43,891 of record JBOGDS010000016.1, on the reverse strand, counting down.
TGCAGCCGGCGAGATTGCGACGTCCAAGTGGGTCCCGACATCGTGGCTCAGCGACGACGCCGTGACCCACGAGCAGCTGCTGGCCGCCCTCGCCGGCGCCGTCGCGAGCCAGGTCGGCTTCGGCTGGCAGAGCCCGATCGTGCGCCGGCGGCTCAGCGTGCTGGTGCAGGACCTTGCCGACCGGGTCGAGGCGATCGGGTTGCGCGGGGGGCAGGCGCTGCACTGGACGTATCTCGTTACCCGAATGCGTCGTTGGAGCACCGCAGGTGACAATCTGCATCAGATCACGCCCCTGCTGACGCCTGAGTTCCTCCAGGTGGCGTTCGCCATGACCCTCGCCGAGAAGCGCGAGGCCGCAGTGCACCGGCGGTTGACCGAGCAGCTCATGCCCTCGTGGGCCGGTGTTGCCTGGGTCAAGAACTCGGCTGGCCTGGCTCGTAGCGAGATACCTCAGGTCTGGGACGGTGACGGCCTGGCCGTGCTCGACGAACTGGTCGAGCGACCCGGCGACGAACTGACCACGATGCTCGACCAGGATGCGTTGCGTGCGGCACTGCGGCGGGCGAAGCTCGGCAAGGGAACGATCTCTGACGGAAACGCCCTGCGGGTGTTCACGATGCTGTCAGCCGCTGCAGATCTCTTCGGGGAGATGAACGACGAGGTTAGACATGCCCGTGCATGGCAGCCACCCGAACTGGTCACGCCGAACCCTCGGCCGTCGCGGGGCGGCGTGCGGCGCCGGACAGTTCGCCGCTGGGTCGCTGCGATGACGCCATTCCGAATCCGCAGGACGATCCGGTCGGCGCTCAAAGGCAGCGGCATGGGGCGATGACGACGCAGTCAGCTTCGCTGGTCGAACACCGTCCAGCCGCCGCTGAGTCGGTTCGACGAGCCGAACCCGCCCCGGCCATTGCCCCGGAACAGCCAGAGGTCGCCACCTGGCGTCCAGGCCAGCAGGTCGGCGCGGACGTCATTGTTGGCGTCGCCCGCTCCCGTGATCTCGTCGAAGTTGTGCCAGCCCGACCCGATCCTGGACGCCTGCCGGAATCCGCCACCTCCGGATCCGGGATAGAGCCACAGGCTGTGATCCGATGCGACCGTGAGCAGATCGGCTGCGCCGTCGCCGGTCCAGTCACCCGGCGCAGCGATGATCGACGTGACCCAGCCGTGACCGATCCGAACCGACGGGCGGAAGCCGCCGGTGCCGGTGCCCGGGTACAGCCACATCGAGCCGTCGCGGAAGGTCGCGATCAGGTCCGCGTCGCCGTCCCCGTTCCAGTCACCAGGGGTAAGAATCCGCACGGCGTTGCCCCAGCCGCTGCCGATCACACCTGCCGCGGTGAGGCCGCCGCGACCGTTGCCTGAGTAGAGCATGAGCACACCGTTGCTCCTCACCCGAGCGATGACATCCGGGCGCCGATCCCCGTTCCAGTCACCTGGTCGGACGATGGTGTTCATGTTGTGCCAGCCACTGCCGACCTGAACCGGTTGGCCATACCCGGATTGGGCAAGGCCGGGCCACAGCTGCAGAGCGCCGTCAGTGGTCCTGCGCGCCACCAGATCGGAGAGTCGATCCCCGTTGAGGTCACGCCAACCCCAGGCGTGGACCGACGGTGTGGGGGTCATGGCCACGACGCCGGCGCGAATAGTGGCCAACCGGGCGTACAGTGCCGAACCCGGACACTGGGTGGCAGCGGCGTCGCGGTGCCCGGCGATGGCGGGCCAGGTCTCGCCGTCGTAATTGACCGGACGGCTCGGGTCGACACCATGGAGGTAGAACTTCCACGAAAAGAGCCGTTGATAGGCAGCCAGAAGCGCCGAGGACGGCACCTGGTTCGTGTAGGTGCCGATCGCGGACATGGCGAACGCGTCGTCGTTGTAACCCTGCGTGTGAGCGCCGATGACAGCCCTGGTGACGCCGCCGTACCGGCCCTCCCAGATCCGGCCGAACCGGTCGACCAGGAAGTTGTAACCGATGTCACGCCATCCCCGGGAGTTGACGTGGTACGCATAGATGCCGCGGATGATGGCAGGCACCTCCGCCGCTGAGTATGAGTTTGCGTTGACGGTGTGGTGGACGAACGCGCCGTTGACGATCCCGTAGTCCGGCGGGCCCGGCTCACGGATGCTTTCATCGGCGCCCCATTGCGCCCGGGTGTGGATCGTCGGCGGCGACACCGCGGTGGCGGCTGCCTGGGCGGTTGGCTCTCCAACCGCAGCGTCCGCGGGAGACTGCCCGGGGTCGACGAGATCGAGCCGCAGACCGAACGGTACCTCGCCGTCGTCGGAGATGACCCGGACCTGCACGGCGTCGGAGTTCGGCACGACGAGCGGGTCGGTGCCGGCGCGTGCGTCGGCCTCCTGGGATGCGGGATCTGGTCCATGCTCGTCGTCGCCCGGGAGTCGGTACCACTTCGACCATTCGCCGCCGCTACGCGTTCGAACCCAAGCCACTGGTGCACCCGCGTCCACTGCCCAGGTCACCGCCACCAGCCGGAACGGATCGGTTTCGATCTCGTCTGTCGCGACGACCAGCTCGGCGGCGCCCGCCGCATTGTCGGCCACCCCGTTGTCAGCCAGGTCGTCCGGCGCTATCGGTGCTGCACGTTCGGCGTTCTCGCGCAGGTCATACGACATGAGCGAGATCGCCTGGACCGTCGGTTCGACCGGAGTCAGGGACGCGTGCGGGACACCGGCGGGTGCGTCGACGAACGACGACGAGTTCGGGAGGGCCACGACCAGTCCGGCTGCTGCGGACAACAGCGCACGTCGCGATCTGATCGCTGGCACAAGGTACCCCCGTGACTGTTGCGCCGGATGGTTCGCTTTATCGACAGTGACGCAGACCGGCCAACAGTTCAAGTCGAATCGGTCCGTCGCACCGCGATGACGGTGTATTACCTACGCGTGAGGGAGTCATAGGCCCTGATCAGCACCTGTGCCTGTCGTTCCCAGGAATACGCCGCGCGAAGCACCGGATCGGCCGCCGCGAGCCGGTAGGGCGCCGGGTTCGCGAGCACCTTCCGGGCGCTCGCAGCCAGATCCACCGGGTTCCCGGAGCTGAATGTCTCGCCGAGCCCGTGTTGGCGTACGAACGCACCGAGTTCCTGGAGGTCGGTGACCACCATCGGAAGACCAGCATGCACGTATTCGAAGAGCTTGTTCGGTAGGGCAAGCTCATGGTTTCGGATTCCACCCAACATGGGCTGCACACCGACATCCGCCGTTGCGAGGAAGGCAACAACCTCCTCAGACGGCACCGGATCAAGGAAATGGATGCGCTCGGCGACGCCCTGTCGCTCGGCCTGCGCTCGCAGCTCGCCGACGATCGCCGACCGGGAACTGGGGACGCACACGATGGCAAGATGCACCCCCGGCAGGTGATCCAGGCTCGAGATCACAACATCCACGCCCCGCACGAGCTTCAGTCCACCCGAGTACACGAGCACCGGGGTCTTGTCGTCGAGACCAACAGCCTGCCTGAGGGTCGGACCCCGTCGCCTGGCAGCACGGAGCCGGGGGGTGTTCAACACAACGGTGGGGCTTCGACGCAGGCCAAAGTAGGTCGCGATCTCCTCGGCGACAGCCGGGCCGACGGTGAAGACGAGGTCGGCGTCGCCGATGTACTCCCGCTCGAGGTCCTCGAGCGCTGCGGCGTAGCGAGGAGTCCTACCTGCGTGCCTGGCCAGGCCAGCAACGAACTCATGCGCGTCGTACACGAGCGGCACGGTCCGCCCAGCCAGGCGGGCGCGTGCCGCGGCGCGAGCCGCCACGCCGATCGAGAACACGTCCTGCGCATGGACGACGTCGGCTTCGAGCCGGTCGATCACCGGACCATAGGCGATCTCGAAGTCGTCCAGGCCCGGCGTGACGCGCCGCCATCGTGCGCCCGTGTCACGCCGAGCGAGGAAGCCGTCCCACCACTGCCACATGCGGAAGGCGGCACGGTTCATCCGGTGCCGGATGACGCCGCGGCCCCGGACAGCCACCTCGGTGGCATGCAGGCCGGCCAGCCGCGCCGCCCTGGAGAAGGCACCGAGCCGCACACCCAGGCCGGTAGCTCGGCCAGCCTCGCGCCGAACGATGGCGAGCCCACGCTCGGCCTCGATGTCCCGGCGACGGGCCAGGATGCGCAGGCGATCCGCGTCGTACGCGGCCTTGCTCCTGTAACCCACGAGGGGAATGCGGCGTTGCCGCCGCCGCACCCGCCGGTCCCAGGTCGCCTCGAGGATGCGTCGCGGCACGTCGACCCGCAGGACCAACGCCGCGCCCAGGCGTTCCTCGAGCGGTAGCCCATCGACGGCGAGGCCGACGACAGTAACCCGGTATCCCGCGTCGGCAAGTGACGCCGCCTCCTTGCGCACCCGACTGTCGATGACCACGTCGTTGTCGACGATCATCACGACATGTGGTGGCGCCCGGGTCGGCGAAGCGCTCACTGCGGGCTCGCGGCTCGCCCGACCACCACGCGAGTTACGCCGCGCCAGCGCGTCGGATCCGTCGTGTCACGGCCATCGACGAGGACGCGGACTCCGGGCAGGTCGTTCGGACCGATCTCGCGGTACTCGTCGTGATCCGCTTGGACGACAGCGGCGTCGACCGGCTCCCCGAGACGGTGCGGCTCGAAGCCCAGATTCTCGAGTTCCTCGGCGGCATACATCGGGTCGTGCACGCTGACCTTTGCTCCGACTGCTGTCAGGGCTGCCACGACCGAGAAGGCTCCCGAGAACGCGGTCTCCTTGACCCCGCCGCGGTATGCGGCGCCGAGGACGACGACCCGAGCGCCGCCCAGGCCACCGTAGGCCGCCTCGAGCAGCCCGACCGTGTACTCCGGCATGGCCATGTTCGCTTCGCGAGCGGCACGCACCACGGTCGCATCGGGATCGCCCCAGAGATAGAGGCGCGGGTATACCGGGATGCAATGGCCTCCGACTGCTATTCCTGGCCGGTGGATATGGCTGTAGGGCTGGGAGTTGGATGCCTCGATGACCTCATAGACGTCTATGTCGTGCTCGGCCGCGAATCGCGCGAACTGGTTTGCCAGACCGATGTTCACGTCCCGGTAAGTCGTCTCAGCCAGCTTGGCCATCTCGGCGGCCTCAGCCGAGCCCAGATCCCACACTCCGTTACTCCGCCTCAGGTCAGGGCGGTCGTCAAAGTCCAGCACCGCGTCGTAGAACTCGGTGGCACGCTTCGCGCCCTCCACGGTCAGCCCACCGACCAGCTTCGGGTACTTCCGCAGATCGGCGAACACACGTCCGGTCAGCACACGTTCGGGAGAGAAGACGAGGTGGAAGTCACTGCCTTCGGCCAGGCCCGACCCTTCCTCCAGCATCGGCTTCCACCGGTCGCGCGTTGTGCCGACCGGCAGGGTCGTCTCGTAGGACACAAGCGTGCCGGCCGTGAGGTTGTCGGCGATGCTCGTCGTCGCGGCATCCATCCATCCGAAGTCCGGCTGCCAGCTGGCATCGTCGACGAACAGGGGTACGACGATCACGACGGTGTCGCTCCCCGGCACGGCGTCGCTGTAGTCGGTGGTGGCACGCAGTCGTCCGGCCCGAACGGTGGCGGCGAGTCGCTCGGCAAGATGTTCCTCACCGGGGAACGGCTCCTTGGCCTGGTTCACCTGATCGACGATGCTGGCGTTGACGTCAACGCCGACGACGTCGTGCCCTTTGCTGGCGAACTGAACCGCAAGCGGAAGGCCGATCTTGCCCAGAGCGATGACGGTGATCCGCACGACGACCTCGGATTCAGGCGAAGACAACGGCGGTAAGGGTACCTCGCTCAATGTGACCGGTGGCCCTGGGCCCGTCCTCGCCGAGCCGTCAACGTGCCGTATCTGATCGCGTAAACTTCGGGCCCGATATGGGAGGGCGTTCGATGAACGGGGCAGGGCCTACAGGGGACACGGCCACGACGACGGCGATCGCCCCATCGGTGGGTCCGGCTGGCGCGGACGTGGAGAATGCGCGGTCGTGGCCGGAATCGCGCCTGGTTCGCATCGGTGCCGTTCTGCTCGCTCTCTTCGCGTGCTGGTGGTCGACCCTCGGCGCGGATCTCAGCGACGACGCCCACAACATCGCGCTCGCGTGGCGATTGTCGCTCGGGGACGCACCCTTCGTGGACGAGATGAACACCCAAGCGACAGGCGCCTTCCTGGCGGTGCCGTTCACCTGGCTGTGGACACAGCTCTTCGGTGTGAGCGGGCTCGTCTTGGCCTCGCGCCTGTTCTTCGTGGCGGTGGCATTCGGCGTCGGGTACCTGGCCTACCGGGCACTCCGTACGACCCTGCGGCCAGCCACTGCCGCAGTCGCCGTGGCTGCCCCGTTGATGGCTCTTCCGTATCACCTCGGACAGATCAGCTACAACACCATGCCGATCCTTGGTCTGGTGCTTGCCACGACGGCCGGCTTCGCCGCTGTGCTCCACCGTGATCGGCGGTGGGCTGCCATCGCCGGCGCGGCCGCGGCGATCGCCGTCGTTTCGTTCCCTATGGTCGTGCTGGGCGGCGTCCTCATCCTGGTGGCAGTGACACTGCTCTCCCGTCGGCGGAACATCGTGGCGGCCGTCGTCCTCGGCGGCCTTGCCGTGTCGGTGCCGGTCGGGCTCTGGCTCTTGCTCGGTGTCGGCCCGTCGCGGATCGGTGAGACCCTGCGCTTCACCCTCGACTACCAGGCGCTCCGCGTGCCCGTGTCAGAACGGGGTCGCGTGGCGCTCGATGCTTACACATTCCACCTCGGGCTGCGGAAATACTGGCCGATGTGGGCCGCTGCGGCGATCGCGGCCATCCCGCTCGCGCCACCGCGGATCCGTGCGCTCGCCGCCGCCGGCGTCCCTGTCCTCGCCGCCGCGCCCGGCATCCATCACCTGGTCAACGGCGTGCCCGGCCCGGCATTCGGAAAGATCGCTGGCGTCTATGCCATCACGGTGTCGCTCGCCCTGCTCGTACCGGTGAGCGTCTGGGCATACCAACGTCGCCGGCAGGACATCGGCGTCCTCATCTGCCTGAGCCTGCCCGCTGCGCTGGTGACCGTTCCACTCCTCGCGTCGACGACCTCGTCAGGCGTTGGTTGGGGTGTCCATGTCATCGGCGGCTCGTGCCTGTTCATGACACTCGTGGCTGGGTGGTGTGAGATGGTCGCCGAGCCGGCACCCAGGGCCCGAATCCTCGGCTGCGCGTTCCCCGTCGTCATCATCGGCCTGCTGCTGACGTTCACGCCGTTCAAGGACGGTCCGCCCTGGCAGGCTACAACGCGCATCACGACGGGTCCGTTCGCAGGTATCACGACCGATGCCGGGGGAGCCGCCAGGATCGACGAGACTGCCGCAGCCGCGCAGTGGTGGGTCGAGCCAGACGATGGGGTGCTCTTGTATGGACTGGCCGGCGACTATCTCCTGACCCGGGGCCACCCGGTCACGAACATCATGTGGTTGGGCGACTTCGGCGAGGCCAACCGCGCCACCCTGGACTACTTCGAACGGACGGGCCGTACCCCCGACGTCGTGCTCGTCAACCACGCCCTCGTCGACCAGGCAGGTGGCTACGAACAGCTAGCCGACCGCGACCCCCTGATCGCCTACATCGTGGCGAACTACCACGTCGTGGACCCCGAGGCCAGCGTCACGACGGTCCTCCGCCGCAACTGAGCTGCCGACCGGCAGTTCACGGGCACGGCGGTCGGGGATACTGGCCACCTATGCGCGGCATCATCTTGGCTGGCGGCTCCGGCACGCGACTTCACCCCATCACGCTGGGCGTGAGCAAACAACTCGTCCCCGTGTACGACAAGCCGATGATCTATTACCCGCTGTCGACCCTGATGTTGGCCGGCATCAGGGACATTCTGGTCATCACGACTCCTCATGACGCGGACGCATTCGCCCGCCTGCTCGCAGACGGATCGCAGTTCGGCGTCTCGATCAGATACGCGCTGCAGGCGGAACCTGATGGCCTGGCTCAAGCATTCGTGATCGGCGCCGACTTCATCGGCGCCGAAGCCAGCGCGCTCGTGCTCGGTGACAACATCTTCTACGGTCAAGGACTGGGGCTCCAACTCCAGCGGTTCAACGACATCGACGGCGCAGTGATCTTCGCCTATTGGGTCACCGACCCGCGAGCATACGCAGTAGTGGAGTTCGACGAGTCCCGGCTCGCCCTGTCGTTGCAGGAAAAGCCGGACCACCCTCGGAGCAACTACGCCGTACCCGGGCTGTACTTCTACGACAACAGGGTCATCGAGGTCGCCCGCGAGTTGAAACCGTCGGCGCGCGGTGAGTACGAGATCACCGACGTGAACCGCGACTATCTCGAGCGTGGAAAGCTCGCCGTCCATCTCCTTGCCCGCGGCACAGCGTGGCTGGACACCGGTACCTTCGACTCAATGCACGATGCCGGCACGTTCATCCGCGCAGTCGAGCACCGGCAGGGCTTGAAGATAGGAGCGCCCGAGGAGATCGCCTGGCGGCAGGGGTTCCTCGGCGACGACGACCTGCGCGACCGTGCCGAAGCGATGGCCAAGAGCGGCTACGGTGAGTACCTGCTCGGCCTGCTGGACCGCCGCGATCTCGACTCGCCACCTCCGACGTGAGCACTGGGTGCCTCAGCGCGTCAGCTGTGCGCGCGCCTTCAACGGCTCCCACCAATCCCTCCGGTCCACGTACCAGCGGACGATATCAGCGAGCCCATCGGTGAACGTCACTCGAGGTTCGTAGCCGAGTTCCCGACGGATCTTGCCGATGTCGACGCTGTACCTGAGGTCATGGCCCAACCGATCTGGTACGTACTCAACCTGGTCCCAGGCGGCACCACACGCCCGGAGTAGATGCCCGGTGAGCTCCCGGTTCGTCATCTCCGTGCCGCCGCCGATGTTGTAGACCTCACCTGGCCGACCGCCGTCGAGAACGAGGTGTACTGCCCTGCAATGGTCATCGACATGCAGCCAGTCGCGAACATTCAGGCCCTGACCGTACAGAGGCACAGTCCCGCCCTCGATCAAGTTGGTCACGAACAGCGGTATGACCTTCTCCGGAAACTGGTACTGCCCATAGTTGTTTGAGCATCGCGTGATGCACACGGGCAGACCGTGTGTCCGGTGGTAGGCGCGTGCCATGAGATCGCTGGCGGCCTTGGATGCCGAGTAGGGCGAGTTGGGCTGCAGCGGCTGATTCTCGTCCCAGCTGCCTTCCACAATAGAGCCGTAGACCTCGTCGGTCGAGACGTGGACGAAGCGTTCCACGGCGTGATGCAGGGCGGAGTCCAGCAACGTCTGGGTGCCGACGACGTTGGTCATGACAAAGTCAGCCGCGCCAAGGATCGACCGATCCACATGGCTCTCGGCGGCGAAGTGCACTACGGCGTTGACGCGCGACGTCAGCTCGTCGACCAACGGACGATCGAGGATGTCACCCTCCACGAAGTCGAGGCGGGCGTCGCCTCGGACCTCGGCAAGGTTCGCCAGGTTGCCCGCGTATGTCAGTCGGTCGAGGACGATCACCCGCTCGGGACGAGAACCACCCCACGCATCATTGAGCACACTCCGGACATAATGGCTACCGATGAACCCCGCACCCCCGGTGACGAGAACCTTCACACGTGATCTCCCCTCCTGGACCTCAGGCGCTGCTGCACGTCGGCGGCGGTCGCGGCTATGCCCACCGGTAACGGTGTTCGGCGAGCACTGTCGAGCTCCGGCCACACGACCGTGTGCAGGCGCAGGTCGCGCGCCTGCGTGCGCGCCACCTGGGCAGCGGCGACCAGAACCGGCGGTCGCCGCCGGAGAACGCGTCTGGTCTGCTCGATCAGACCAACGATCGAGGTGCTCTGGCCGGAGGCTATGACCTTCACGACGACGGGATCCGCGTGGTCCATGCGCAACCGACGTACCTGGCGAAGCGCCGCCGCGACCATCTCCGCGCAGTCCGCAACGTACAGATAGTCCCGTAGCGTGTCCAATGGGACATGGATCGACACCGGTTTTCCCGTGAAGCGCGCCTTGCACAGTTGCGACACCAAGCCCTGCGGCTTGTCGATGTTCTGACCACGACCGTAGACGTTGGCGACGCGACCGATGACGGTACGCATCCCGCAGGCGTGGGCGACCGCAGCCAGGTCGCCCTCCATGGCGAGCTTGACCTCGCCGTAGGCACTCAGTGGACGTGGCGAAGTGGCCTCGGTGAACGGTGGGTGTGCCGAACCTGCGTAGATGCCGCCTGCCGACGATGCGAGGAAGAACGCCCCGTCACTTGCCGAATCGCAGCTGGCAAGCACGCCAAGAAATCCTGCGAACGTTGTGCGCTCTGCCTCGAGCTGCTCCTCGCCCGTAGCCAGGACACCAGCTCCGGCACACCATGCGATGTTCCACGGCCCGCCACCTGCGCGTCGCCTGAGCGTTCGCAGGCCATTCTCGAGTGCCGCGCGAGATTCGGTGGCGTCGCCCCACGGGATTCGTGTGGTCAAGACACCGCCGCTGCCCGACAGTCGTTCGGCGACGTGGCGGCCGAGAAGCCCACCTGCGCCGACCACCCAGGTGACGCCGTGATCGTTCACGGCTGTTTGCGTCCGATGGGTCCCAATTCAGGATCCTGCACGATGAGGTAGAGCGGTTTCCCCATAGCCATGTTCACGGCGACGCCGAGATACTCCGCTAGGACACCGAGCGAGAACAGCACCACACCCGTGCTGACCAGGACTACCACCATCGTCGAAGTCCAACCTTGGATGAGGTCCGCCCCAAACAGCCGGCTCACCACCAGCGCGGCGGCAACGACGAGGCCGAGCAGGGCGAACACGAGCCCCATGACGCTCACGAACCGCAGCAGCCGCGTACCGCTGGTCAGCACCATCCGCCAGAAGTGGGAGAGCAACGCCCGCGTGCCGTAGCCGGACGGCCGATCGCCCTCGGCGCGCACATCCACGGCACACGCTGCGACCTTTCCTGCGACCCAGCCGAGCGCGATGTCGAGATAGACTCCTGCGCCTGCGTAGGCGGCGACGCCGCGGCCGATCTCGCCGAGGACCAGCCGGTAGCTGTGGTAGTACGAGGTGGCATTCCCGCCCACCAGCAGGTCGATCAAGTGCTTCGAGCCCCGCGACGCGAGATTGCGGACGAAGCCGTGCGGCGGCGGCGTTGTAGGACGGGCGTATACCACGTCGGCCCGCTCCGCCATCGCCATGTCGAGCATCGCCGGGACATGACTCGGATCGTGCTGGCCATCCTCGTCCATGGTGACGATCCAGTCACCGCCGGACGAGGCCATGCCGGCCAGGGTTGCCGCGTGCTGCCCGAAGTTCCGGCTCAGCCAGATCGGACGGACCGATGTGTGCTTGCCGGCAAGGTTTCTGATCACCTGTGCAGAGTTGTCGGGTCCATGGTCGTGGACCAGGAAGATCTCGGTCACCCGGCCGTGATGCCCGGCGGGTGTGACGAACGGATCTTCCATCGGCAGCAGCTCGGCAATGAGCGCGGGCAGAGTCCGTTCGCCGCCGTAGACCGGTATCACCATCGAGATCGTGTGTACCGCGACACCCGGATCGTCAGCCACGTTCACGACGAGGGACTATAGCTGCGTCTCCTGCGCGGCTTGGTGGCCGCGACCACCACCGACGAGCCGAACGGGAGGTTCGTCCGGCGTAGGAGCCCACTGTCGATCCGGGACAGCGCAAGCAGCAGGCGCTCCACCAACGGAGGGACCTCTGGCAGACTGACGATGTCGGTCGCCTTCGCCGCCTGCAGCTGATGCCGTCTCTCCCCGAACCGCCGTAGGAGTCGCTCCGCCGCGAAGAGGGGGAAGACGGCGGTGAACGCGTACGTCGCGCGATCGACCCGCAGTCCGGCTCCGCGCACGGCCTGGGTCGCACGGCTTCGGGTGTAGCGGCGGTGATGCCCGTTCTCCTCGTCGAACTGGGTCCAGGCCCATTGGTATGCAGGAACGGACAACAGAAGCCGACCGCCAGGTGTCAGGACCCGTGCCAGTTCGGTCATGACGTCGGCCTCGGGTTCACAGTGCTCGATGACGTCGAAGGCAGCGACGACGTCAAAACTCCTGTCCGCGAACGGTAGCGCGAGAGCGGACCCGCAGACGCCACCCGTTGGTAGGCCGCGCGGGTCGATGTCCAGCGCGACCTGCTTGCCGCGGCCACGCAGCCAGCCCACGCTGGGACCGTCGGCGCTTCCGACATCCAGCACCCGACGTGGCTCCTGGACGTGGGATTCGAGCACGACCTGAAGCAGGTCTGCCCTCGCCCTGTACCACCAGTACTCCGGCCGTTGGATCGACGCCGATCCCGCACCTGTTCTCAGCGTCACCACCGCCGCACCCTAGCCATCGACTGCCCTGCCGTCGGACAGTCGCAGCCGACCGGCCAGGTCGGCGCTCACGGCATACAGGCCGAAGCTGGCCTTCACGCCTGGGTTCGCGCGCGCAAGTTCCCACACCGGGTACACAGCGTCCTGGTCAAGCGCGACGAGGGCCTGCGCTGGTGCCACCTGCTCGCTCACCCAGGGATCGTTCCTGACCTGTAACCACCGCTCAGTTGCCCGATCTGCGGTCGGCGGGGCATCGGAGCGGTTCCGGCGTAGCCAGCTCAGCCGGCGTCGGGAAATCCGAGGCACAGCGGCCTGGCCGACCTGCCTTGCCTCGACGACACCGGCCTCGTACAAGCTCGCGGTGGGCTCGAACCAGCATGCCAACCGGACCTCGCCTCCGGCTGCGGCGATCTCGGCCAGGTGCGGCTGCACCGCGCTGGCCCTGGGTGGCGTCGTGGCAAATGCCACTACACGGGTCATCGCGTCACCTCCGCCGCGACACCGGACGCGCCGAGCGAACCCGCCAGCGCCTTCACGGCGGGCATCAACAGTGCCCTGCGCTCGAACTGCGCCGCGTACGCCCTCGCCTCGGCGCGCAGGTTCTCGTCCGGATCGAGGGCCATCCGCGCCGTCCGGGAGAACGATTCCGCCAGGGCATCCGCGCTCAAGACCTCCGGTGGGGGCGTCCAGAGCGGATATCCCTGGAGCACGGCCGCCGCGCCGTGCTCCAGAGAATGAACCGACATGATGGGATGCCCGGTCGCGACATACTCGTAGGTCTTGCCGGCGGTCACGTAGCGGCCACCCGGGAGGAGCAGAACCAGCGCGTCGAACTGCGAGTAGACCTCGCCGAGATCTGCCTTGAGGACCGGACCTTCGTAGCCGACGCTGTCGTCGGCGCCGGCCTCGATCACGGCCACATGGCGGGTGGCACCGCGCGCCATTCCCGCTCCGAAGTGGCCCCTGAAGACCAACCGCGATCGGCCGAGAATGGGATTGACTGCACGTGCCGTCCGCCAGCCGTCGACCAATGGAGTGAGCATGTCGGCCGGAAAGTTGGCCGTACCGACAAAGCCAAAGGTGAGACCACGCCCGGCGTCCGGGCGGCGGGCAGAAACAGGTACCGGAAAGCGGTCGAAGCCGTTCTGAACAGCTCTGATCCGGTCGCCAACCGAGGCGTACCGTGCTCGGTAGAAGTCCGCGATCGCGCTGTTCACGCACCACAGCTCGCGCGCGTTCTTGACGATCTTGCTCTCCCATTGCCCGGCAGGAGAGTCAGAGGTGAACCTCTCGGTCCCCTGGTACGTGTCCAGCGACCACGCGTCGCGGTAATCCACAGCGTAGGGGACCCCGCGATCGGACCAGAGCTTCCACGCCGCGGCCATGCCGGCGTTCGGCGCGGGTGAGACGAGCACCAGGTCGGCCGCCTTCTCGTCGTGGATCTGGGCGACACCCTTCTCCAGGGGTGCACGCCAGAGCCCGAACACCGGTTCGGGGAACGAGTCCAGCTCCCGCCTGCGAAGTTCGGCCAGCCATTCCTTCGGGTTGCGTGCACGGTGCTCTCCGTACGCGCGGATGTCGGGGTCGAGGTCCTCGCGGCTGAGGGGCAGTTTGACGACTCTGATACGCGGGTCAACTCCAGCGGACAGGCTGGCGTCGACACCGAACTCCCGCTCCCACCCCTCGTCGTGGATCGTCACGACGGTGACGTCCCACCCGGCCTCGCAGAAGAGGTTGGCGGTCGCCCGCATCCGGTAGGCGCTGCTCTTCGCCGCCGGGGGAAAGCCGATGGCGATGTAGATCAGATGCGGCACAGCCCCTCCTTCTCGAGCGCATCGAGATCATCCTCCCTGGCCAAGCCCATCCAGCGCGCAAGCACGCGCGCCGAGTGGGTGCCATCGTGGAAGCGCCGCACGAACTCCGGCCCGGACTCCGCCATGTCGACGAACCGGGCCGGTTCGGCGGCGATCTGACGTATCCGTTGCTCGAGCGTGTGGTGGTCCGCCTCGACGATCGGGATCTCGACGGGCACCCGCTGCCTGATCCGCTGGCCCACCTCCGAGACCACCAGCCGGCCGGCCGCCATCGCCTCACATGCCAGCACGCCGTAGAGCCCGAGGTGCAGTTGGTCGACCACGACGTCGACCTCAGCGAGCAGGCCAGCCATGTCTGCGTGTGAAACCCGGCCGATCCTCCTGTACTCGATGAGCCTGCGCTCCGAGAGCTTCGACAGCACGGCGTCGATCTCGCCACTGCCCTTGAGGAGTTCGTTCGAGGGAGCGTGGAGTACCACGGGGCGGCTGCGCTCGAGGACTGGTGCCTCGGTAGCCCATCGTTTCGCGTCGATGGCCACCGGCAGCCACCAGGCACCCTCGACGTAGTCGACTAGATCAGGCGTGCTGACGAAGACCGGCGCCCCGAACCACTCGGCGGCGTCGCGGCGCAACCGCGCCCCATCGCGCAGAGCCCCCACGTAGTCGCCGCGGCCCGCATCGCACAGCAGCGGGAAGGGCGAGTTGGGATTCAGTTCGACGTGCAGGTCTGGATCGCGGATGTCAGAGCCATGGAAGACGACGCCAACAGCAAGCTGGTTACGCTCGAGCAGGCTGAGGCCCGACTCGATGTCCCTGCCGAGTCTGGGCAGAAGTGAGTGCAGGCTCTCGACGAGCACGTGCGAGTAGCGAGACTTCGCCCGTTCGAGGAACTCGCGCTGCCAGTTCTCGCTCCCGAACTCACCCGTATCGGCGAGGACGTGCGTCCGATGCGCGAAGCCGCCCGGCTTGGCGACGGCGAAAGACTCGGCGACGACATCGGGAAGAGCCGTCACCAGAGCGTCAGCCCACGAAGCCGCCTGGCCGGCGCTGTTGACGCGCCCGATCAGGAGGCCGCGGCGAGGATCTATCCGTCGCGCTCGGAGCGGCAGGGGTGACGGGTTCACCTGGTGCCATACCTGGCTCAGGTTCTCCGCCTGGTGCTCCCAGCTGTACTCGTTGCGGGCACCCTCAGCCACGTCGACCGCGGCCCGATACCGGGGAAGATCAGCGAGCACCTTCTCGATGGCTCTGGCGACCGCCTCGGGCTCCTCCGCCTCGAAGATCTCACCCACACCGAGCTCGGTCACGGCGCGGCCGACCACGCGCGTGTCGCTGACGACCATCGGAAGCCTCGCATGCAAGTACTCGAAGAACTTGGTCGGCGCCGCCACATGGTGCTTCTCGGTGCTGGTCGTCATCGGGATACACGCCATGGTCGCGGACGCCAGGTAGCCGGCCACCTGGTCGCTCAGCACATATCGCGCCAGGTGCACGCGGTCCGCCACACCCAGCTGCTCGGCCAGCTCGAGATAGCTCAGGGCAAGTGGAGTTCGCCCGGCAGTGATGATCGCGAAGTGCAGGCGTGCGACGTCCGGCAATGCTTTGACCACAAGGTCTATGCCGCGTTCCGGCGCAACAGAACCGCTGTGGACGATCAGTGGGACGTCGGCCCCAAGGCCGAGGCGCCGCCTGATGTCCGGCGGCGGCCAGATCGGCCTGACGTTGGCCACGGGAACGTTGAGGACCACTGCCGGCGCGGCATGAAGTCTGTAAGACGTCATCAACTCGTCCGCGAGCTGTGGCGAAACCGTCACCACAGCGTCGGCGTGGGGTATGTACTCCGCCACGTGCGCGTCGTTCGACAGCACGAACTCCTTGTTGCGGACCAGCCCCGGAACGTGCTCATGTGCGTCATAGACGACGCCGACCTTCCGGCCCGCAGCCTCGGCACGCCACTTCGCTCGCACGGCGACGCCGATGGCCCGAAAGTCGTGCGCATGTATGACGTCAGGCCCGAGTTCGTCGATGACCGGGCCGAAGGCCATTTCGTAATCGAGGTGCAACGGCTCGAGGGCGCGCCACATGCTGCTCGGGGCCACCCGCCGCCACAGCCAGGCACGGGTGTCGTAGAACACGCCGGTCGGGTTCTTCGCCTTCTCCGTCGCGCGGCGGTGCTGACTGGCCCGGGTGCCGAACACGACTGCCCGGGTCTTTGCGCGCATCCGCACGGCGTCAAGCCTCAGCTGCACCAGGACCTTCCGGACACCCGACGCGCGAACCAACGCGCCCTTGAGCCCCAGGATTCGCGCCTTCTGGTCGGCGACGCGTGCTTGTTGCTTTCGCACCGCATGCAGGTACTCGGCCTGGTGGGGGAATGCCAGTGGTGCCGTGAGCCCACGGCGGGGCCGGTTCCACACGTGGACGTTGAGATCCAGCGTCACCGGAACCCGGATCAGCCGCGCGCCGGCGAAGTCGGACTCCTCGCGCGCAGACAAGAATGCGCGGCCGACGATAAACGTCTCGTAACCCGCCTCGACCGCCGACGCCGCGCTCTTCTCGACCCTGGAGTCTCCAACGACGCGGTTGTCGACCACCATGACGAGCCGAGGCCTTTCCCGCGCGACGACCTCATTCGTCGTGGCCACTGCTGGAGACGCCTCAGCGATGACCGACACCGTCCAGCGACATGGTTTGTCCCGTGGCCGCGGACTCCAACACGGCTTCGGCCACAGCCACGGCGGCGAGCCCCTGGCGCATGGTGACGAGGTCCGAGTTCATGCCCAGGACCATGTCTCGGAAGGCCTCGTGCTCGGTCCGCAGGGGTTCGGGCTTGGCGATCGCATAGCGCACCATGTCGCCCTCGGTGACCCCCCGGAATCGGGCGATGTCGTCCCACTCCGTCGGCACGATCCCGTTGGCATGGAAGGTCAGGTCGGCGTGCAGGGTGTCGGCGACGAACGTCCCGCGCTCCCCCGTGACGACCGTGACGCGTTCCTTCATCGGCGAGAGCCAATTGACCAGGTGGCTCGTGACCGTGCCGTCGGCCAGTTGCCCGGTGACGGCCACCAGGTCCTCGTGCTCCCGCCCGCTCTTGTGAGCCGTGCGCGCCGCTACCGAGGAGAACGGCTGCTGGGCCACCCAGGCTGTCAAGTCGATATCGTGCGTGGCTAGGTCCTTGACCACGCCGACGTCGGCGATGCGCGATGGAAACGGCCCCTGCCGCCGGGTGACTATTTGGTACACGGCGCCGAGGTCACCCCTCTCGAGACGGCTGCGCATGCTCTGCAAGGCCGGGTTATAGCGCTCGATATGACCGACCGCACCAGTCAGGCCAGCCTGTTCGAAGGCCTCCGCCAGTTTGCGCGCGCCCTGGACGTCATGAGCCAGCGGCTTCTCGATCAGTGCATGCACGCCGGCTGCCGCCAGCGACAGCCCGACCTCGTCGTGCAGCCGCGTGGGGACGGCGACCACGCAGTAGTCGATGCCGGCGGCGATCAGCGCCTCGACGTCGGGCAGCACATCCAAGTTCCCCGCCACTGCGTGCGGATCCCCGCCTGGATCGGCCACGGCCACCAGCTCGACGCCGTCGAGCGACCGCAGCACGCGCGCGTGGTGCCGGCCCATCATGCCCAGGCCGATCAGGCCCGCCCGCAGGTTCGCCATCAGGCACCAGCCTTGGCCACGATGTTGACCGCGGTGACGACGCGGTCCAGATCGTCGTCGGACAACGACGGGTGGACCGGCAGGGACAGGGCCTCCCTCGCCGCCTTCTCGGTCTCGGGCAGGTCGATCGTGCGACGGAACGACGGCAGCCGATGGTTCGGGATCGGGTAGTACACGCCGGTACCGATGCCGTGTTCCTCAGACAGCGCCCTTGCGAACCCTTCGCGGTCGTCGGTCACGCGCACCGTGTACTGGTG
Source organism: Jiangellaceae bacterium (assembly GCA_050743075.1). GTDB lineage: Bacteria > Actinomycetota > Actinomycetes > Jiangellales > Jiangellaceae > JBOGDS01. The sequence continues at coordinate 25,849 of JBOGDS010000016.1, read as the reverse complement.
GTACACGTGGGTGGCGCCGTCGGCCACCGGAGGCACGGTCACGCCCTCCAGGTGCTGGTCGAAGAACCGTGCGTTGGCCTGTCGTTGCGCTGTCCACGCAGGGAGCTTCGTGAGCTGCACCCGTCCGATCGCGGCGTGGACGTCGGTCATCCTGGCGTTGAAGCCGACGATCTCGTTCTCGTAGCGACGCTCCATGCCCTGGTTGCGCAGCAGCCGGAGCTGGCGGGCGACCTCCTCTGTCTCGCACGACACCATGCCGCCCTCGACCGAGGTCATGTTCTTGGTGGGGTAGAGGCTGAACATCGCGAACGTGCCGAAGGAGCCGACCGGCGCACCCTGCCAGGTGGCGCCGTGCGCCTGCGCCGCGTCCTCGAACAGCCTGAGGCCGTGCTTCTCCGCGACGGCGGCGAGGCCTGTCAGGTCGGCCGGGTGGCCGTACAGGTGCACGGGCATGATGCCGACTGTGCGTTCGGTAACGGCGGCCTCGACAGCGGCCGGCGACAGGCCGAAGTAGCCGGGTTCGATGTCGGCGAACACCGGGGTGGCCCCGGTCAGCGCCACCGAGTTCGCGGTGGCGGCGAACGTGAACGACGGCACGATCACCGCGTCGCCGGGCCCCAAACCGGCAGCTAGTAACCCCAGGTGAAGGCCGGTGGTGCCCGAGCTGACCGCTACCGTGGTGCGCCCGCAGACGAGGGCATCGGCGAACTCCTGCTCGAAGCTCGCGACCTCCGGGCCCTGGGCGATCATGCCGCTGCGCAGCACGCGGTCGACCGCGGCGCGCTCCTCTTCCCCGATGATCGGCTTCGCGGCCGGGATCATCCCGGTGTTCATACGTTCTCCTCTGTGATGCCGGCCGGGGTTCCGGCCTGCCTGGTTAGCGGAGTCAGCAGCCCATCCGCCTCGGCGAACTCCTCACCCGTCTCAGGGCACCGCCAGTGGCCGCCGCCCAGGTCCTCCAGCGGGACGCCGGCGCGGCCGACCCACTTGATCTGCCGGGCGGGTACGCCGGCGACTAACGCAAAGTCTGGCACGTCGCGCGAGACGACGGCGCCAGCGGCCACCGTGGCCCAGCGACCGATTGTGACCGGCGCCACACAGACGGCCCGAGCTCCCACGGAGCATCCCTGCCGCAGCCTGACACCAACGGCTTCCCAGTCTGCGCCGCTCTTCGGCGTGCCGTCCGGGTTGACCGCCCGGGGAAACGTGTCGTTCGTCAGCACGACGGCCGGCCCGACGAAGACGCCGTCCTCCAGCACCGCCGGCTCGTAGACGAGCGCATAGTTCTGGATCTTGCAGTTGTCGCCAACACGCACACCGGCGCCAACGTAGGCGCCCCGTCCGACGACACAGCGACGTCCGAGCACGGCATTCTCCCGCACCTGGGCCAGGTGCCAGACCGACGAGCCGTCACCGATGGTTGCCCGTCCGTCGACGTCGGCACTGGCGGCAATCCGGCTGCTCAACGAAGTCTCGACCTCCCGGTCGCGGGCAGGCACAACGCCTGCGAGGTTAACGGCATCGAACCAGAGCTCTGGCGACCGGTCGGCTAGCGTACGCGGATCGCTGGCAGCTCATTGGCCAGCTGGTCGTAGGGCGACGCCGCCGGAGAAAGGCCGTCGCTCCAGACCCTCGCCGCCGCTCGCAGCTTCTCCAGCTCAGCTGCACCGGCACCGGTCCAGTGTCTGAGCGCAGCACTTGCATCCTCAGCATCATTGACGACCACGCCGCCGCCGGACTCGGCCAGCAACTCCTCAACGCGCGGCAACGGCGTCGCCAGGACGGCCATGCCGGCCGCGAGGTACTCGTACACCTTCGTCGGCATGGCGGCGCGAAACGCCGTCGTGCTCTCTAGGAGGGCAAGCCCCACGACGGCATCCCGCGCGATGCGCCACGCGGCGGCGGGAGGTTGGCGGCCGTGTAGCCGAACCCGGCCCGCCAGGTCCGGCTCGGCGAGGCGTTCGGCGAGCCACGGTGCGTCGTCCTTGCTGACGGGCCCGACGATGTCGAGAGTCCAGCCTGGAGCCGTGGCTAAAGCCTCGATCATCGACTGAGCTCCGCGGGAGCGGCGAACGTCGCCGACGTATACGGCGCGCAGGGCAGTCCCGTCGCCACGTCCAGGCGCTGCGATCAGCGACATGTCTGGCAGGTTCTGGACGACGATACGCCGACGACATCGGTGGGCGTACGGGGGAATGTGATCGTCAGCTACGACTGTGAGGTCTGCTCGCGCCGCGACAGCCGACGCGAGCCGGACCATGCGCCGAGCGATCCAGCCACGAATCCCGGTCGCCCACGCCCTGTCGTCGAGCAGGGCGCCGTAGTCCTCGTGGACGTCGACGACGAGCTTCCGGCGGCGGAAGACTCGCACTGGTACGGAGCCGATCGCCACATCCGGGTCGAGGCAGACGATGACCGCTCCCCGCGCCCGCCACGGCATCGTCAGAGCGCGCAATACCCGCTGGCGTAGCGATCCGCGTATCGTCGCGCGAACGTCCGCTCCCGCCGGGCCGTTGCCGGGTTCTCCGATGCCCATGACCTCGACCGTGCGTCCCGCTCGACATAGGCCGGCAACGATCCGATGGAGCCTAGCGTCGGCGACGTCATGACCCGACGTGACGACACTCACGTCGTATCCGGCCCTCATGCCATTCATGATCGTCCTCGCCGACGGGCTGTGGCCATCACGCCGAATGCCGACCGAGCAAGTCGTGGACGTGCAGCGCGTCTACGTACCAGGCCTGATCGGGCAGCTCGCCAATTAGCTCGTTGTAGATCGTCCGGACCCTTTCCGCCTGCGCCCGCCAGGAGAAGCGGACTTGCAGCTCCATGTCGGTGACGATCCGCCCTTGCAGCTCGTCGCGGCGACCGAGTACGTCGTGCACAGCATCGACCAGGCTGGCAGGACTCCCCGCAGTGTAGACGGCGCCGAGATCGAGCCTGCGCACGAGGTCGGCCTGCGCGGGCGTGTCGCTGGTGATGACCGGCAGCCCTGCGGCGATGTACTCGCAGAACTTGTTCGTCACCGCGATGTCGTGGTTCGGAGCGCGAAGCAGGGAGATGACGCCGACGGACGCCGAGGCCAGGTAGAGCGGCACCAGGTCCGGGTCGACATACGGTGCGACGTGCACGCGATCACCCACCCCGAGCCGGCTGGCGAGCTTCAGCAGGTCGACGACGACCGTGTTGCCACGGGCGACGATCGCGAGGTGCACCCCCGGCATATGTAGCAGAGCCTCGACGATGGTGTTGACACCCCGGGCCCGGTTGACGCCACCGCCGTACACCAGCAGCGGTACGTCGTCCGCGACTCCGACGACCTCGCGAACGCCGATCACCTGGACGCCGGTCGGCGGATCGACAGGTGCGTTGAGGACCACGTCCGGGGTCTGGGTCAGCCCGTAGTCGCGCTGCAGCCAGTTGGCCAACGGTTCCGACACAGTGACGACTCGGTCGGCTTCGCCGACGAACTCGGCCTCGAGATCGGCATACGCGGCGACCCGCCGCGCACCGGCCGCGGGGGTGCCGCGAACGTACTCGTGCGCGTCGTAGACGAGCTTGACGTTCCGGCCCGTCAATGCCGCGCGCTGTGCCGCACGCGCTCCCACACCGAGCATGTACACGTCGTGGACATGGATCACGTCCGGGACGAGGTCGTCGAGCAGAGGGCCGAGCACGAGTTCGGCGTCGATCACCTCAGGCATGACCGCTCGCCAGCGCGCCAGGCGCAACGCGCCGTAGGCGCGGATGCGAAGGTCCCGGCCGGGACCAGTTCCGTTGGAGGAACTCTTGCGGGCCCACCGGATGGGGCGTGCGCGCACTGCGAGGACCCTCCGTCGAAACGCCAGCGTTCCGGCGCGTAGCCGGCGCGCGGCCCGCTCCGTGCCGGACGGCGGGGCCAGCTCGACGCCGATGACCGGGCTGCGGGCGGCGTCACGCACGTCCCGAGCGGCGAGCGCCGCCAGCTCGGCCGACGCGTACTCCCAGCGAGCCAGCGATCGACGGTAGGGCTCGGCCTCAGAGAACCAGGGCTTAGCTGCCGAGAGCCGATACCGCCAGCCGCTGACAGCAGCGCGCTCGCGAACCGGCGGGCAGATGATCCGCACGTCGCCGATCACCCGCTCCCCGGTGAGGCGGGGACCGCCGAGGCCGACGGCGATCACGTCCAGGCCGAACCCGGCGACCGTGTGCGCGTACTTCAGGACCCGCACGTCCGGGATGATGTCGTTGCCCGCGATCATCACCACGCGCCGTTCTCCGGCCGCCCGGCCGGCGTCGTGGTCGACCGGCTCAGTCACGGGTCGCTCCGATGAGGAACGGCGCCAGTGCAGCCGCCGAGCGCCGGCCGTCATGGTGTTCACGGACGTATGACGGACCCGCCGTGGCGACGTCCCGTGCGGCGTCGCGGTCGTCGAGGATCTTCTCGATCACTTCGACCAGCGTCTCCGGCGTCGCCTCGACGATCGGCAGCTCACGCCCGGTCAGCTCCCGGACCCGGCCGCGGACGACGTCGCCCACGAAGCTCACGACCACCCGCTCCGCGGCCATCGCCTCGCAGGCTGCCACACCGTACAGGCCCATGGTGAACTGGTCGATGACGATGTCGGCGCCGGTATAGGCGGCCGGCATGTCGCGGGGGTCGACAGCCTCGATGCGCCGGTACTCGACGACGCCGCGCAGCTCGAGGTCCTCCATGATCGGGTCGATCAGCAGCGAGCCCTTGAACCGGCCCTTGCTCGGCGCATGCACGACGACGGGAACGCGCCGCTCCAGCGCAACGGTGGTAGTCGTCCACGCGTCGACGTCAACGACGCCCGGGCACCACATTGCGCGTGGTGCGTAGTCGAGCAGGTCGAGCGTAGACACGAACGTGTGGCCGTCGTAAGAGTTCAGGAGCTCCGCGTTGTGGGTCGTGGTCCGTTCCAGGATCGGCACCGTCTCCCACGACGAGTCCCGGAAGGGCGAGTCCGCGACCAGCTCCGCATGGCGGCTGGGGATGCGCAGGTCGGACCCGTGCGAGATGAGCGCGACCTGGAGCCCGGCCCTGCGCAGGACCCGGATGTCGCCGTCACAGGTCGAGCCGTACCGGGTACCGAGGACCGGGCGCTCCGCTTCGATCAGGACGTGGGTGTATCCCGACGTGACGTGGTGGAACTGATCCTTTTGCCACCTGCGGGACAGGGCGTACGTCTGGACCGGAACCGTGTAGTCGACCGGGAAGGCGTACCCGTCTCCGAAGCTGAACGTCGTCGCACCAACCCCCCGCACGTGCCGCTCGGCGGCGCGGGCCCATGCCCACCCCTGCCCGGCGAAGTTGGCCGGGCCGACGAACAGGCGCACCGGGGTCTCCGGAACGGCTGGGCGTTCGGGGAAGGTCGCCGGGTCGGAGTAACGCGTGTACCGGGAGGCGTAGCGGACGAACCGACGAGCTCGCGGCGGCAGCGTGCGGCCGGCCGCGAAGAGCGCCCTCTCGACTGGATCGGGCAGCCGTTTCCCACCGGCCAGCGCCGCGCTGACGGCTCGCCGAAGGCCTCGTACGGCCGCCGGCCGGAGCCGACGGGGCTGCGTGTTCATGGCCTCCCCGCGTCGCCGGGCCTCGGCCGGCACGCCCTCAGTCGCATGACCGTCAGAAGTCCTCAAGGGTGAACGCGTTCTCACCGACCTTGAGGAACTTGTTGTACTGGTCGATCACCTTCGGCGTCTCGTCGTGCATCATGAGCTTGCCCTTGTGCAGCCAGATGGTGTGCGAACAGAGATCCTTCACGCTGCCGAGCGCATGGCTCACCAGACACATCGTGCTGGCGTGCTCCATCAGCGACTTCATCTTGTCAGCCGCCTTCTGCTTGAAGCTGGCGTCGCCGGCCGACAGCGCCTCGTCGATCAGCAGGATGTCGGGGTTCATGTGTACCGAGACGGAGAACGCGAGACGGCTGTACATGCCCGACGAGTAGGTGCGCATCGGCATGTCGATGAAGTCGCCGAGTTCGGCGAATTCGGCGATCTCCTCGTACTTCTCGGTGATCTCCTTGCGGCTCATGCCCATGGCGAGACCGCCGAGGACGACGTTCTCACGACCGGACAGGGCGGAATTAAACCCGACGCCGAGTGCCAGCAGAGTGCTGACCTTTCCCCGAACGATGATCTTGCCATCGGTCGGGGGCAAAATACCGGCGATCATCCGCATCAGCGTCGACTTCCCTGCACCGTTGGCACCGATGATCCCCAGCGTCGTGCCGTGCGGAACGACAAACGAGACGTCGCGGACCGCCTGGACCTCACGGACGGCGCGCTCGCCCCGCCCGAGGCGTGTGATCGCGCTCTTGAACGTCGGCACCCGCTCGAAGGTCGTGCGGTAGGTCAGTGACACGTTCTGAACCTTGATCGCCGACGGCTTGGTCGTGGTCTCCCCCGACATGGGCTGGACCTCAGAGACGGACAACGAACTCGCGCTCCCTCGACATGAAGAACAAGGCGCCGACGGCAAGAGCGCCGAATGCCCACGCCGCCGAGCCCAGCCACAACTCCAGAGCCGGCACCACACCGGCGACGATGGCATCGCCCCAACCGCCGATAAGCGAGTACAGCGGGTTGAGCTCCATGAGCGTGACCAGCCAGTCGTACTTGTCGAACATGACCACGATCTCCTCGGGATACCACAGGACAGGCGAGAGGTAGAGCCAGATCCGCAGGAAGTAGGGAAGGAAACTCGTCATGTCACGGAAGTACACTTGGACAGCGGCGAAGAACATGCCCATACCGGCTGCGAACAGCGTCAACATGAACAGGAAGTAGAGGGCGAGCAGCATCTCCCAGTGCAGGGTCAGCCCCATCGCGAACCCGATGACGAAGTACACGATCAAGGTAGGCAGGAACCTGAAGAACGCCGTTCGCAGTGCGGACAGCGGAAGCATCACCTTCGGGAACGACATGTTCATCAGCAGCTTGCCGCCGCCGACGACGCTGCTTGCGCCGGTCGTCAGGGCACTGGAGAAGAAGTAGAAGGCGAACAGCCCGCCGACCAGGTGGACGAAGAACTCCGACCCGCGGCTGCCGCCGGCGATGATCTGGACCAGCACGAAGTAGACGCAGGCCAGCAGCAGCGGATTGATCACCAGCCAGATCTGACCGAACGTCGTGTTCGTGTGCGCTGCGCGCATGTTCGTCCGCGACAACTCGGCGATGAACTGTCGACGGTGCCACAACTCGCGCAGGTACGGTCGCAACCTGGGCAGACCCTTGCGATGGGGTTCGTAGACGTGAACCGACGTGGTGAACTCGTCGTCGTCGACGCGAGCGGGTGCCATGCAGATGAGCCTCTCAGATTCCTGTCAGCCGGTCATGGGGCCACACGTGCGTCTCCGCAGTGACTGCCCGCGCCATCGCCGTCGCGGCCGCAGCCTGGTCAAGGGTAGACGACCGGGCTACGTACCCACACATCGGCGCGGCTCAGAGGCGCGCCCGTCACGTCGCGAGCTTCGCGTAGACGTCGAGCAGTGCCCGTGCATCGACATCCCACGACAGAGGCACGGACGCGGCCGCCACTGCGTCGCACAGTTGCGGATACGCGGCAACGGCCGCGCCGACCGCGTTGACCAGCGCGTCGACGTCGCCCGGCCGGTAGAGGGTGCCGAGACCCTGGGCCCGTACTTCGTCAGCGAGTTCGCCCACGTCGGTGGCTACGACGGGTATGCCGACCCGGACCGCGTGGAACAGCTTGTTCGGCAGCGCGAGCCGGTGGTTCGGCCATCGGTCCGAGTGAGTCACCAGGGCCAGTCCTGCGGCTACCAGCACCTCGTCGATCTCGTCGATCGGCGCTGGCGGCAGGACGGCCGCCTTCCCTGGGTCGAATCGGGCGAGCCAGGCGTCGTCCGCGGGGCCGATCAAGGTGATCGGGAGGTCCAGGCGCTGGCTCGCGGCAGCGATCACCTCGAGCTCGCGGTCTGCCGCCAACCGCCCCGCGTAGACCAGCGCCGTGGGCGCGGGCAGCGACGACCGCCGAGGCGTGGGCAGCGGTGGGAAGGTGTTGCGAACGACCGTGATGTGCGCGAACCCGTAGGCGTCGCGGAGTGCACGAGCCACGCCGTCACCCACGGTCAGGACGGCCGCCGCCTCTGCTCCGAGCTCGCGTTCCCGCCTGCGCACTCGTGCCCTGCTGACCGGCGTCGGACGTCCGACCTGAGGCCGTCCGGTCCAGTACTCGTGGGCGTCGTAGACGAGCATGGCGCTCCAGTGGCGCGCGAGCTGAGCGGCAAGCTCGAGGGTGTTGTAGTCGTGGGCATGGACGACGTCGGCCGGCTCGCCGGCCATCGCCTGGGCGCGGGCGGCCACAGACCAGGCCCGCTCGACTCTGGCGCGGTGCTCGGGAAGCAGCAGCCAGCGCGCCGCGCGGATGGTGAGCAGGTCGCGTGCGGGCCGTTGACCACGCGGACGAAGGCCGCGCTCTCGACCGACCGACTCCACGGTGACGCCGGCTGGCGGCGCGAAGTTCTCCGGGATGTCCCGACCTACGATGTGTACGTCATGCCCCGCGGAGGCGAGCGTGGCCGCCTCTCGGAGGACCCGCGAGTCGCCCTCCACGGGCGACTGCACGAGCATCAGCACCCTCACCGCTCTGATCGCTCCATCGGCGCCGTCAGGTTCGACCTACTGCAGGCGGCACGGCGCGAGCCGACGATGAAACCCGTTCCCCAGCTGAGGTGCATGGCCGCGAGGACGGCAGGAAGCCACGCCCGTGCTCTTGGAGAGAGCCCGCGGCCGGCGGCCAGGCTCGCCACGACGATCCCGGCGGCGTAACCCGCCGGCGCCAGCCAGCCGATCGCCAGCCAGGCCGGGCCGCCAGCCGCTGCGCCCACGCCTGCCACGGCGCCCCCGGCGATGGCGACAGTCGCCGCGGGGGCAGCCAGGTAGCGCATGCCGGCGGTGTCCGGGTGGCGGCGGATCACCTCGCGGCGCCACTGGCCTGTCCGGAAGAACTGGGTGGCGAGAGCCCGCAGCGTGCTCCGTGGCCGGTAGGTGACGACGAGGTCTGGCGTGAACCACACGGTCTCTCCGGCCTGCCGGATGCGGTAGTTGAGCTCCCAGTCCTGCGCCCTGACGAAATGCTCGTCGTAGCCGTCCAAGCGGGCGAGCACGTCGCGGCGGAAGACGCCCAGGTAGACGGTGTCCGCCGGCCCGGCTTCGCCGCCGAGGTGGAAGCGCGCCCCGCCGATGCCCAACGGCGAGGTCATGGCCCGGGCGACAGCCCGTTCGAAGTCTGTCTCGCCCTCGGCCTGCATGATCCCGCCGACGTTCGCGGCCCCGGTCTGCTGCAGCACCTCGACAGCCCGGCGGATGTAGCCGGACGAGAGCAACCCATGGCCGTCGACCCGGACGACTACCCCGTGACGCGCCGCCTTGATGGCCGCGTTGAGTCCGTTCGGGGTACGTCCGGCCGGGTTGTCGACAACGCGGATCCGCTGGTCGCGCTCGGCGAGGCCGGCGGCGATCGCCGCGGTCCGGTCGCGGGACGGCCCGACGGACAACACCACCTCGAGGTCACCCTCGTAGTTCTGCAGGAGAACCCGCTCGACTGCCTCTGCCAGGTGTCGCTCCTCGTCGCGGACCGGCATGACGACCGAGACGGCGGGCCAGTCGCGGTGAATGGGGACTTCCATGACGGCGAGCACCCTACTCGCGGGGCTCGCCGACGTCCCGTTCTACTACGCATACGTGCAGACTGACGACAGGTCGACAGCAGGTGCCGCCGGTTCGTCGTGCGAGGACGCGCCCTCCGCAGCGGACTTCTCGACCGACGGGGCTGCATCGTCAGTCTGCGCGTGCGTGGTGGCGGACCCGTCTTCGGTGTCTGCGTCCTCGGACGCCTCGACCGCCGCGTCGACCAGTTCGGCGATGGCCGCGAAGTCCGGATCCGCGGGCGCGACGAGCGGCGGCACCAACTGCAGCGACGTGACCGGCAGGTCCTTGGCCTTCCAGGCCATCTCCACCAGCTGCGGGAGCTGGCCCTGCGGGATGTCGGTGGTCACGACCGAGGATGACGCGTCGGCCAGGGAGATGAAGTTCTGCAGGACTGCGGCAGGGTCCGCCTCGTTCAGGATCGCGCCGAGCACGCACTGCTGGCGCGACATCCTCGCGTAGTCGGACGAGTCCGACCGCGATCGCGCGTACCAGAGCGCTTCGTAGCCGGTGAGCTTTCGCACCCCGGCCTCCAGTGTCTTGCCGCCCTGGCCAATCTGGAGCTCCTTGTCGACCCGGATCGTGACCCCACCGAGAGCGTCGACCAGGTCGCGAAAGCCGTCCAAGTCGATGACCACGGAGTAGTGGACTGGCAGGCCGAGCGTTCCCTCGACGGCCTGCCGGACCGCCGTCACGCCGGGCCCGACCGGACCTGGGAACAGGTCGGGGTTCGCCTCACCATAGGTCCACGTGGCGTTGAGCATCCACTCGGTGCGTTCACCCTCACCGGCGAAGCCGTCGGGGAACTGCTGCGCCGCCGCCGTCCCGTCCGGGAACCGGGCCTTCTCGAGGTTCCGTGGCACGCTGACCATCAGCGGCCGGCCGGAGCGAACGTCGACCGACACAAGGTTGATACTGTCCGGGCGCACCCCGACCCGGCCGGCCCCGGCGTCAGCGCCGAGCAGCAGGATGTTCAGCCTGCCGTCGCTTGCCATTGCCGCCTCACCCGAGGGGAACATGGCGACGACGGCGTCGCGCGCGGCGGCGGCGTAGCGTGCGGCCGCCACCAGCGGTGTCGCGACGAGCACCGACAGGCCGACGGTCGTGCTGACCATGATCAGGCGGTGCTTCCGATACAGGCCGGGCGGAAATCCCAACCGCCAGGCGTCGAGGAGGAGCGCGATCCAGCCGAGCGCCAGCGTGAACGCTAGCAGCGTGAACGTCGTGAGCAGCCATGGCCGCACGGCCAGGGCCGCCAGCTCGTCCAGTGGCACCAGCCACAGGACCAAGCCGGTAACAACGACGAGGCCAACCCAGGCGCGTAGAACAATCGTTCCCAACCGGCGGTTCCCCGCCATGAGCTGCGCGCTGCCAGGGGCGACCACGGACAGGCCGATCAACGTCAGCGACCGCCGGAACCTCGCGGCCTCAGCCCGTTGTTCGCGCGCCGAGAGGATGCGGGCCGGCCGCACCTGTGGTGGACGGCGCGGCGACGTGGTCGAAGCCATTAACTCCCCCATGTCGTGCCGTGCCAGGCGTGGTCAGTATCGCCAGCCGTCGTACCCGCCGTCAGCGCGACGCGCCGTACGCCACAGCTTTCACACTCGTCACGTCGGTGACGTGAACGGCTGCCCGACCACGCTCGTCAGCGCGTCGGGCGTCAGTCGCTTCGTTCCCGCGACTCGAGGATGGCCGCGCGGCGTGCCAGCCGGTGGGTGCGGCGGATCTCCGCTTCGGCGAAGCGACGCCGGTCCGCGTCGGTCTCGGGTAGCACGGGCGGGACCTCCCGGGGTCGGCCGGCGGCATCCACGGCGACGAAAACGAGAAAAGCGGTCGCCACCCGCTTGGCGGTCGCCACCTCGTTCCACGGCTCGGCCAGTACCCGCACGCCCACCTCCAGCGACGTTCGGCCGGTCCAGTTGACCCGGCCGTGGGCGTGGACCAGGTCGCCGATCTGCACCGGCTCCCGGAACGCCATCTCGTCCATGGACGCCGTCACGGCCGGACCGCCGGTGTGCCGCTGCGCGACCGCACCGGCGACGTCGTCGACCAGCTTCATGATCACGCCGCCGTGGACGGTTCCGAGGAGATTCGTGTCGAGGGTCGTCATGATCCGCGACAAGGTCGTCTGGGCGGCCGACGTCAGCCGGCCGGGCACTCTCGGCTGCTCTGGCATGGCTTCAGCGGGTGCTCGGTGACGTAGCCCTGAGCCGGTCGCGGGGTTTGACCTCTGCTGCTCCGCGCTGCGAAAGCTGTGCGGCTGCGAGCGCCGCGAGCCCGGCCGCCGTGACGTCAGCGGTCGTGAAGACGGCTCGCGAAGCCACCGCCACACCGAGCGCCTCGCCCGTCGTCATGACGCCCGCGAGCGCTGCGACGATCAACCCTTCTCGGACACCGGCGCCGGACGGTACGACGACGAACAGGGCGCCGGCCGTGACAGCGAGCGCGAAGCCACCGACCGAGCGGACGTATCCGTCCCAACCCGGCGCGCCGAGCGAGTCGGCGAGCAGCCACAGATGCGCCCCGTACAGCAGCCACGTAACGACCAACCACCCGTAGGCCGTCGCGACAGCTCGCCACGTGAACGGGCGAGGAAGGAGAGGCTTGCGCAGCAACCGCAAGATCAGGTCGACCAGCACGGTGAGAACGCGCGGATGGGTGCAGATCAGCGCAACGGGCAGGATCGCGACCAGCGTCCAGGCAAGCGGCGCGTCCATTGACGCGACGACGGGCAACCCGACCAGTCCGACGACCAGCGCGCTCGACAAGCTCAGACCGACGTACGCCAGGGAGGTGGTAAAGGCCCGGGCCCGCGGGATGCCCTCGCCGCGAGCGAGTTGTGTCTGCAGCACGACGGACCAGATGCTGCCGGGCAGGTACTTCCCCAACTGCCCGACCAGGAAGATCCGCCCGGCAGCCCACACCGGCAGCCGGTATCCCTCGCCGGCCAGCAACGAGCGCCAGGCAAGGGCGGCGGATGCCATTCCGGCCAGGGCAGCACCGAACGACAGAGCGACGCCGTCCCAGGTGAGCGTTCCGAGCGCGCGCCCAACGTCGTCCCATTCGGAGACGACCGCGTAACCGATGGCGGCCACGATGAGCAGCGCAACGGCGCTGCGTACCACGTTCCCGAGGTGGGACGTCCTTGCGCGCGCAGGCGTCGCTGGAACGGTCACCGGCGAACTGTTGGGCATGGAGATTTCTGCGTGCAGTCCGGCATGAGGCTCCTCGTCGAATCGGGCGCGGCTCAGTGTAGGCCGACGTACGCAACGGACGTTCACTCAAGCTGTCGGAGCAGCCGAGAGAGCCTTCCACGTGGACTCCACCATGTCCGTCACGTCACGGCGCGCCATCCATCGCAGTACGTCCGCAGCCCGGTCCACGGCCGCGACGACCGCCGGTGGATCGCCGGCACGCCGGGGCCGGATCACCGGTGCGAGGTCGCTGCCCGTCACGCTCAGCGCGACGTCGACCATCTCACGGACCGACACGCCACGCCCGGTACCGACGTTGAGGACGCGGGTCTGGCCGAGTCGGTCACCCTCCAGTGCACCTACAGCAGCCACGTGTGCCTCGGCGATGTCGGCGACATGCACGTAGTCGCGCACACACGTGCCGTCGGCCGTCGGGTAGTCGTCTCCGAAGATCTGCGGCGGCTCGCCCCGCCGGATGGCGTCGAGCATCAGCGGCACCAGGTTGGTGCCGTCCGCGTCGGCGAGGTCGGCCGACGCTGCACCCGCGACGTTGAAGTACCGCAGCGCCAACGTTCGCATTCCGGTGGCGGCGCCGACCGCGTGTGTCAGCCACTCACCGGCGAGCTTGGTCTGGCCGTACGGGTTGACGGGCACGCAGGGAACGTCCTCGTCGATCGGCAACGTGGTCGTCTCGCCGTAGACCGCCGCGCTCGACGAGAAGAGGAAGTTCGCGACGTCTGCTGCAACGCAGCGCTCGAGCAGGAGTCGGAGCGCCTCGATGTTCTCCCGGTAGTAGAGCAAGGGCTCGCTCATCGACTCGTCGACCACTTCTTCGCCGCAAGGTGCACGACGCCGGTGATCACATGTGCCTCGAACACGCTGGCGCGAGGACCCGGGTCACGCAGCGAGCCGTGCTCGAACGGGACGTCGGCCGGCAGTCTCGCGGCCACGCCCGTCGACAGGTCGTCGACGACGACGACGTCGACGGCCGCGCTGCGCAGGGCATGCACGACATGGGCGCCGATATAGCCTGCACCACCGGTCACCAGCCACGTCACGGTCGCAGGGTAGACGACGGCCCGACCGTTATGGCCGGTATCGTGCTGACGTGACTCACTCGGACGACCGCCCCGACGGGCCACCGACCGGTCCGTCGAAGATCTCCACGTACACCGCCGGCCACGTGCCCGGGGTCGCCTACCGCGGCGGGGTCGCCCACAGCCCAGAAGAGCGCCAGGCCGCGGCAGAGGCATCGGGCCTACCGTCACGGCGGCCGTCGGCACCGCCCGAGCCGGCGCGGAGGTCGCCGGCATCGAGCGCTCCCTCGCGGGTGCGGGGGTCGCGGCGTCGCGTCACACCCGGGCGGGTGGCCCGATGGTTCGGCGGGTTCCTCGTGATCATCCTCGTCGGACTTGTCGTCCTCTTCTGGCTTGCCTGGTCGCGCATCGAGAAGGTCGACGCGATTCCCGACGACCACGGGGCCGCCGTCTCCGACGGTCAAGTCTATCTCCTGGTCGGCTCCGACAGCCGCGAGGACCTCTCCCCCGAAGAGCAGGCGGAGCTGGGTACCGGTTCGACCGCGGGCCGCCGGACCGACACGATCATGCTGCTCTACGTGCCGAACGACGGGCGGACGGCATTGATCAGCGTGCCGAGAGACTCCGTCGTCGACATCCCCGGGCGCGGTGAGAACCGGGTCAACGCCGCGTACGCCTTCGGCGGTGCGGCCCTGCTCGTCGAGACACTCGAGAGCAACACCGGCGTCGCGATCGACGACTACGTCGAGATCGGCTTCGGCGGCTTCGCGTCGATCGTCGACGCGCTCGGCGGCGTCGAGATGTGCCTCGACGGCCCGATCCAGGACGACAACGCCCACCTCGACCTGCCCGCCGGCTGCCACACCCTGGATGGGCCCAACGCGCTGGGCTTCGCCCGCGCCCGCGACTTCGACCCCACGGCCGACCTGGGCCGGGTCGAACGGCAGCGCGAGCTGATCGGATCCATCGCCTCGACCGCCCTGGCGCCAAGCACGGTGTTCAACCCGTTCCGCCTGACCCGCACCGCGCTCGCGGGCGGCGACGCACTCACCGTCGACGAGCAGACCGGACCGATCGACCTGCTGCAGTTCGCGCTGGCGATGCGCAGCGTGACCGGCGGCGGCGGCGACACCATGACCGTCCCGCTCGGCCGGGTGGGCAACACCGTCGACTGGGACCCGGAACGCGCCGGCCGGCTGTGGTCGGCGATGCAGTCCGGCGAGGAGGTCCCGCGCGACCTGCTGGAGCCGACCGGCTAGGGCCGGCCGAGGCCGCGGTAGGTCCAGCCGGCGGCCCGCCAGGCGTCGGCGTCGAGGCAGTTCCGTCCGTCCACCACGTTCCGTTGCGCCACAACGGCGCTGAGCACGACGGGGTCGACCTCCCGAAACTCCGGCCACTCCGTCAGGTGCAGGACCACGTCGGTGTCCCGGCATGCGTCCATGGTCGACTCCGCGTAGGTGAGCGTCGGAAAGCTCCGCCGGGCGTTCTCCGTCGCCTTCGGGTCGTACACCGTCACGTGCGCTCCTTGCAGATGCAGCTGGCCCGCGACCGTGAGCGCTGGCGAGTCGCGCACGTCGTCGGAGTTCGGCTTGAACGCCGCGCCGAGGACGGCGATGCGCCGGCCGGCGACCGATCCGCCGACGAGCTCGCGGGCGATCTCGGCGACCCGTTCCCGCCGGCGCAGGTTGATCGCGTCGACCTCGGCCAGGAACGTCAACGCGTGCGCCGCGCCGATCTCCCCGGCCCGCGCCATGAACGCGCGGATGTCCTTGGGTAGGCAGCCGCCGCCGAAGCCGATGCCGGCGTTGAGGAAGCGCCGGCCGATGCGGGCGTCGTGCCCGATCGCGTCGGCCACCTTGGTGACGTCGGCGCCTGTGACCTCGCAGATCTCGGCGATCGCGTTGATGAAGGAGATCTTCGTCGCGAGGAACGCGTTCGCGGCGACCTTGACCAGTTCAGCCGTCGGGAAGTCGGTGACGACCACCGGAGTGCCGCCGGTGATCACGGCGTCGTAGACCTGGCGTAACACCCGCTCTGCGCGCTCGCTCCGTATCCCGAACACCAGCCGGTCCGGCCGCAAGGTGTCCTCCACCGCGAAGCCTTCGCGCAGGAACTCGGGATTCCAGGCCAGCTCGGCATCGGCATCCGCGGGGGAAAGCTCAGCCAACCTCGCAGCGAGCCGGTCGGCCGTACCGACCGGCACCGTGGACTTGCCGACCACCAGGCACGGACGGTTCAGCGTGGGGGCGAGCGTGTCGATCGCAGCGTCGACGAAGGTCAGGTCGGCGGCCAGACTGTCGCTCCTCTGCGGCGTTCCGACGCAGAGGAAGTGCACGTCGGCGCCGGCAGCGTCAGCGACGTCAGTGGAGAAGCGGATCCGGCCGGACTCCACGTGCTTTCGCAGCAGCGGATCGAGATCGGGCTCGTAGAACGGCGCCTGACCCTCGGCGAGCGCGGCGACCTTGGCCGGGTCGACGTCGATTCCCACGACGGTGTAGCCGAGCTCGGCCATACCGGCAGCGTGAACGGCGCCGAGGTACCCCGTTCCGATCACCGAGATCTGTAGCGTCACGCGGGTCCTTCCAGGTCAGCTGGTTGCGGACGAGGGTACCGGCGAACCGGCATAGGCCGCCGCGGAGATAGTCGGACGTCCTACCATCAGGGTCGTGGACGCGGACTTCGACCTCTACCGGCTCACCGAAGAGCACGAGGCCGTCCGGCTGGCCGTCCGCGCCGTCTGCGCCGACAAGGTGGCTCCCCACGCGGCCGAGGTCGACGAGACCGGAGCGTTCCCGCAGGCGTCGTACGACGCCCTGCGCGCCGCGGAGTTCCACGCGCCCCACATCCCCGAGGAGTACGGCGGCGCGGGCGCCGATGCGCTCGCGACCTGCATCGTGATCGAGGAGGTCGCCCGCGCCTGCGCGTCGACGTCGCTGATCCCGGCGGTCAACAAGCTCGGCACCATGCCGCTGCTGCTGACAGGTTCGGACGACGTCAAAGCGCGCTACCTGCCGCCGGTCGCGAGCGGCGACGCGATGTTCTCCTACGCCCTGTCCGAGCGTGCGGCCGGCTCCGACACGGCAGCGATGACGACCCGTGCGGTGCAGGACGGCGACGGCTGGGTGCTGTCCGGGCAGAAGTCGTGGATCACCAACGCAGGAGTCAGTGAGTACTACACGGTCATGGCGGTCACGGACCCCGACGCACCACCCGGTCGTGGCGTCACGGCGTTCGTCGTCGAGGCGTCCGATCCCGGGTTCGACGTCGGGGCTCCGGAGCGCAAGCTCGGCATCAGGGGCTCACCCACCCGCGAGCTGCTGTTCGACCGTTGCCGCATCCCCGGCGACCGGGTCGTGGGCTCTCCCGGTGCCGGGCTCAAGATCGCCCTGTGCACGCTGGACCACACCCGGGTCACGATCGGTGCCCAGGCCGTCGGCATCGCCGCCGGCGCGCTGGAGGTCGCCACCGCGTACGTCAAGGAGCGGCAGCAGTTCGGCCGTGCAGTAGCGGAGTTCCAGGGCGTGCAGTTCATGCTGGCCGACATGGCGATGAAGCTCGAGGCGGCCCGTCAGCTCGTCTACCGGGCCGCCGCCGCGAGCGAGAGGGACGAACCGTCGCTTCCGTTCCTGGGGGCCGCCGCCAAGTGCTTCGCATCCGACACCGCGATGGAGATCACCACCGACGCCGTCCAACTGCTGGGCGGCTACGGCTACACGCGCGACTACCCGGTCGAGCGGATGATGCGCGACGCCAAGATCACTCAGATCTACGAGGGGACCAACCAGATCCAGCGGCTGGTGATGGCCCGCCAGCTGTTGGCTGACAGAACGTAGGACGCGCTGTCCTATGTGACCCTATACCCGGTGGCGTACCCTTCCCTGTATGAGCACGATCACGTTCCGCACCGACCCGGAGATCGACAAGGCGCTCGCCGAGCTGGGCGGCGAGAACGCCAACAAGTCCGACGTCATCCGCGAGGCGATTCTGACCGCGCGGCGGCAGCGGCGCCGGGAGCTGCTCCTCGAGGAGTCCCGCAAGGCGGCGAGCGATCCTGTGGATCTGGCGGCTATGCGGGAGGTCATGGAGGACATGGAAGCCCTCCGTGCGCGGTGATGTTCACCGGTTACGCGCGCCGCGCGGCACCCGCGGCCACGAACAGCGCGGACCCCGCCACGGCGTCGTCGTGCAGTCGGACTGGATGCAACTCTCGACGTTGCTCATAGCACCGACGTCGGCCAGTGCCCCTCCACGTCCCTTCCGGCCCGTGATCGAGCTCGGCGGGACGGCTACTCGCGTACTCATAGAGCAGATCGTGGCGGTGGACCCGTCTCGGCTCGGCGACTTCGCCGGCAGGCTCTCTCCGTTCGAGATGGCCGAGGTGGACCGGGCGCTGGCCGAGGTCTTCGGGCTGGTCTCGTGACCGCCTGGCAGGACCCGGACGTGATCCGCCGACTGCTGACCACGCCCGCACCCTGGGCCGTGGTCGGCCTGTCGGCCACCACGACGCGGACCGCCTACCGGATCGGGCAGTACCTGCGGGACCGACTGGGCATGAGCATCGTGCCCGTCAACCTGCGCGGCGAGGACACGCTCGGCGAGACCGGTTACGAGCGGCTCGCCGACGTCCCCGGGCCGATCGACGTGGTCGACTTCTTCGTCAACAGCCAGCGGGTCGGTGCCGTCGTCGACGAGGCGATCGCGCAGAAGGACCGGCTCGGCATCAACGCCGTCTGGCTGCAGCTGGGCGTGATCGACGAGGACGCGGCGGCACGCGCACTGTCCGCGGGCCTCGACGTCGTCATGGACACCTGCCCCGCCATGGAGGCACCGCGCCTCGGCCTGTGACCAGGCCACCGCAGAAGGTTGCAGCGTTGACCTCGCCCGCCTGACCGTACCTCGCTGGCCGTGCGGCCGCCAATAGCTGCGATTTCCTCGTCTGGCGCCGTTCCAGACAGCGAGGTCCGGCACAGACAGCGCTGTCAGCGGCCGGGGACGTCACCTCGTCGCCCCGGCCGGCAGGACGATCGACACCGGATGTGGCGCCGGCCAGTCCGAGGGTTGCGGCTCCACCGGACCCACATCAGGCACGTGCTTCCACCATCGGATCGGCTCGGACCGCACCGGATTTGTCGCGCAGCAGCGCGGCGATCCGTGCCGCAAGCTCCTCACGGCGGAACGCCGCCAGCTCCCACCCGTACCGGATGACATCCAACCCGAGCCGGCGCAGGTAGAACTCCCGGTCGTTCTGGGCCATGACGATGGCTGACGCGTCCGGTCGGTTGTTGTACTTGACGGCGCCGTCGGCCTCCTTCGCGGCCCAGTGGTAGGGCCAGAGCCCGTCGACCCGGCGCACGGGTTGGTTCTCGCCCACCCAAGCGTTGGCGACCGGTAGGGGCAGGTCGAAGGCGATGCAGGTGAAGCGCCCGAGGGTCTCGATGGGCGACTCAGCGTTCCCGTCAGCATGGTCGGCCGCCCAGCGGGCCCCGTCGACACCTTCCCAGCGGTGAAAGTGTGGCAGCACGGCGCCGAGATCGTCGCCGGCCCGGGTGGCCGCGTCGGCAAGCACCAAGGCGTGCGGCAACGGCACGAACCTGGCAAGGTCAGCGACGGACCACGCCCGGCTGGCGACGCCTACCCGGCCCGATCGCCAGCGGTGCCCGATGGGCAGGTGCGCAACGCGGATCCGGCCGTACCTCGTGACGGTGGAACCTTGGCCCGACGTCGCGGGCCGGAGCACCGTCGGCCGCGGGGGCGGCGTCCCCATGGTCGGCAGGTCCCACGTGACCGCGGCAGACCACTCGCACAGGTACACGGCTGCGCACGACTCGGCGAAGGCCCGAGCGCGAATCTTGTGGACCTGCCACTCGTCGAGCTTCTCCAACGTCGACGTCGAGGCGTAGCAACCGCGAGCCAGCCGCTCGAGGCCACCGGCAGCCGCGAGCCGCCGCAGGCGGCTCTCGTCGACACCCGCGAGCCGTGCGTCGCGCACGTGGGCGATGCCCTTTCCTCGAAGGAGCAGGTCGAGGACGTCGGCCGGCAGGGTGCAATTGCGCTTGGACATCGTTCACACGCTGGCGCCGGCGGCCCAGCACGGCAAGGCACGCAGATGCAGCTGTGGACAACTCCCGGACGGCGACGCCCTCCGGGGACCTCGCCGGCTGTACCGGACCTCGCTGTCTGCAGCGACGCCAAACGGGCGATGTCGACGGTCATGACGCCGCTACAGACAGCGAGGTCCGGTCTAGGGGGCGAAGTCAGGAACCGCCGGGGCCCAACTGGTCGCGGAGGGCCCGCCCCTTGGCTCGGGCAGCGTCGCCCGACGACGCCCGGTCGGCGTCGAGGCGCTCGTGCAGCGCCACGTCCGACGTCGCCAGGATGCGCGCCGCGAGGATGCCGGCGTTGCGGGCACCGCCGATCGACACCGTCGCGACGGGGACACCCGCGGGCATCTGGACGATCGACAGCAGCGAGTCCAGCCCGTCGAGCCTCGCCAGCGGGACCGGCACCCCGATCACCGGCACGGAGGTCACCGACGCGAGCATGCCGGGCAGGTGCGCCGCGCCGCCTGCGCCCGCGATGATCACCTTCAGGCCACGCCCGCCAGCCGTCTCCCCGTAGGCCATCATGTCGCGCGGCATCCGGTGGGCCGAGACGACGCCGACCTCGTACGTCACACCCAGGCCGCCCAGGACGTCGGCGGCGTCGGACATCACCGTCCAGTCGGAGTCCGAGCCCATGACGATCCCGACAAGGGGTGGCCCGCTTCCGACCGTTCGCGCCAGCGCCGCGTCGTCGTCACTCATCGAGATCACCTCGCAGGTAGGCCGCAGCGTGCCACGCACGCGCGCGGAGGTCGGAGACGTCGGACCCGGACACGGTCACGTGACCGACCTTCCGGCCCAGCCGCACGCCCTTGCCGTACCAGTGGATCTTCAGCGCCGGGTCGCGGGCCATGCAGTGCCGGTAAGCCGGGTACACGTCGGGGAGGTCGCCGCCCAGCACGTTGACCATGACGGTAAACGGCGTCAGCGCCGCGGGCGAGCCGAGCGGGAGGTCCAGGACGGCCCGCAGGTGGTTCTCGAACTGGCTGGTCACGGCCCCGTCGATGCTCCAGTGCCCGGAGTTGTGCGGGCGCATCGCCAGCTCGTTGACCAGGAGGCGGCCGTTGGTTGTCTCGAAGAGCTCTACGGCCAGGATGCCGACGACGTCCAGCTCGGCGGCGACGGTGAGCGCGATCCGCTGTGCCTCGACGGCCAGCTCGGCGGGCAGGCCCGGCGCCGGTGCGACGACCTCGACGCAGATCCCGTCGCGCTGCACCGACTCGACGACCGGATACGCCACGGCCTGGCCGGACGGCGACCGGGCGACGACGGCGGCAAGTTCGCGACGGAAGTCGACCAGCTCCTCGGCTAGAACGGCCACGCCGGCACGGAACGCGTCCATACCCTCGGCAGCGGACGACACCACCCAGACGCCCTTGCCGTCATAGCCGCCCCTGGCCGTCTTCAGCACCACGCGGTTTGTCAGGCCTGACAAGCCGCCTGCCCGGTCCGACGTCGCTGTCAGGCCCGACAACTCGGCCCCGAGGGAGGCGGCGAAGTCCGCCACGTCGGCCGGTCCGGCGACCATGCGGTGCCGGGGGCACGGGACGCCGGCCCTGGTCAGCCGGGCGCGCATCACGCCCTTGTCCTGAGCGTGCACCAGCGCGTCTGGGCCCGGGCGGACGGCGACGCTTTGGGACTCCAGTGCTCGTAGGTGCTCGGAGGGGACGTGCTCGTGGTCGAACGTCAGCACATCGCAGGTCGCGGCGAATCGCCGCAGGTCGGCGAGGGCCTTTTCGTCCGCCACCAGAGAGGACGGGACGACCTGCGCGGCCGAGTCTGAGGACGACGCCGCCAGCACCCGGAACCCGACCCCGAGGGCGATCGCCGCCGGCTGCGTCATCCGCGCCAGCTGACCTCCGCCGACCATGCCCACGACCGGCCAGCCTGC
Organism: Jiangellaceae bacterium; assembly: GCA_050743075.1. Taxonomy (GTDB): domain Bacteria; phylum Actinomycetota; class Actinomycetes; order Jiangellales; family Jiangellaceae; genus JBOGDS01. Next base: position 3,954 of record JBOGDS010000016.1, on the reverse strand, counting down.
AGGTTCCGTCACGGACGCACAGGCTAGCGACGCAGGCAGCGGGAACGCCGTGCCCTACCCTTGCGGGGTGCTCGGCACCGCCATCCGACCGCCGCAACGCGCGCCCGAACCGGTGCGCCGGGCGTTCCGCCTCTGGTACCAGCTGCACCTGCTGATTCGCGAGAGCCTGAAGTTCGCGACGGTGGGAAGCTTCGGGTTCGTCGTCGACATCGCGATCTTCAACACGCTGATGTTCTCCGGCGGCGAGGGTCCGCTGCACCACAAGCCGCTGACCGCCAAGACGATCTCGGTCCTGCTGGCGACGCTGGTCACCTACACGGGCAACCGGCTGTGGACGTTCCGGCACCGGGCCCGCACCGGCGTCGCGCGCGAGTACACCCTGTTCTTCCTGCTCAACGGCGTCGGGCTGGGCATCGCGTTGGGCTGCCTGGCGGTGTCGCGATACGTGCTCGAGCTCTCCGGCCCCGTCGCCGACAACATCGCGGCGAACGTGGTCGGGTTGGCCTTCGGCACGTTGTTCCGGTTCTGGTCGTACCGGCGCTGGGTGTTCCCGGCGCAGGCCCAGCCCGCCATGGTCTGAGCCCGGCGTCAATCACGCAGCGTGTAGACGACGACGCCGTCCACGTGCGCCGTCACGCGGTAACGCGACGCCAGCAGCCGGGAGAGCTCGCCACCCGGGTCCAGCAGTTCCGGGGGTTGCGCGACGGCGATGGCCGCCGGCGGGTCCGCCCCGGCCACCCGGTCCACGATGTCGTCGGACGCTCCCTCGATGTACCGGACCGGCCGGAACCACAGGTACGGCGTCGCGGCCTCGCGGTCGGCGTACGCGTAGACCGAAGCTGCAGCCCAGACGACGAGCACGGAGTCGCCGGGGTCGCTCGCCGACTCCAACTCACGCGCGATCCGCTCGGCCGAAGCCAGCAGCGGCTCGTCGGTCGTCCTTGTCGCCAGTTCGCCGGGCGACGACGTCAGCAGGAAGGGCACCCAGCTCACGGCGAGGACGGCCACGCCGGCAGCGACCGCCGACGCGACCCGACGAGGCGCGCGGGACCAGAGGACGCCGGCGACGACGGCACCCAGCGGTAGAACCTGCAACCAGTAGTGCGGATGGAAGAGCCCCCCGCCCACCACGCCGACCAGCGCGCCGGCCAGCCACGCGGCATAGAACAGGTGACGCCGGCCGAGACGGCGCACGCCGATGGCCCCGACGAGGCCGACCGCAATCAGCGGCGCCGCGTCGACCAGCAGCGGCGGGACCGACCCGGCGAACAGCTCCAGGCGGCCCACTACGCCGTCGGCTGCCGGCTCTCCGTGGAACCGGTAGCCGGCGACGGCGAACCACCACCGGTCGAAGCCGAGCGTCGCGCCGTGAGCCGCGGCCACCACCCACGGTGCGGACGCCCAACCCAGCGCCTGCCACCGTGCTCGCGCGTGGGGCGCTACCAGAACCGCCGCGACCAGCAAGCCCTCGAGCGCCGACTGCTTCACCAACGGCGCCGTACCGGCGAGCAGCATCCCGGTGGCAAGCAGCCAGCCGGGACCTGAGCGCGCAGCGCCGTCCAGGTCGACGGTCGGCGTGCCTGTTCGCCCTGCGCGGGACCAGCCAAGCAAGGCCGCGATGCCCAGCGTCGAGAACGCGCCGGCGAGCAGTTCACCGTTCGCGGCCCAGCCCTCCAGGCGCGGAGCCGGTGAGACCAGCACGTACAGCGCGGCGGCGACCAGGCCGGCATTCCGCCCCGCCAGAGTGCGGGCCGCCCACCAGACCGCCACCGCGGTGACCGCCGTGGCCACGAGCGCGAGGACGCGCACGCCGAGCGGGCCGGCTTCCCAGGCCAGGCGGTACAGCACGACCAACCCCTGCGGCCGGTCGACCCAGGCGCCGTCGTACAGCACTGTCCCGGCCGCCCAGCGCGCGGCGACGACTCCGTACCCGCCCTCGTCGGCCGTCAGCGGTACGCCGGCGAAGCGCAAGCGCATGGCCGCCGCCGCGACGGTCGCCGAGACGAGCAGCAGTACGGGCCACCGTGACGCCGATCCCGCCCACGGCCAATGCCGTCGCTGCGTGGAGGTGCGCAGAGCAAAGGCGTCCGCAGCATCCGCCGGTCGAGCCAGCAGGTCACGCCCGTCGTCCACGGTTGGAGCGCCCGCCGTCAAGCGGCCGTGCGTGTACGCGGCCCGGCGCGGAGAACCTGCGACGGCAGCTCGCGGCCCACCAGACGCTCGGCCTGCGCCGCGACCTCGATCAGCGCGTCGAGGTCGACTCCGGTCGCGACGCCCATGTCCTCGAGCATGTGCACCAGCTCCTCGGTGGCGATGTTGCCGGAGGCGCCAGGCGCGTAGGGGCAGCCGCCGAGCCCGCCGACCGAGGCGTCGAAGTCGTCGACACCGAGCTGCAGCGCGGCGAGCACATTGGCCAGGCCGGTGCCGCGGGTGTTGTGGAAGTGCAGGCCCAGCGGGAGGTCTGCGTGCAAGGAGCGAGTCTCGGCCACCAGGCGGGTGACCCGGGTCGGGGTCGCCATTCCGGTGGTGTCGCCGTACGCGACCGAGTCGGCCCCCGCCGCGACGGCGTGTCCGACGACGTAGACCACCCGCTCCACCGGCACGTCGCCCTCGTACGGGCACCCCCACGCGGTCGACACGACCACCTGCAACGTGGCACCGCGCCCGTGTACCAGCTCCACCAGCGACGGCAGCTCTGCCAACGACTCGTCCGTCGAACGGTTGATGTTGCGGCGGTTGTGGGTGTCGGACGCGGAGATGACGACCTCGATCTCGGAGAAGCCGGCATCGAGCGCACGCTGCGCTCCGCGCAGGTTGGGTACGAGCGCCGAGTACCGCACGGCCGGGTTGCGCTCGATCCGCGACCACACCTCGTCGGCGTCGGCCATCTGCGGGATCGCACTGGGGTGTACGAACGAGACGGCCTCGATCCGGCCGACGCCGGTCCTCGACAGCGCGTCGATCAGCGCGACCTTGCCGTCGGTCGGAATCGGGTCCTCGTTCTGCAGCCCGTCGCGGGGACCCACCTCGCGCAGGCTGATCCGGTCCGGCAGGTCGCTCATCGTCGCATCACTCCCCCGGCCAGTCCGGGTCCCTCTTCTCGTTGAACGCTGCCACGCCCTCTTTCCTATCCCCGCTGAACGCGGTGGCCCGCCACGCCGCATCCTCGATCTCCAGGCCGGCCGGCAGTGCAGCGTCGAGGCCGAGCCGCATCGCCCTCTTGGCATTGCGCACCCCGACCGGCGAGTGCCGCGCCACGGTGGCCGCCAGGTCGAGGGCCGCCTTCCGCGCGGCGCCGGCGGGCACGAGGCGGTCGGCGATCCCCAGCCGGTAGGCCTCCTCGGCGTCGAGGCGCCGCGCGGTGAAGATCAGGTCTGCTGCCCGACCCCAGCCGACTCGACGGGCGAGCAGCTGGGTGCCTCCGCCACCGGGGACGACTCCCACCGACACCTCGGGCAGCCCGAACACGGCTGTCTCGTCGGCCACGATCAGGTCACAGGCGAGCGCGAGCTCGCAGCCGCCACCGAGGGCGTAGCCGTGCACGGCCGCGATCGCCGGCACCGGCAGGTCGAGGATGCCGCGGTACGCCGACCGGGCGGTCGGCCGCTGCCGGCGGAGGTCGTCGTCGGTCGCGGCGTTGCGCTCCTTGAGGTCGGCGCCGACGCAGAACGCCTTCTCCGCCGACGAGGAGAGGACGACGGCACGCACGCTCCGGTCGGCGGCCAGCTCGGCGGCCGCGGCTGCGATGGCGGCCGCCTGCGCCGTGGAGACGGCGTTCATGGCCCCGGGCCGGTCGAGAATCAGCTCGGCGACGTGCGGAGCGTCGTCAGGACGCCTCACGATCACCCCGGAGCCGTTCACCCCCCGACCCTAACCCCGCGTTCCCGTTGATCACGTTCACCACCCTGACGGGTGCTTCACCAGGTTCCGGTGCCTGGTGAAGCACCCGTCAGG
>JBOGDS010000015.1:0-57433 GCA_050743075.1 Jiangellaceae bacterium | reverse complement strand
CCTCCACGCGCGGCGGCGACGAGCAGCGGCGACGCCGGGCGCCAGCCGGGCGATGTGACGACGAGTCCGGTACCGGCCGGCAGGGTCGCCGTCCACCCTGGACCCAGCCGGACGGTGGCGCCGAGGACCTCGAGCACGCGGGCCCGGGCGCTCTGCGCGTCACCGTTGCGTTCGTCGACGACGGTGACGGCCGCGCCCAGGCGGACCAGGGCGTCGGCCGCCGCGAACCCGGAGACGCCGATGCCGGCGACCACAGCCCGCAGCTGCGGCCAGGGGCTGTCCCTGCGCGCGCCGGCGAGCCAGCCCGGCACGCTCACGCGCCGGCCACCCACTCGGCGTAGAAGACCCCCAGCCCGAAGGCGACGAACATGCCGGCGATGATCCAGAACCGGATCACGATGGTGACCTCACCCCAGCCGGCGAGCTCGAAATGGTGCTGCAGCGGGGCCATCCGGAACAGCCGTTTGCCGCCGGTCGCCTTGAACCACCCGACCTGGAGCATCACCGACAGCGCGATGACGGCGAACAACCCAGCCAGCACCAACAGCAGCAGCTCGGTGCGGCTGGAGATGGCCAGCCCGGCCAGCGCGCCGCCGAGCGCCAGCGAGCCGGTGTCGCCCATGAAGATCTTGGCCGGCGACGCGTTCCACCACAGGAACCCGAAGCACGCTCCGACCAGGGCGGCTGCCACGACCGCGAGGTCCAGCGGGTCGCGCACCTCGTAGCAGCTCGGGCCCGGAGCGATCTGGCAGCTCTGGTTGTACTGCCAGACGCCGATCAGCGTGTATGCGCCGAAGACCATGACGCACGCACCGGTCGCGAGCCCGTCGAGCCCGTCGGCGAGGTTCACCCCGTTCGACGCCCCCGTCACCATGATCAGGGCCCAGATGACGAAGAGCACCGAACCGAGCACGAGCGGTGAGTCCCGCAGGATGGACAGCGAGTCCGACGCCGGCGTGTAGCCCTGCTCGTCGGGGAAGCGCAACGCGAGGACGGCGAAGACGATGGCGACGAGAGCCTGCGCGGCCATCTTCGGGCCGCTGCGCAGACCGAGGCTGCGCTGCTTCGAGATCTTGATGAAGTCGTCCACGAAGCCCACGGCGCCGAGGCCCACGACCAGGAACAGCACCAGGAGGCCTGAGACCGACGGCGCGGAGAGCCGCACCAGGTGCGCCACGAAGTAGCCGCACAGCACCGCGAAGATGATCACGGCGCCACCCATCGTCGGGGTGCCGCGCTTGATGTGGTGGCTGGTGGGGCCGTCGTCGCGGATCAGCTGCCCGTAGTTCTGCCGGATCAGGAACCGGATCGCCAGCGGGGTGCCGAGGATGGACACCACGAGAGAGACGACGGCCGCCGTCAGGACCAGGATCACCGGGAAACCTCCTGCAGCATTGCCTCGGCCAGCCGCTCCAGGCCCACCGCACGCGACGCCTTCACCAGCACCACGTCACCTGGCTGAACCTGCCTTCGAAGCAGATCCAGCGCCGCGTCGACGTCGGGTACCCAGGCTGTCTGGTCCTCCCCCGATCCGTCGCGCGCCGCGCCGAGCTGGATCGCCCTTGCCGGCTCACCGACGGCGACGAGCCGGTCGACCCCGAGCCGCACGGCGAGCCCACCCAGCGCGTCGTGCTCCGCCGCGGACGTCTCGCCGAGCTCGCGCATCTCTCCCAGGACGGCCCACGTCCGCCGGCCGGAGGCCATGGCGCCCAGAGCCTGCAGCGCCGCCCGCATCGACTCGGGGTTGGCGTTGTAGGCGTCGTTGACGACGGTGACGCCGTCGGCGCGCTCGGTGACCTCCATCCGCCAGCGTGAGAGCGCCTTCGCGTGGGTCAGCGCGTCGGCGACGGTGGCAGCGTCGAGCCCGAGGGCGTGGGCCGCGCCCGCGGCGGCCAGGGCATTGGCGACCTGGTGCTCGCCGACCAGCCCGAGCCGGACGGCGGCGGTGCCGCCGGGCGTCACCATCGTGAACCTGGCCCGACCGCGATCGTCGACAGCGACGTCCTCGGCCCGGACGTCGGCGTGTACCGACTCGCCCACCATGAGCACGCCTGCCCGTGTCTTGTCCGCCATCCGCCGCACCAGCGGGTCGTCGCCGTTCAGGACCGCGGTGCCACGGTCGGGCAGCGCTTCGACCAGTTCGGCCTTGGACCGGGCGATCGCCTCCCGGTCGCCGAACTCGCCCAGGTGGGCAGAGCCGACGTTGAGCACGACGCCGACGGTCGGCGGAGCGATCCCGCACAGGTAGGCGATGTGCCCGGGCCCGCGGGCACCCATCTCGACGACCAGCGTGCGGGTGCTGCGGTCCGCCGACAGCACCGTCAGCGGCACGCCGACCTCGGTGTTGTACGAGCCCGGCGGCGCCACGACCGGCCCACGGCTCGCGAGTACCTGCGCGAGCAGGTCTTTGGTGGTGGTCTTGCCCGACGAGCCGGTGACGGCGACCACGCTCACTCCGCCGAGTCGGTCGAGCACTGCGCGAGCCAGCCGGCCCAGCGCTGCCACGGAGTCCTCGACGACGACGGCGGGCACGCCCACCGGCCGCTGCGCGATCACGGCGACCGCGCCGGAGCCGACCGCGGCCGCGGCGAAGTCGTGACCGTCGACACGCTCGCCTGGTACAGCGACGAACAACCCACCCGGCGGGACGGCACGGGAGTCGGCGACGACCGGGCCGTCCACCGTGGTCTGCGCGTCGGCCACGCCGTCGAGCCGGCCACCGGCCGCCTCGGCAACCTCGGCCAGGGACAGGGGGATCACCTAGGTCGCCTCCTCGCGCTCGGCGCGTCCCCACAGCGCCTCCCGCAGCTCGACCCGGTCGTCGAACGGGTACACGACTCCGGCGATCTCCTGCCCCTGCTCGTGACCCTTGCCGACCACGGCTACGGTGTCCGGCCGGCCCGTGGTCTCCGCCACCGCAGCCTCGATCGCGGCCCGCCGGTCGCCGACCTCCTTGACGACCCCGCGCTCCTGCGCCGGGACGGCGCTCGTCCCCCGCAGGACGGCCGCCCTGATCGCGGCCGGATCCTCCGAACGCGGGTTGTCGTCGGTGACGATCACGACGTCCGCATGCCGCGCGGCCGCCGCACCCATGAGCGGCCGCTTGCCGGCGTCGCGATCGCCGCCGGCCCCCACCACGACGACCAGCCGCCCGAGGGTGGATGGGCGCAGGGCGCGCAGGACGGTCTCGATCGCGTCCGGCGTATGGGCATAGTCGACGACGCCCAGCGGCCCGCCAGCGGCGGCGGACTGCACCCGTTCCATCCGCCCGGGGACGCCGGGGCAGGTGGCGACGCCGCGGAGCGCGTCGCCGGCCTCGACGCCGGCCTCGGTCAACATGACGACCGCGAGCACCGCGTTGGCCACGTTGAAGTCGCCCGGGATCGGCGAGCTCACAGGCAGGCGCCGCCCGTCCTCGGTCCCGATGACAGCGAGCGTCGTCGCACCCGCGTGGGCGATCTCGCGGTCGGTGACCCGCCAGTCGGCGTCACCCTTCGTCGCGACGGTCACGACGGGGATGGCTGCCTGTTTCGCGAGGCGGCGGCCGTAGTCGTCGTCGACGCACACCACGCCGCGCCGTGCCCGCCCCGGGGTGAACAACTTCGCCTTCGTCGCGAAGTAGTCCTCGAGGTCGTCGTGGAAGTCCAGGTGGTCCTGAGACAGGTTGGTGAAGCCGGCGACGTCGAAGACGATGCCGTCGACCCGCCCGTAGGCGAGCGCGTGGCTCGAGACCTCCATCACACACGCGGTCGTCCCGCGCTCGCGCATCAGGGCGAGCAGCGCGTGGACGTCGGTCGCCTCCGGGGTGGTCCGGATGCTGGCCACGCGCTCGTCTCCGACGCGGGTCTCGACGGTGCCGATGAGCCCGGTCCGGTGACCCGCGGCCCGGAGCCCGGACTCGACCAGGTAGGACGTGGTCGTCTTGCCGTTGGTTCCCGTGACGCCGAGCATCAGCAGGTGCCGCGCCGGGTCGCCGTACACGTGGGCGGCGACGCGCCCGAGGGATGCTCGCGGGTCCGCGACGACGAGCCAGGGAAGATCACCGGCCAGGTCGGCCCCTGCCGCATCGGTGAGGACGGCGGCCGCGCCCGCCTCCGCGGCCGCTGCGGCGAAGGCGGCGCCGTGGACATGGGAGCCCGGCAACGCCGCGTAGAGGTCTCCGGGGCGGACCTGCCGCGAGTCGTGCGTGACGCCCGTGACGGCGACGCCCTCGGCCGCGGCCGTCGACGGGAGATCCAGCAGTGCCGCGATCCCGGCGAGGGGGCGCGGTTCGACGTGCTGCGGACGCAGCGAGGGTCGCGGAGGCATCGCGCAGAGCAGGCTACTTGAGGGCCGCGCGCCGGCGTTGTCAGGCCCGAGGCGCGGGCGGACGGGCCGCGCCCGATCGATGTCAGCCGGCGAACAGGGGGAGGCTCGGCGCCTCGGTGCCGGTCGGCGGCACGCCCATCTGCGCCAGGGTGAAGCCCATGACGTCGGAGAACACCGGGCCGGCCAGGCTTCCGCCCGAGTTGCCCTTGCGCGGGTTCAGCAGGGAGACCACGACGACGTACCGCGGGTCGTCGGCGGGCGCGAAACCCATGAACGACGCGTTGTAGTCCCGGTAGCAGCCGCAGGCGGGGTCGACCCGCTGCGCGGTACCCGTCTTGCCCGCCACGCGGTACCCGGGGACGCCGACCGAGCGGCCCGTGCCGTCCTCGCCCATCACGGCTTCCATCATCAGTGTGACGGCGTCGGCGGTCTCCTCGCTGACGACCCGGAGCGGACTTCCGACATCGACCGGCGTCCCGACCCCGTCGGCGTCGATCGTGGCGTCGACAAGCCGAGCCGGCAACCGGACGCCACCGTTGGCGATCGTCGCGTAGGCCGCCGCCATCTGCACAGTGCTCACGGACACGCCCTGGCCGAAGGCGATGGTGTCGCGACTCAGGTCGGACCAGTCCTCCGGAAGCCGGCCGGCGCTCTCTCCGGGCAGGGACAGGTCCGGCGGCGAGCCCAGGCCGAAGCCGGCCAGGTAGTCCCGGAACCTGCCCTTGTCGATCCGCTCTGCGGCGAGCAACGTGCCGACGTTGCTCGACTTGGCCATGATGCCGGTCAGCGTCATCTGCTGCCGTGGGTGGTCGTAGTAGTCGTTGATCGTCTCCCCGCTCCGCGACACGTGGTCCGGCACCGACAGGACGGTGGCCGGCGTGGCCGCGCCCTCGTCGATGACGGCGGCCATCGTCAGGGGCTTGAACACCGATCCTGGCTCGTACGCCTCCTCGACCGCGCGGTTGCCGCGATCGTCGTCCCGGCTCGCGCCCGGATCCCCCGGATCCACCCCCGGGGAGGTCGCCATCGCGACGACCTCGAACGTGCGCGTGTCCAGCACGACGGCGTTGCCGGCGTCTGCCCTCGCATCGGCCACCGCGGACGCGATGGCCTGCTCGGCATACCACTGGATGTCACGGTCGATCGTGAGCTGCACACCCCCACCCTCGACCGCGGCCTCCCGGCTGCTGTTGCCCGACGGGATGCATTGCCCGCCGGCACTCTGCTGGCACGTCAGCAGCCCGTCGCGGCCGGCCAGCACCTCGTCCATGCTCAGCTCGAGCCCGGCCAGGCCGTGACCGTCGGCGCCGGCGAAGCCGACGACGTTTCCGGCCACCGACCCGGCCGGGTACTCGCGCTGCGACACTGGCTGGGCGAACAGGCCCGGAAGGTTCAGCTGCTGGATCGCGCGCCAGGTCTCCGGCGTGACCTTCTTCGCGAGGTAGGCGAACCGCTTCTCGCCGGTGAGCGCTGCCTGGATGGTCCCCAGGTCAGCCGCCAACAGGTCGTCCAGCTGAAGGGCGTACGCCGCCGGGTTCCTGACGTGGGTCTGGTCGACGGTGACGTCGTACGCCTCGACCGACCGGGCGAGCGGCTCCCCGTCGCGGTCGAGGATCGGCCCGCGCAGCGCGGGCAACGTGGTCGGCCGCATGCCCGCGTACTCGGCCGCGGCCGCATACGTCGACGCGTCGAGGCCCTGGAGCTGGACGAGCCGGCCGGCGAACAGCGACAGCAGGACACAGAGCAGCATCATGGACACGTGCAGACGGCGCTTCGGATCGGCGAGCCGGACGGTGCGTGGTGGGCGCTTCGGTCGGCTGACCTTGGGAGCGGGCTTCGGCACGGTTCGGCGTGGCTGGCGCGGCCGGGTCGACGCCGGTCGGCTGCCGGTTCCCTGACGCGGCATGCCGCGTGGTTTCCGGCTTGCCGTCGCGCCGCCGCGCGACCTTCCGGACGTGGACGTCCGCGGACTCCCGGCGGTGGCTCGTGGCGGACGCTTTGCGCCGCCTGCAGCCGGCCCCGGCGTGGACCGTGCCGCAGTACGCGCCGCGGCGGTGCGGCTCTTCGGTGTCGCGGCCCCGCCACGCCGGGCCGGCGCCGCGCCGGTGCGTGCCTTCGGGGTCGTGCGCCCTCCCAGGTGGTCCCCGCTCATCCCGCATCGCCGGGTTCGAGGTGGAGGAAGACGGGCTCCTCGCCCTGCACCATGCCCAGCGACCGGGCGCTGCGCGCCAGCGCGTCCGGCGCCGACCGGCTGGCGACCTCGTCGGCGAGCTCGGCCCGGCGGTCCCGCAGGACGGCAGTCTCCCGCTCGAGGTCGGCCAGTTCGAACGACCCCTGCTGCAGGGCGGTGTTGAGCAGCAGCAGGCCGACCAACCCCAGCCCGAGCAGGAGCAGCACCAGGGCGACGAAGGGTGCCCGTGGAGACCGGGCCACGCGAGGCGGCACCATCCGCAGGTTCGAGCGGGCCGAACCGGCCGGCAGGAGCCGCCGGGCGGCGGAGCCGATCGCCGCGGCCGGGCTCATGCCGCCCTCCGGACGCGTTCAGCCGCCCGCAGCCTGGCGGAGGCGGCGCGAGGGTTGACCTGGACCTCGGCGGGGTCCGGCGTCTCCGCACCCCGGGTGAGCAGCCGGAGCACCGGCCGGTGTTCGGGAAGCTCGACGGGCAGGTCGCGGGGCGCGGTGCTGGCGGCACCGGCTGCGAACGCGCGCTTGACCTGACGGTCCTCGAGAGAGTGGTACGAGAGCACGACGATCCGCCCGGCGAGGGCGAGGACCTCGACGGCCGCAGGGAGGGCGCGCCCCAGCGCGGCCAGCTCGCCGTTGACCTCGATCCGCAGCGCCTGGAACGTCCGCTTGGCCGGATGGCCGCCGGTGCGTTGCGACGCTGCCGGAACCGTCCGGCGCAGCAGCTCGACCAGCCGCGCGCTCGTCGTGAACGGCATCCGCTCCCGCTCGCGCACCACGGCAGCGGCGATCTTGCGCGCGAACCGCTCCTCCCCGTACTCGCGCAGCACCCAGGCCAGGTCGGCGGCCCCGTAGCCGTTCAGGACGTCGGCTGCCGTCGGCCCGTGGGTCGGGTCCATCCGCATGTCGAGCGGTGCGTCCCGCGCATACGCGAATCCCCGACCCACCTGGTCGAGCTGCATCGACGACACGCCGAGATCGAGGAGGATCCCCTGGGCGTGCTCCACCGCGAGCCGGGCCAGCACGGCCGGCAGCTCGTCGTACCCGGCATGCACGGCCTCGACCCGTGCACCGAACGGCGCCAATCTCGCCCGCGATCGCGCGAGCGCCTCGGGATCGCGGTCGATGCCGACCAGCCGTGCCTGCGGGCACCGGCGCAACAGCGCCTCTGCATGGCCACCGAGACCCAGCGTCGCGTCCACGACGACCGCACCGGGCCGGTCCAGGGCGGGCGCCAACAGGTCGACGACCCGCTCGAGCAGGACCGGGACGTGCGGGGTCGCGGTCATGGGTCAGCCCACCCGCGCGCTCTGGGCGGGCACGCGCAGTGCGCCTGCCGTGCCGTCCAACAGTCTCGACCCCCGATGTCCGGTGCTGGCCCCGTCCTCTCGTACGACCAGGTCCCCGCCCGCTCGACGGTGGTGCAGGCCCTCCTGGCACCGGGGAAGGTGCGCCAGGCGGTCGCGAGCGGGCTGGAGGCCTCGGCGTACGCAGGTGAAAGCGTCAGAAGATGCCGGGCAGCACCTCCTCGGAGATGTCGGCGAACAGCGGCTCCTTCTCCGACTGGTAGCTCTCCCACGCGTCGGCGTCCCAGATCTCCACCCGGGTCATGGCGCCGACCACGGTGCAGTCGCGCTCGAGCCCGGCATAGCTCCGCAAGGCGCTCGGGATTGTCACCCGCCCCTGCTTGTCCGGCTTCTCGTCCGTGGCGCCGGCGGCGAGCATCCGGGCGAAGTCGCGGGCGCCGCGGTGGGTGATCGGAGCTGCCCGCAGCTGCTCGGTGAACCGCAGGAACTCCGCGCGAGGCCACCCGTAGAGACAGCGTTCCTGCCCTCTGGTGATCACCACGCCCTCCGCCAGCTCGTCGCGGAACTTCGCCGGAAGGAACAGGCGGCCCTTGTCGTCCAGGCGCGGGGAGTGCGTGCCCAGGAACACGGCCTCCACCTCCCGCCCGACGGCGACCGCCGTCCTCCATTGCGCGCCACTGTACCCCACTATTCCCCACCTGCGCCCCACCCGCTCCCCAGCGCGCCCCTTCACTGGGTGGGCCCACCCGGCCGGACGGACACGTCCTGGTAACGATCGACCGGGAACCACCTGCACAGGTCGCGACGTGGGGCCGTACGGTTGGCACACAGGGACCACGTCCGCACGGGGTCGAGCATGGCCGCAGCCACTGCGAGACTTGAGCCGGGAGCTGAGCCGCAGGAGGCACGAGTGACCCAGAGTCCGCCGACCCACGGGGGCGCGCCCGCGAACACGGCGCCGGATCCCGGTCTCGCCGAGCTCGCCGACACCGCGGGCCGCATCCAGGCCGCCGTCGAGACCGTCATCGAGGGCAAGCCCGAGGCCATCCGGCTGGCCATCGCGGCGCTGCTGGCCGAAGGCCATCTGCTCATCGAGGACGTACCGGGCGTCGGCAAGACCATGCTCGCCAAGTCGCTCGCCCGCTCGATCAACTGCTCGGTGCAGCGCATCCAGTTCACGCCCGACCTGATGCCGAGCGATGTCACGGGCGTCTCGGTCTTCAACCAGGAGCTGCGCGACTTCGAGTTCAAGCCCGGCGGTGTCTTCGCGAACATCGTCGTCGGCGACGAGATCAACCGCGCCTCGCCGAAGACCCAGTCGGCGCTGCTCGAGTGCATGGAAGAGCGCCAGGTCACCGTCGACGGCACCACCTACGAGCTCGATGCCCCGTTCATGGTGGTGGCCACCCAGAACCCGGTGGAGATGGAGGGCACGTACCCGCTGCCCGAGGCTCAGCGCGACCGGTTCATGGTCCGGCTCGCGATCGGATACCCCGCCGAGGCCGACGAGATCGACATGATCGACACCCACAGCGGGTCGGATGGCCTCGACTCGCTGGACGCTGTGACCGATGCCGCCCACGTCGCCAAGCTGATCGGCATCGTCCGCGGCGTCTATGTCTCGCCGGCCGTGAAGACCTATTGCGTGGCCCTGGCGGACGCCACGCGCAACTCGCCCGAGCTGCGTCTGGGAGCCTCGCCGCGCGCCACGCTCCACCTGGTGCGGGCAGCCAAGGCCTGGGCGGCCCTTCACGACCGTGAGTTCGTCCTGCCCGACGACATCCAACAGCTCGCGGTGCCGGTGTTTGCCCACCGGCTACTGCCGACGGCGGAGGCACAGATCGGCCGGCGCGACGCCAGCGCCATCGTCGCCGACCTGGTCGCCCGGTTGCCCCAGCCAGACGCCACCGGCACCGGATCGCGGTAGCCCGTGCGCGGCGTGCTGTCCGGTCTCACCCAGCGCGGCGGCCTGTTCGTCGGCGCCGGCGCGATCGCATCCGCGGCCGCCGTCGGCGTCGGCCAGCGCGACCTGCTGCGGGTGGGAATCCTCCTGCTGGTCCTTCCGCTCGTCAGCCTGCTGGTGGCACTGCGCAGCCGGGTCCGGCTGGCCGCGTCCCGGATCGTCGCACCCCCCCGCACCCCGGTTCGCATCCCGGCGATGGTGCGCCTCACGCTGCAGAACATGGCCCGCATCCCCACCGGCGTCCTGCTCGTCGAGGACACGCTCCCGTACGCGTTGGGGAACCGGCCCCGGTTCGTCCTCGACCACGTGTGGTCGCGGTTCCGGCGCGAGGTGAGCTACGACGTCCGCGCCGAGGTGAGGGGCCGTTACGTTCTCGGCCCGCTGACGGTGCGAATCACCGACCCGTTCGGCCTGGTCGAGCTGCGTCGCTCGTTCAGCGAGACCGCCGCCCTGATCGTGACGCCCACCGTCTTCCCGCTGCCGGCTGTCCGGCTGGCCGGCGAGTGGACCGGCAGCGGTGAGAGCCGCCCCCGCTCGGTGACGAGCGCCGGTGAAGAGGACGCCACGATCCGCGCGTACCGCGACGGTGACGACATGCGCCGGGTCCACTGGCGGGCCACCGCCCACCACGGCGACCTCATGGTCCGGCGCGAAGAGCAGCCCTGGCAGAGCCGCGCGACCTTGCTGCTCGACACGCGGGTCCGCGCGCATGCCGGTCACGATCCCGACTCGTCGCTGGAATGGGCCGTCACGGCGACCGCCTCCGTCGGTGTGCACTTGTCGGAGCGTGGCTACGCCGTACGGCTCGTGACCGACGAGGGTGGCGTGGTGAGTGGCGCCTGGCTGGACCCGGGCAACGGCCCGGCCCCGGCCGAGGTCCCGCTGCTGGAGGCGCTCGCGGTGGTCCGGGCGTCTCGGGACGCGTCGGTCGGCCGCTGGCCGGACCTGCTCCGCGGTGCCGGTGCGGCGACGGGGTTGCTCGTCGGCGTCTTCGGCCGTCTCCAGCCGCAGGAGGCTGCGCTCGTGGCCCGCCTGCGTCACGGCTCGACGGCTGCGCTCGCGATCCTCGTCGACGTGATGTCGTGGACGTCGTTGTCCCCGGCTGCGCGGGCGGTCGAGGAGCAGCAGCTTCTCGAGACCGCGCAGGTGCTGCGCCGGGCCGGCTGGGGCGTGGTCGTGGCGGCCCGTGGCAGCGAGATCGCGACCGTGTGGGAGCGGCTCGGCGTGAACCGGTCGCGGCCGCCGAGCGTCCCCTTGACTGGGACGGTGCACGACGAGCTGGGAGGCGTGGCGTGACGGCGCGGACCCGGCTGACGATCGTGGCGGCCCTCGCCTCCGCGCTCGCGATCCTGCCGCTGGCCCCGGTGACGGAGTCACACTCCTGGACGATGCCCGCGTTGTTCGGCGTCGCGCTGGTGGCGGCGGTCGGGCTGGGCCTGCGCCGCCTGCACGTCCCTACCGTGCTCGTCCCGGTCGGTCAGCTGGCGGCCCTGGTGCTGTGGCTCGGCATCCTCGTGGCGGGTGACGTCGCCTGGTTCGGAATCGTGCCGACGGTGTCGTGGGCGAAGCGGCTGTTCATCGTGTTCGGTGACGGGCTCGATGCGATGGTGCAGTACGCGGCCCCGGCTCCCGTTGGCAGAGGGATGCTCATGCTGTTGGTCGGCGGCGCCGGGCTGGTCGCCGTCCTGGTCGACTTCCTGGCCGTCGGCCTGCGCCGCGTGCCGGTCACCGGCGTCGCCCTCGGCGCTGTCTACGCCCTCGCAGCCGCGGTCGTGCCCGGCGGCCTGTCCTGGATCTGGTTCGTGCCGCCCGCGGTCGGCTTCCTCGCCCTGCTCGTCGCCGAGGGCCGTACCCGGGTCGCCAGCTGGGGACGGTCAGCAGGCCCGTCCGCTGCACACACGGGCATCCCGGAGACCGATTCGCTCGCGCGGAACGGCCGGCGGGTCGGCGCCGTCGCCGTTGCCGTAGCGGTGGCCCTGCCGGCACTGTTGCCGGGCCTGACCGAGGGAGTCTTCGGACGCGGTGGCGGCGCGGGCAGCGGCGGGCGCACGATCCACACGGACAACCCGATCGTCGACCTCCGGCGCGATCTCAGCCGGCCGGAGAACGTCCGGGTCTTCGAGTACAGGGCCGACACCAGCACTCCCGAGTATTTCCGCGAGGTCGCCCTGGACGTCTTCGACGGGGAACGGTGGGAGGCCTCGAGGCGACCGGTGCCGGACTCGCAACGGGTCTCCGACGGGTTGCCGGCGCCGCCCGGGGTGACACTCACCGGCTCGGAGCCGCTGGACACGTACGAGATCGACGTCAGCGACGACTACAGCTCGAGCTGGCTGCCCCTGCCCTACGCGGCGCGGACGATCGAGATCGACGGCGACTGGCGTTACGACGCCACCACGCTCGACGTCGTGTCACCGGAGCGCCGGACCGACGGGGCCTCTTACACGGTGCAGAGGATCGACCTCGATCCCGACGCGGCCGAACTGGGAACGGCAGGCCGCCCGGTCGAGGACTTCGAGCACCTGCTCGTGCTGCCGGACGACCTACCTGACATGGTCGCCGAACTGGCCGACGAGGTGACGGCCGAGGCTGTCACCGACTTCGACCGGGCCCACGCCCTGCAGTCGTGGTTCCGTACCGGCGGCGGGTTCGTCTACGACCTGGAGGTCGACATCGCCAGCTCGCAGGCGGACCTGGTCGACTTCCTCACCGAAGGCCCACGGGGCAGGCGGGGGTACTGCGAGCAGTTCGCTGCCGCCATGGCGATCATGGCGCGCACACTGAACATCCCGGCCCGGGTCGCGGTCGGCTACACCGCGGGCGAACGCCGCGACGACGGCACCTGGGTCGTCACCACGCACGACCGGCACGCCTGGCCGGAGCTGTACTTCGAGGGCACCGGCTGGGTGCGCTGGGAGCCGACACCCGCCGACCGCGTCGCCGCCGTGCCGCCGTGGACCGTGCCTCCGGTCGAGGGCGCGGGCCAGAACCCGGGCGCGCAGCCGAACCAGGGGTCCCCACAGATCCCGGCAGGGGGCCCCAACGCTGAGCCCGACGGGGGCCTCCTCGACGAAGGGTCTGTCGGTACCGAGACGCCGCCGTCCTCGCCGTGGCCCGTCGTCGCGCTGTCGGTCGCGGCGGTCGCGTTCGTGGTCGCGCTGCCGAGTCTGCTGGCGTGGCTGCGACGCTCGCTGCGCTGGCGGCGGGCGAGCCACGACCCGGTCCGCGAAGCGGAGGCCGCCTGGTCCGACCTGCGCGACGCGGTCCGTGACGCCGGGCTGCCGTGGGATCCGGCCGCGACGCCGCGAGGCACCGGGCGGCGGCTGGTGCGAACCGGCGCGTTCGACGCCGACTCGCAGGACCTGCTGACGCACCTGGTGACGACGACCGAGCATGCCCGCTACGCAGCGCGCCCGGAGGACACGTCGGGGCTACGTGACGACTCCGCGATCCTGCGGCGGACCTTGCTGCGGACGGTCAGCCGGGCCCGGCGGGCAGGTGCGGTCCTGTGGCCGGCGGCGACTCACGACCTGGTCACGGCCTCAGCGAACCGGGTGGCCGACGGCCTGGACTGGACCGACCAGGCCGGGGAGCGGCTGCGCAACCGAGCCGGACGTCTGGTGCCCCACCGCCACTGACGAATTGCTCAGCGGCCGGTGCCACCCTCGCGGCGGCGGCGCCAACGCTCTTCCATGCGTTCCATGAAGCCGCGGCGGCGGGCGGCCGACGACCGGTTGGGCCGGCGGCCGGCCTGTTTGCCGGCAGCTGCCTCGAACGTGCCGATCTCGCCGGCCGACGGCACCCGGCGCCACGAGGTGACCGCATACCAGGCCGAGGCGAGCATGACGACGAATCCGCCGACACCCAACGGGATGACGCCGGTGACGGCACCGGTCATGAGCACGACGATGCCGAGTAGGAACACGAACGACGCTGCGATCGCCCGCCTGCGGTAGCGCCGGCGCAGGTCGGCGCCACGCATCGTGGTGGCGAACTTGGGGTCCTCGGCGTAAAGCGCCCGCTCCATCTGCTCGAGCAGCCGCTGCTCATGATCGGAGAGAGGCACCGGTCCCTCCATCGCATGCCGTCTGAGTACCTGCCGCCCAGCATAGGCTGGCGATTCGGCGGACGAAAGCTGGCCTGCCCTTCCTGTGTACGCGTTTCATCCCGTCACGGTCGAGCGGCGAGCACATGCAGCTGCGCCGCGACGGCGCGGAAGGCGGGATGGTCGGCAGCCGCTGCCTCGAGCTCGAGCAGCGCCCTGGTTCCCGCCGGGTCGTCGACCACGCTTCCCGGCACGAGGTCGGAGAAGACGCGCACGCCATGGACCTGCTGTACCCGCAAGCCGGCCGCTTCGAACGCACGCGTCAGACTCTGCTCGTCGAACCGGCGCGGCAGCGGGTCGGTGCTCCCCCACCGGCCGTCCGGGTCGCCCAGCGCGTGCCGGGCATCCTCGAGGTGACCGGCGACGGCGCGGGCGAGCACGGCCGCGAACCGGCCCGCCACCAGAACGCTCGCGACCCCGCTGTGCCGCACGATGGCCGCGATCCCGCGTAACGCCTCGACCGGGTCGTCGACCACCTCGAGGACGCCGTGGCACACCGCGACGTCTGCACAGCCCGTCCCCAGCAGTTCGACCACGGCGGCCGCTTCACCCTGCCGTGCGTCGACCCGGTCGCTGACGCCGGCCTCGGCCGCGCGACGCGTCAATGCCGCCAGGGCGTCGGGATTCGGGTCGACGACGGTCACTCGGTGACCTTCCTCGGCCAGCGGCACCGCGAACCCGCCCGTGCCTCCGCCGACGTCGACGACGTCCAGGGCCGTCGTGCCGGTTGCAGCCATCCGCTCCGCCAGCGCCACCGCGAGCAACTCCCACACGACCGCCGTACGTACCCGCCGGCGCAGGCGCTCAGCCACGCGCGGCCACCAGGGCCGGGAGGGCCCGGTCGATCATGTCGTCGGTGGCGGTCAGCGAGATCCGGAAGTACCCGGGCGCCTCGCAGACCGTTCCCGGCAGGACGAGGACCCTGCGGTCGGCCAGATCGCGGCTGAACGCGACGTCGTCCGGGACCGGCGAGCGCACCCACAGGTAGAAGGTCCCTTCCGGCGGGCGCAGGTCGTAACCCGCCGACCGGAGCTCGCCCGTGAGCCGGTCGCGCTTGGCCTCGAGACCGACCAGGTCGATCGACATCTGCTCGAGGTCACCGACGGCGTACTGCATGACAGCGTTCGGGAACAGCCAGCCACCGGCCATCTGGGTCAGTTCGATCACCTTCCGCAGCGGTGCGCGGTCGGGGATGGACGGCGACAGCGCCAGCCAACCGATGCGCTGGCCCGGCGTGAGCAGGACCTTGGCGTAGCTGTAGGCGATCAGCGTGTGGGGATAGAACTCGCTCGGGCTGCGGAACTCGGAGTCGCTGAACACCAGCCGCGCATAGGGCTCGTCCGAGATCAGCCAGATGGGCCTCCCCCATCGCTGCGACGCCTCCGCGAGCAGGTCGGCCAGCGCCGCGAGCGTCCGGGGCGGGTAGATGCGCCCGGTCGGGTTGTTGGGCGTGTTGACGATCACCGCCCGGGTCCGCGGCCCGATCGCCGATCCGATCGCGTCCAGGTCGAGGTCGTGGTCGCCGGCCCGCACCGGCACCTTGACCGGCACGGCGTCGGCCGCCAGGAGCATCGCCTCGTACAGGAACCAGGGCGGCAGTGAGAAGACCACCTCGTCGCCGGGATCGACGAACGCCCGGAAGGCCGTCGCGAGCGCACCGAAGGCGCCCGTGGTCAGTGCGATGTCCTCGGGCTCGAAGGGCAGGCCACGCCACTCCCGCAGCGCCTTCGCGACGACGGCACGCGGCTCGGGCTCGGAGCGCTTGTAGGCGAACCCCTTGCCCTCGGGCTCGGCGTGGCGCCGGATCGCCGCCGTGAACGCCGGCAGCGGCAACTCCTGCGGATTGCCGAAGGCGAAGTCGCACACGTCGGGCTGCATCCGGATGCCGTCCCACAGGGCGACGAAGTCGAGCAACCTGCTCATCGCGGCGGCAACGGCCTCGGTCCGCGCGGCTGGGGTCACGGCTGTGTGGGGCACGTCGCCTCCTCGTGGCGTCCTCCCGTCAGGCGCCGGCCAGCGTACGCCCGGCCTCCGACAGAGACCGGGCGCCTACCGCTGTGTCAGGGCGTCAGCTGCAGCCGCTGGTGCTGCCGCAGCCCTCGCAGACGTAGCAGCTGCCGGCCGGGCGCATCTTCGTGCCGCAGGTGAAGCACAGCGGCGCGTCGGTGGACGTGCCCAGCAGCACGTCAAGCAACTCGGTCGAGGTGTGCGCCTGGGCCGGCGCCTGCTTCGCCGTCGCCTCGATGACCTGCCCGGCCTCGACCCCGTTGGCGTCGTCCTCACCCGATGGCTCCGCCGCCGGCTTCTCGACCGGCGCGGACTGCCGCAGTGACTCGACGTCGACGTCGTCCTCGACCGGCGCGTACTCGCCGGTGTCGAGCTGGCGGGCCCGCTCGACGGCGGTGTGGATACCCAGCGCCGACCGTTCGTCGAATGACAGGTAGTCCAGCGCCAGCCGGCGGAAGATGTAGTCGACCACGCTCTGGGCCATCCGGACGTCCGGGTCGTCGGTCAGGCCCGACGGCTCGAAGCGCATGTTGGTGAACTTCTGGACGTAGGTCTCCAGCGGCACGCCATACTGCAGCGCGATCGAGATCGCGATCGAGAAGGCGTCCATGACACCGGCCAGGGTCGAGCCCTGCTTGCCCAGCTTGAGGAAGACCTCGCCCAGCCCGTCGTCGGGGTAGCACCCTGCGGTCATGTAGCCCTCGGCCCCGCCCACGGCGAACGATGTCGTCCGGCTCGGGCGCGACTTCGGCAGCCGCGTGCGGGTCGGGCGGTACTCGACGACGACCTCGCGCTCGGCCGCCGCACCCGGCGCCCCCGCGGCCTCGCTGCCGGAACGCTTCGACGCCGACAGCGGCTGGCCCACCTTGCAGTTGTCGCGGTAGATGGCCAGCGCCTTCAGGCCGAGCTTCCACCCTTGGAAGTAGATATGTTCGATTTCCTCTACGGTGGCCGATTCAGGCAAGTTGACCGTTTTGGAGATGGCCCCGCTCAGGTGCGGTTGGACGGCCGCCATCATGTTCACGTGCCCCATCGGCTTGATGGAGCGGGCACCCATGGCGCAGTCGAACACCTCGTAGTGCTCCTGGCGCAGGCCGGGTGCGTCGACGACGTTGCCGTGCTCGGCGATGTGCTCGACGATCGCCTCGACCTGCTCTTCCTGGTAGCCGAGCTTGCGCAGGGCACGCGGCACGGTCTGGTTGACGATCTGCATCGACCCGCCGCCGACGAGCTTCTTGAACTTGACCAGCGCCAGGTCGGGCTCCACCCCGGTCGTGTCGCAGTCCATCATGAGCCCTATTGTTCCGGTAGGCGCCAAGAGCGAGGCTTGTGCGTTCCGCCAGCCTTTGTCCGATCCGATCGCGAGGCACTCTTGCCATACCTGCGTCGCCAGGGCGTGGATCGGCTTGTCGACGTCGTCCAGCGTCCGCAGCGTGTCGTTCGCGGCGGCGTGCTTGCGCATGACCCGCTGGTGGGCGTCGGCGTTTCGGGCGTAGCCGTCGTAGGGACCGACGACGGCGGCCAGTTCGGCGGACCGCTTGTAGGCGGCACCGGTCATCAGCGATGTGATCGACGCGGCCAGCGCCCGCCCGCCCGGCGAGTCGTACCCGTGCCCGGTCGCCATCAGCAGCGCGCCCAGGTTGGCGTACCCGATGCCGAGCTGTCGGTACGCCCGGGTGGTCTCGGTGATGGCCTCGGTCGGGAAGTCGGCGAAGCAGATCGAGATGTCCATCGCCATGATGACGAGCTCGACGCAGCGGCGGAACAGGTCGGCGTCGAAGCTGCCGTCGTCGCGGAGGAATTTGAGCAGGTTGAGACTGGCCAAATTGCACGAAGAGTTATCTAATGAGAGGTATTCACTGCATGGGTTACTTGCGGTGATACGTCCAGTTTCGGGGTTCGTGTGCCAGTCGTTGATCGTGCTGTCGTACTGGATGCCGGGGTCGGCACACTCCCAGGCGGCCTGCGCCATTGTGCGGAAAAGGCCCTTCGCGTCGACCGTCTCGATGACCTCGCCGGTCAGCCGCGCCCGGAGGCCGAACGGGTCGCCGTCCTCGAACGCCTGCATGAACTCGTCGGATACGCGCACCGAGTTGTTGGCGTTCTGGTACTGGACGGAGACGATGTCCTTGCCGCCGAGGTCCATGTCGAAGCCGGCGTCGCGCAAGGCGCGGATCTTGTCCTCCTCGCGCGCCTTGGTCTCGATGAACTCCTCGACGTCGGGATGGTCGACGTCGAGGACGACCATCTTCGCCGCCCGCCGGGTGGCACCGCCGGACTTGATCGTGCCGGCGCTCGCGTCGGCGCCGCGCATGAAGCTCACCGGTCCCGACGCCGTGCCGCCGGACGAGAGCAGCTCCTTGCCGGACCGGATCCGGGACAGGTTGAGCCCCGAGCCCGAACCGCCCTTGAAGATCAGCCCCTCCTCGCGGTACCAGTTCAGGATCGAGTTCATCGAGTCGTCGACGGCCAGGATGAAGCACGCGCTGACCTGCTGGGGGGACGGCGTGCCCACGTTGAACCAGACGGGGGAGTTGAACGAGAACACCTGATGCACGAGCATCCAGGCGAGCTCGTGCTCGAAGTCCTCGGCGTCGTCGGGCGTGGCGAAGTAGCCGTACTCCTCGCCCGCCCCGCGGTACTTCTTGACGACCCGGTCGACGAGCTGGCGCAGGCTCCACTCGCGGACGTCGGTTCCGACGGCGCCGCGGAAGTACTTGCTGGTGACGATCGTCGAGGCGTTGACCGACCAGAAGTCGGGGAACTCGACGCCGCGCTGTTCGAAGACGGTCTCGCCGGTGCGCCAGTTCTGCTGGACGACGTCGCGCCGCTCCCAGGTCACCTCGTCGTACGGGTGAACCCCCTCCGTGGTGAAGATCCGGTCGATGGTGAGTCCCCGGGCCGCGTCCTTCGGCCGGCCGGCGCGCTGGGCGCCGCCCTGGCTCTGGCCGCTCACCGTCTCGGTCATGCCTGCTCCCTTGTCCGTGTCCCCCGTCCGGGCCCTGCCCCGGATCGGACGCCGTTGTTGATCATTTGTGCCATCTCAGGTGTGTCGCGGCCGCGGCTCGGGGACCGTCTCGTCCCGCTCGGCGCGCAGCATCGTGATCTCGGCCTCGAAATCGGCCAACGAGTCGAAGCTCCGGTAGACGCTCGCGAAGCGCAGGTAGGCGACCTCGTCGAGCTCGCGCAACGGGCTCAGGATGGCCAGGCCCACCTCGTTGCTCGGCACCTCGGCCGTGCCCATGGCGCGGATCCGCTCCTCGACCTGTTGGGCCAACCGGGCCAGCGCGTCCTCGCCGACACCTCGACCCTGACAGGCCTTGCGCACGCCCGCGATGACCTTCTCGCGGCTGAACGGCTCGGTCACGCCGCATCGCTTCACGACCGCCAGCGTGACCTGCTCGACCGTCGTGAAGCGACGGTCGCACTCAGGACACTGCCGGCGCCGGCGGATAGCCGTGCCGTCGTCGGCCGTCCGGCTGTCGACGACGCGGCTGTCGGGGTTACGGCAGAACGGGCAGTGCATGCCGGTCTCCCCCTTCTGCGGCGCGGAGCACGTTGCCCGTGGAGAAACTGTGGATCTCCTGGGGAGAACGTGTGTACCGCTGACCACAATCTGTGGACGACTTACAGAGATGTAACTACTACATGTAGGGGTAACGCTACGTCCTCCGACGCGCCCGCGCAAGCAAACTCGCGGCATTCGCAGAGACCAGGCATCACCGCAGCTCACCAGCTGCGCTCACGGCGGACCCCGGCGTGTCGGGTGGGCGCGGCTACCTGTCTATTGGTACAGCGGAACCAGCAGCACGTCACCCGGATGGATGTCGCCGCCCGACCGCAGGCCGTTCAGGTCGACGATGGCATCGACGGTGACTCGCGGATCGACGGCGGCACCGTCACCGGCGGCCGTCGCAAGCTGCCACAGCGTGTAGCCGGGCTCGACGACGACGGTGGCCGTCTCAGTCGGCAGTGCCGGCGAGTCGACACCCGGGCGCACGATGCCCACAGCCGCGGCCGCGCCCAGGAGCAGCCACCCGCCGGCGACCAGCACCCGGCCGCGTGCTGTGAGGCGCGAACCATGCAGGTCGGGGGCGTAGGACTGCTCGCAGGACACCGGACGAGGGCGCGGCGGGCGACGTGTGGGGCCCGACGCCGGGCGGACGACCCGTGGGCGCGCCGGGGCGAGCCGGGCCGTGGGCTCCGCCAGCCGGAGGATCGTCGCGGTCGTCATGTCCTGCCTCCTCGGTCGGTCGTCGAGCGTGCCATCAGGTCGAACAGCCGTTCGATCGAACGCACGTACGAGTTCTACACCGAGGGTCCGACAAAGTCGAGACACGTTCGAACAGGTGTTTGATCGTGTCGGCCGGCCGGACTAACGTCGACACCGACAGGTCTCGCCGGGGCGGCCGGCGGCCAACCGCTCGTAGGAGGCGGACGTGAGCAGGCAGCGCACACCCCACGACGCCGTGGGTTCCAAGGCGGGCACGGTGCACCCCTTCCCCGACACCGCCGAGGACCCCTCCGGGCTCACACCGCGCCAGCGGCGGGTTCTCGAGGTCATCCGCGCCGCCGTGGAGCGGCGCGGCTATCCGCCCAGCATGCGCGAGATCGGTGAGGCGGCCGGCCTCGCCAGCCCGTCGAGCGTGTCGCACCAGCTACGGGTGCTCGAGACGAAGGGCTATATCCGTCGCGATCCGCACCGCCCACGTGCGCTGGAGGTGCTGTCCCCCGCAGAGGTCGGCGCTGCCGCCGGGCGGGCGTACGACGAGACCGGCAGCGGCGACCACCGGCCGGAACCGTCCTACGTCCCGCTGGTCGGGCGCATCGCGGCCGGCGGTCCGGTGCTCGCCGAGCAGGCCGTCGAGGAGGTCTTCCCACTCCCCCGCCAGCTGGTCGGCGAGGGCACGCTGTTCATGCTCCGAGTCGCCGGCGACTCGATGGTCGACGCCGCGATCTGCGCCGGCGACTGGGTGGTCGTGCGCCAACAACCCGTCGCCGAGAACGGCGAGATCGTCGCCGCCATGATCGAGGGCGAGGCGACCGTCAAGACCTACAAGCGTCGCGACGGCAGTGTCTGGCTGATGCCGCACAACGCGGCCTACGACCCGATCCCCGGCGGCGACGCCACGATCCTCGGCCGTGTCGTTGCCGTGATGCGCAAGGTGTAGCGCGCGCCCGGGTGTTGGCACCCGGGGGAAAAGGCGGGCTGTCACGGGTGCCTCCGTCGGGCAGGCGGCCATAGATTGCGCGCATGTGGCGGCTTGCCTTTCTCGCCAGGAGGGCGGTCCGGGGACGGTTGGCCGTCCTCGGCGGGCTGGCGCTGCTCGTGGCACTGGGTCTCGGCACCGCCATCGCTGCGCTGACCGCGGCGTGGCGCACCGAGCACGCCTACCCGGACTACCTGCGCGACGCCGCAGTCAGTGAGCTGGTCGTGAACCCGAGCGTGCTCACCGAACGGATCGTCGAGCTGATCAGCTCGACGCCGGGGGTGGTCGGCGTCACGATGGATTCCTTGCTCGTCGCGTCGCCCGACGACGGAGCGCCCAGGACCCGCGGCGAGGTCGACAGCATGCACACGCAGGTGCGGGCCTCGGCCGACGGTAGGTACATCGAGAACGACCGACCCGTCGTCCACGAAGGCCGGATGATCGAGGGCGGCGCGGAGGCATTTCTCAGCACGGAGGCGGCCGCGGGGCTCGGGGTCGGCGTGGGCGACGTGCTGCCGATCGCGTTCTGGCAGGCGGAGAACCAGGACCTGTCCGACGCCGACCCCGCGGAAATCGTCGAGCCCATCGGCAAGGCAGAGGTTCGGGTCGTGGGAATCGGCGTCTTCGCCGACGAGGTGCTGGCCGATGAGCTCTACCCTCGCCAGCGCGTGCTCGTCCCGCACGACGTGGTCGCGCCGTTCGACTGCACGCCGCGCCACCCTGACGAGGACTCGCTGGCCGTCGATGAGCTGACCGCGCGCCTCGTCCCGCCGGGCTGCTCCTTGTCCTACCGCTACTTCTCGTTGCGGGTGGACGGCGGCGACGCCGGCGTATCCGCCGTGACGAAGATGCTCACCAGGCTCGTCGAGGAGGAGAACGCCCGCCTTCCCGCGGCCTTGCGATCGCGCGACGTCGGGTTCTACCTGATTCCGGCCGTGACCACGGAGGAGAGCTCACGGGTCCAGCGGTCCCTCGACCCGAGCGTGACGGCGTTGCGACTGTTCGGGCTGGCTGCCGGCGCCTCGATCCTGGCGCTTTCCGCGCTCGGCGCCGCTCGCCTGGCCCGGCGCGCACAGGGCGAGGCGCAGGTGTGGCACCAGCTCGGCGCGACGCGGGGCCAGCGCGTCGCCGCCGTCTCGCTGCCCATCGCCGCCGGGATGGTGGCCGGAGTCGTGGGCGCCGTGGTCGTGGGCTGGCTTGCCTCCGGGATCGGGCCGGTTGGTCGCGCCCGCCTGGTCGATGCGAGCCCTGGCCTGGTCGTTCTGCCGCAGGTCGTGGTCCCCGTGGTTGCCGTCGCCCTCCTCGTGCTGGCCGCCGGAACCCTGGTGGCATCGGTTGCTGCGGCCCGCGTGACTCCGCCGGCCAGCCGGGTGCGCCCGTCGCAAACGGCAGCCCGCGCGGCCCGGACCGGAAACGTCGCGTTGGGCCTCGGTGTCCGCGCCGCCGTCACCGGTCCCGGTGCGCCCGCGTTGCTGGGCGCAAGCGTGGCCGCGGTCGTCGCCGTGCTTGGCTCCGTCGTGTTCAGCACGAACATCTCCGGCCTCATAGCCACGCCGGCGCGGTTCGGCTGGCCCTATGACGCCGCGGTGATCGTCGGCGCCGGTTACGCGGGAGCGAACCAGCAGGCGATCGCCGACACGCTCGACCGGCCGGAAGTCGAAGCGTGGGGTGTGGCCGCCCTCGGGGCCGGGACCGTCGAGGATGAGGCACAGCCAATCGTCGCCGCCCGGAGGGGGTTCGACAACCTGCCGGTCGCCGTCGTCGAGGGTGCGCTGCCGGTCGGTGACGCGCAGGTCGCGCTCGGCGCCCAGTCGGCCGAACGCCTCGGCGTCGGCATCGGCGACCAGGTGACCGTCGCGACGACGTACGGAGCCCGGACCGGCACGATCAGCGGCCTGGTCGTGCTGCCCCCGCTGGGCCCCTTCGTGTCCGACCGCGCGGGTCTGGGCACCGGTGCGCTGCTCCCGGCACCGTTCTTCGAGCAGGCCGTCGCCCCCGCGGAAGAGGCCGCCGGGCTGCCGGCCGGTACCTTCGCCGACGCAGCGGGTTCGTTCGTCGCCATCGACCTGCGCGACGGCGTCGACCCCCGCCGGTTCATGTCCGATATCGCCGACGGCGTGCCGGGCTGGGACGACTACGGGTGGGTGCCGTTCGTCCACACCGATGCGGTGCGGCCGGCGCAGATCGCCGACGTGGCGGCGATGCGATCCGCGCCCGTGCTGCTCGCGGCGCTGGTCGCGCTGGCCATGGCGGGCGGGCTGGCGCTCGCCATCGGGCTCGCGGTGCGCACCAGGCGCCGGGAGCTCGCCATCCTGAAGGCCCTGGGCAGCACCGGCGGGCAGGTCCGCGCGACTCTGCGCTGGCAGGCACTGACGGTCGCCGTCGCCGGCCTGGTGGCGGGCGCCCCGCTGGGTCTGGCGCTGGGCATGACTGCCTGGCGCGAGTTCGCCGGCAACCTCGGCATACCGTCTGCGCCGGTCGTCTCCGTCCCATGGATCGCCGTCGTCGTCGTGGCAGCCGTCGTCGTGGCGCTGCTGGCGAGCACGGTTCCCGGCCAACTGGCGGCGCGGATCTCCCCGTCGTCGGTCCTGCGGGACCAGTGAGGGACGAGGACTGGTCGAGGGCCGCTCCTCGATGAGAAGCGAGCTGGTCAACGCGCTGCGGAAGCACGGACCACCGGCGGCGCTGCCAGCCGTTCCAGCGCGCCGACCACCACGCCGCGGTCGGTCGTGAACCACATCGGCGGCAACGACGCCAGCAAGAAGCCGGCGTAGCGGGCGCTCACCAGGCGTGGGTCGAGCACGGCCACCACGCCGCGGTCGGTCGCCCGCCGGATCAGCCGGCCGGCGCCTTGGGCCAGCAACAGCGCCGCGTGCGTCGCCGCCACCGTCATGAAGCCGTTCCCACCGGCCCGCTCGACCGCCCGCTGACGGGCTGAGAGCAAGGGGTCGTCGGGCCGGGGGAACGGCAGCCGGTCGATCACCACCAGCTGGCACGCGCCACCGGGCACGTCCACTCCCTGCCACAACGACAGCGTCCCGAACAGGCAGGTCTGCTCGTCCGCGCTGAACTGACGAAGCAGCGTGGGTACGACGTCGTCGCCCTGGCACAGCAGCGGCACATCGGGCAGCCGCTCGCGGACCGCCTCCGCAGCCTCCATCGCGGCACGGCGCGACGAGAACAGCCCCAGCGTGCGACCGCCGGCCGCAGTCACGAGGTCCGCGAGCGCGTCGACGGCCTCGGGGCGCAGGCCGTCGCGGCCGGGGGGCGGGAGGTCCCGGGCCACGTAGAGGATGGCCTGCCGCCCGTAGTCGAAGGGTGACCCGACGTCGAGCCCACGCCATCCCGGCGCCCCCTCGCCGGTCAGGCCGTAGGAACGGGCAACAGCGTCGAACGACCCACCGAGCTCCATCGTGGCCGATGTGGCCACCACGGTCGCGGAGCCGAACAGGCGGTCCCGCACGAGGGCGGCCACGGAGAGCGGCGCCACCCGCAGGACGGCCGACCCCCTGTCCCGCTCCTCCACCCAGACCACGTCCTGCTCCGCGTGTGCCGCGATCCGGTCGGCGGTGCCGAACACGTCGTCGACCAGCGCCTTCGCGGCCCGGCGGCCTGCCTCGGCGTCCGGCTCGTGGTCGCCGCGGCCGGCGAAGCCGGACTGGACGGCCCGTGCGGCGTCCCGGACCGCGACGACCGCCGCCAGCAAGGCCTCCGGAACCACGTCCAATCGGCCGGGATCGGTGGCGGCGAGGACCCGGCGCAGCGCCTCGGCCGCGTCGCCGAGTTCGGCGGCGTCGCCGTCCTCCACGAACGACCGGCACCGCCTCGAAGCTCGTTCCACGACCCCTGGCCACAGGTCCGCGGTCGCGATCCCGGTCACTCGAGCGGCCAGCTCGTGTCCCTCGTCGACGACGGCGATCTCGTGCTCGGGCAGGACCGGCACGCCTTCCAGGGCATCGATGGCCAGCAAGGCGTGGTTGGTGACCAGTACGTCGACCTCGCCTGCCTGCGCCCGGGCCCGTTCGGCGAAGCACTCCCGGCCGTAGGGGCAGCGCGAGGCGCCGAGGCACTCCCGTGCGCTGACCGAGACCTGGGCCCAGGCGCCGTCGCTCACACCCGGTTCGAGCCGGTCCCGGTCTCCGGTCCCACCGGCCGATGCCTGCTCCTCGGCCCACTCCCGGGCACGGACGACGTCCACGCCGAGCGCGCCGAACGTGCCGTCGGCGATGGCCACCAGCTCGCCCTGATCGTCCGGGACCCCGTCGCGCACCCGGTGCAGGCAGGCGTAGTTGGCTCGGCCCTTGAGAGTCGCCCACAGTGGCCGGCGGCCCAGCGCAGACTCGACGGCGTCGGCCAGCAGGGGCAGGTCCCGGTCGACGAGCTGAGCCTGCAGGGCGAGCGTCGCCGTGGCCACGACGACCGGTGCGTCGGTCTCGTCGGCGTGGAGCAGCGCGGGCACCAGGTACGCGAGCGACTTGCCGGTCCCGGTGCCGGCCTGCACGAGCAGGTGCTCTCCGGAGTCGATCGCGACGGCCACCGCCTCCGCCATCTCGACCTGGCCCGGCCGTTCGGTGCCACCCAGCGCGTCCACCGCCGCCGCGAGCAGCTCACGAACCCGCGCGGTGTCGGTGCCGCCGGCGTCGTCGCTCACCGGTCGAGGCTACCGAGCGCAGGGCGCCCGACCCAGGCGCAGGCGAGGCGTGATGAGATCGGCACGTGCCCTACGACGCCGTGCCCCTGATCCCCCGCGACGTGCTCTTCGGCAACCCCGAGCGCGTCAGCCCCGCGCTGTCCCCGGACGGCACCCGGCTGGGCTTCGTCGCGCCCGAGGACGGCGTGCTCAACGTCTGGGTCGGGCCGGCCGACGACCCGGGTGCGGCGAAGCCGGTCACCCACGACCGCGGCCGCGGTGTCCGGACGTTCTCGTTCTGCCATGACGACAGCACGCTGGTCTACCTGCAGGACACCGACGGCGACGAGGACTGGCGCCTCTATGCCCTCGATCTGGAGTCCGGCGAGTCGCGGCTGGTCACTCCCGGCGAAGGCGTGCATGCGATGGTGCTCGGCCACAACCGCTGGAACCGCACGACGATGTTGGTCGGACTGAACGCCGACAACCCGGCCCTGCACGACGTCTACCGGTTCGACCTCGACACCGGCGCGTTCGAGAAGGTCGAGACCAACCCCGGCTACGCCGGCTGGTTGATCGACTCCGACCTGCGCATCCGCGGCGGGGTCGCGATGACCGAGGACGCCGGCGCCGTCGTCTACCTGCGCGACCCGGACTCCGGGTCGGACCGGCCGTGGCTCGAGATCACACCGGAGGACGTCGCCACGACCGGCGTCCACGGCTTCAGCCGGGACGGTTCGACGGCGTTTGTGCTCTCCAGCGTGGGCGCGAATGCGTCGCGGCTGCTGCGCGTCGAACTCGCCACCGGCGTGGAGACCGTGCTGGCGGAGAACCCCGCGTATGACGTCGCCGGAGTTCTGGCGGACCCCGAGAGTCTGGAGCCGCAGTCCGTCATCTTCTCGAGCGACCGTGACGAGTGGCTGCACCTCGACGCGACGCTCGGCGTCGAGATCGACGCGCTGCGGTCCCGGCTGCACGGAGAGGTGAGCATCTCCCGGCAGCAGCGCGACGACCGCCGGTGGCTGGTGAGCGACATGCCGTCGGACGGGCCTGTCAACCACTACCTCTACAACCGCGACTCCGGCGGGCTCGTCTTCCTGTTCGCCCACAAGCCTGAGCTGACCTCGTACGAGCTCGCGGTGATGGAACCGTTCACGTTCGCCGCACGCGATGGGCTGGAGATCCACGGGTACCTGACGCTCCCACCGCGGGTCGATCCGGTCGGTCTGCCGGCGGTGCTCAACGTGCACGGCGGGCCCT
Source organism: Jiangellaceae bacterium (assembly GCA_050743075.1). Classification (GTDB taxonomy): domain Bacteria; phylum Actinomycetota; class Actinomycetes; order Jiangellales; family Jiangellaceae; genus JBOGDS01. The sequence goes on along the minus strand of JBOGDS010000015.1, from coordinate 30,459 downwards.
GGGCCCGCAACGAGTGGGGGTACGACGCGGAGGCCCAGTGGCTCGCCAACCGCGGTTACGCATGCATCCAGGTGAACTACCGCGGCTCGACGGGGTACGGGAAGGCGTTCGGCAACGCCGGGGACAAGCAGTGGGCGGCGGCGATGCACACCGACGTTCTCGACGCGATCGACCACCTGGCGGGACTAGGACGGATCGACCGGTCCCGGGTCGGGATCTACGGAGGGTCGTTCGGCGGCTACGCAGCCCTGGTCGGCGCCGCGTTCACCCCTGACGTGTTCCGCTGCGCGGTCGACATGGTCGGCCCGTCGAACCTGCTGACCCTGCTCGCCTCCGTGCCGGAGTACTGGAAGCCCCAGATCGCGTTCATGCACGCCAAGATCGGCAACCCCGAGACGGAGCGCGACCTGCTCTGGGAGCGCTCGCCGCTGTCGCGAGTCGACGACATCACCATCCCGCTGCTGATCGCGCAAGGCAGGAACGACCCGCGGGTCAAGGTGGCCGAGGCCGAACAGATCGTGGCGGCGCTCTCCGACAAGGGCATCGACCACGAGTACCTGCTCTTCGAGGACGAAGGCCATGGCCTGGCCAAGCCGGAGAACCGGGAACGCTTCTACGCTGCCGTCGAGCCGTTCCTGGCTGCGCACCTCGGCGGCCGGCTGCAGCACGACTGACCGCGTGACCGACCGTGATTGGACCGGCGGGCCCGTTGATGGCTTCCCGCGTGTAACCTCAGCGGTGCTCGGGCGCCAGTGAGGTACCACGGTGCACGCCTTGTCCGGCCTGGCCCGTGTCGGCCACCGGATGGTCAGGCGGCGCGGGCGATCCCGGCGAGGTACGCAGCCTCGATCTCGCGCAGCACCGCCTCGGGCTCCTCCCGGAGGCGACGCGGCGACACCGGCAGGACCGTCCACCCCAGCGCTGCGTAGCGGGCCCGCCGCCGCTCCGTCAGCTCGGGCGCATCGCCGAAGCGGTGCCATTCGACGGAGTCGACCTCCAGGACAAGCCGAGCCTCGGGTATGCACCCGTCCGGATAGATGCCGGTGCCTCCCGGGTCGGGGAGCGCCTGGTTCCACCGCGGTTCGGGCAGGATCGTGCTTCGGCGCACGGTGTCGCGGAGCTCGCACTCAGGGGCAGACCGGCATCCGGCGACGACGTCGTCCAGCGCCAGCCGGACCAACTCGCTGGCGCCGGCGTGGACGCAGCCGAAGGTCGCGACCAGATGCTCCGGCGTCGTCAGAGCTCGTTGGACGACCTCGCAGAGAACGGCGCGCACCGTCCGGAGGACGTTCTCCTCACGGCAGGCATCGACGGCCGCTCGATCGGGCGGCGCGCATGGGAACGAGTGGACCTCGCGCGGCTGCGGGAGATGGCGCGTACGCCGGATCGTGGCGATCGGGATCAGCGAGCGCTGCACGTGCGCGGGAACGAGGATCTCGGGCCGGCTGGCGGTCGGCACATACCGCATGCCGTAGCCGCGGCACGCCGTAGCACCCGTGACCATGGCGTCTGGACCGGCGTGGAGCAGCGCCGCCCTCATCAGGTGCCGCTCCTGCAACGTGCCGGTGAAGGTCGCGTAGACGCCCTTGACGATCCGCTGCCACCGCCGGCCACGCTTGAGGGCATGCTGAATCCCGTCCGCGGTCATGCCCAGGGCCAACGCCTGCCGGCGGGTCACGATCCCGTCCTGGGCGGTGGCGATCCGAGCCAGCTCGTCAGGTAGGTCCATGTGGGTCAGCCTTGCGTGGGCCCGCGCCGGTGGCAGCCGCCCTGGGTGACGATGTGGGCATCCGGCACGTCTACGTTCGCCCTGTGGACAGGGTGAGCCTGCGCCGTGTTACCTCACTGGCGCCCGCGCCCCAGCGAGGTAACAACAGTGGGCTCGATGCCGGAGGCAGGATGCACCACGGGTCGCGGCCGCAGCATCACGTGGATCGCCGGCGCGGCGTCAGCTCGAGCGACGAGATGCCGGGCATGGGCAGGTCGAACTCGGTGCTCCAGGCACCACTGTCGGGCGTGACGTCCTCCGGCGGGTTGAGCTCCTCAAGCCGGTCGGCGGCTCGCAGCCGTGACCACTGCTCCTCCGAGGGCCAGGCCGCACGGTCGCCCATCCGGGCCCAGACCGCGCTGACATTGGAGTGTTCGGCATCGACCCGCCGATGGCGCAACTCGTACTCCGCGGCGTCGAGGCCCGAGACGCGCACCGTGACCCGTCGTGCCAGCGCGGCGTCGCCGCCGGCCTTGGTCTGGTCGAGCGTGCCGTTCCACACCAGGACCCCGACCGTGCCGTCATCGCGACGAGCCGCCACGGCCTCGACGAGCGAGCCGCCTCCGTCCCCCGACAGCACGACGTCAAGGCGCGACGGGCCAAGCCGCTCCAGCAGCTCCAGCGCCCACCAGCGCGGCTTGCGCAGGTCACCGACGGTACGCAGCCCGAATCCACCGTGGAGCAGCGCCGGCGGCCGGCCGAGCTCCTCGAAGTGGTCGGAGACGACCCAGTAGGACAGCGCCTCGATCCGGTCCATCGCCGACGCCATGCCGCGCAACAGGAACGCCGCGCCGAACACCGAGTCGCTGGCGGCGTCGAAGTGGGTCGGGCTGACGCCCCACTCGGTCCACCAGATCGGCGTGCCGGCTCGGTCGTGGCGGGCCAGCGTCGGGCGCAGGTCCAGAGGCGGGCTGCCGTAGGTGTGGGTGGTCACGAAGTCCAGTGCTGCGCCCGAGCCGTCGACGTGGTCGAGCAGCTCCTCGATCCAGCCGCCCGCGGCCGACGCCGGCCCGCCCACGCGCAACGCGGGATCCACCGATCGAACCGCGGCGGCACTGACGTCGTAGAGCCGGAAATACTCCTCCGGCGTGCCGGACCAGAACACCTCGAGGTTGGCCTCGTTCCATACCTCGAAGGACCACCGGTCACGTACCTCCGCCCGCCCGTACCGGTCGACCAGATGCCCGACCAGGTCGTGCACGAGGTCGTACCACCGGTCCCAGTCCCTCGGCGGCGACACGATCGCGCCGTACTCGAACACGGTCTTCGACGGGTCGGCGGCCAGGTCGCGCGGCATGAACGACAGCTCCACCACCGGGCGAAGGCCGAGCGACAGCAGTGTGTCGTAGACGCGGTCGACGCCGGCGAAGTCGTGGGCCGGCGCGCCGTCGACCTCCCGGTACACGCCGAGGTCGTCGCCGAGGATGGCGTGCGCCCGGACGGCCTCGACGCCGAGCACTTCGTGCGCCGCACGCAGTGCCGCCTGGAGCTCCTGACCGATCGGCCGGCCACCGGTCCGGTCGGCGCTCAGCAGGTGGGACAGGTGCTCCGAGCCGATCATCGGCCGCCACGGCCGGGCCAGCCGGCCGGTCACCACGGCGGCGTCCACGACGACCTCGACGGCGCCGTCGCCACGCCCGGCGGCGGCCTCGATCGGGTCCGACAACGGGCCGACCCGGTCGACGTCGGCGACGGCCGCGACCGCGTAGCGGCGGCGGGAGCCGTCGGTCGCCGTCGTGTCGACGTACGGCCCGTGCGGGACGGCCAGCACGTCGCGCCCGCCGTGATCGAGCGGCTCGCAGCGGCCGTTCCCGCCGGCATCGGCGTGCACGAGGTAACCGGCCGCACCCTCCACCGGGTCCCAGTCCAGCGTGACCTGGCCCCGGCCGCCGTGCGCCCGCAGCCCGGCCGGCGCCGCTAGTTCGACGCCGGGCAGGGACCCCACCCGGCCCGTGCGGCGCCCGACCCGGGTCTGCCAGTCGGCCCGGGCGTCTGCGGTCACCGGCCGCCACCGGTGCCGGCAGCGAACTCCTCCATCGCAATCAGCGGGCGCAGCGCGTCGCGGAACTCGCGGTCGACGAAGTAGTCCCGGACCATGCCGCGGCCGAGGTCGTTGCCGATCGCGGCCATGACCATCGCCTGGTCCAGCGCCAGGTACCGCTCGGCCACCGTGCCGCTGACGACGGCGATCGAGTCGTAGAACCCGCCTGGCCCGTAGGCGCCCAGCTCGTCGCGCATCGCGTCGAGGTTCCGCAGCGCCTCACGGCGCTCGTACGGCAGCGCCAGGAAGGCAGCGTGCGGGGTCACGACGCCGTCGCCGTACGTCTCCGGCAGCGGTTGCGGCGGACGGCACTGCGTCCCGTCGACCGTGGTGAAGCCGAGGTCGGTCGAGGTGCGCTCCTGGTCGCTGGTGTAGCCGGGCTCGTCCATGCCCATCAGGTCGACGCCGTACTCCCGGTAGCCGCCGGCCGGGATGCTCGCCGGGGAGAAGCCCCAGTACCCGTAGCCGGCCTCGTCCATGCCGTGCTCGATCTGGCCCCGGACGAACAGCGGGTGGTTCACGCCCCAGGAGTCGCGGCCCCACGACGCCTCCGGCACGAACAGGTCGGGCATCAGCGCCTCGAACATCGAGCCGCCCCAGGTCGGTACGACATGCATGCCGCGGTACTCGTACGCGCCCTCCCACACCTGCACGCCCAGGTACTCCTGCCAGGAGCCGATTCCGCCCTGCTCGCTCCAGCCGAAGTCGCAGCTGTCGGCCGGGAACGTCCGCCACGGCCCAAAGTAATGCTCGGGCGGGATCTGCCCGGCCGCGATGCCGAGATAGGACGCGATCCGCGGCTCGGAGTTGAAGGCGCCGTAGTGGTGGCAGGTGTACCAGACCTCCCGCCCGCGGTCGCGGTAGTTGCCGACGATCGAGCAGCCGGGCGGTGCCTCGTCCCAGAAGCCGCCCCGGATCAGCCCGACGTCGGGCTTGGCCGCGGGGTCGTAGTAGAAGCCGAAGTCCATGCTCGCGGCCAGGTCCTCGGCCTGGTCGCGCAGCCGCGGTTCCGCCGCTGCGACGACGCGCAGCGCCGCCGCCAGCCAGCCGTTGTCCACGCTGGACAGGAACGGGTAGACCGGGTTGCCGTCCTCGGGCCACACCCGCAGGACCTCGAGCGTGGACGGGTCGTACCAGTTGTAGAACATGCCGCTGTCGTCGTGCCGGTCCAGCTCCGCGACGGTCGCGAGCGCCCGGCTCATCCGGTCGTGGGCCTCCCGCCGGTCGATGATCTTCAGGTCCCGGGCGACCACGGCGCTCCAGAGGTAGCCGCCGATGTTGGTCGGCGAGGTGTAGGCGCTTCGGGTCTGGGGGTCCAGATCGCCCTCGATGTTGTCCGCCGGCAGTCCGGTGTCCGGGTCGGTCATCGCGGCGAACGACGCCCAGGTGTCAGTGGCGTACTCCATGAGCACGTGCCGGTCTCCTCGCGCGGCGTCGGCGGTCGTCGTCGGGACGACCGTGGCGACGACCGCCGCGGACGTGGCGGCGGCCAGGACGTACGTGACGGGTCGCATGATGTCCTCCTACTTGATGCCGGTCATGGCGATGCCCTGGACGAAGTAGCGCTGCAGCGCGAGGAAGATCACGATCACCGGCAGCACGACCACGACGGCGCCCGCCAGGAGCAGGCCGTACTGCGTGGCGTTCTGCCCGATCGAGTACAGGGCGAGGGCGACCGGGAGGGTGTAGTAGTCCTCGGTCTGGGCGACCACCAGCGGCCACAGGAAGTTGTTCCAGGACCCGAGGAAGGTCAGGATCGCCAGCGTCGCGAGTGCCGGGCCGGCCAGCGGGAGCATGACGGTCCAGAAGATCCGCAGCTCACTGGCGCCGTCGACTCGGGCGGCCTGGATCAGCTCGTCGGGCAGCCCCAGGAAGTACTGCCGCATCAGGAACACACCAAGCGGCTGCACCAGGTAGGGCAAGAACAGGCCCGGGAACGTGTTGGCCAGGCCCAGGTTGCTGACCAGCACGAACAGCGGGACGAACGTGACCATCGCCGGCACCATCAGGGTGCCGAGCACCACCGCGAACACCGCCCGCTTGCCGCGGAAGTCCAGCTTCGCCAGCGCGTAGCCGAGCATCGAGCAGAACAGCAGATTGCCAACCGTGACGACGACGGCCACCAGGGTCGAGTTGAAGAAGTAGGTCGGGAACCGCAGCCGGTCCAGCAGCTCCTGGTAGTTGCCGATCGTCGGGTCGGCCGGCAGCCAGGTCGGGGGGATCCGCTGCACCTCGGCGTTGGGCTTGAACGACGAGATGACCATCCAGACGAACGGCAGCACCATGACGAGCAGGCCGACCGCCAGGACGGCGTAGAACCACCACGGCGAGCCCTTGTCGCGGCTTCCGATCACCGGCGGTGCTACCGGAGCGGCCACCGGGGTGGCGGCGCTGGCGCCGAGCTGGGGGGTGGCGGCGGTCATCCGGGTCACGTCCTCGGCCGCAGCACCCGGAACAGCACCACCGTCAGCGCGACGATCGCGACGAACAGCACGTAGCTGGCCGCGGCCGCGTAGCTGTAGTTGCCGAACCCGAAGTGGTCATAGACGTACAGCGACACCGACCGGGTGCTGTTCAGCGGCCCGCCGTCGGTCATGACGAGCGGTTCCTCGAAGAAGTTCATGTAGCCGATCGCGGTGATCACCGCGCCGAACAGCAGCGTGGGGCGGATCATGGGTACGGTCACCCGCCAGAACCGCTGCCAGGCCCTCGCGCCGTCCACCTCAGCGGCCTCGAGCATCTCCCGCGGCACGGTCTGCAGGCCGGCCAGGAAGATCACCATCAGGTAGCCGAGGTTGCGCCACGCGGCCATCACGATCAACGACGGCAGCGCGAACGTCGTGCTGTTGAGCCAGTTCGGTCCCTCGATGCCGACGGCGCCGAGGACCTGGTTGAGCGGGCCCAGGTCCGGCTGCAGCAGGAAGCGCCACACCACCGCCACCGCGACGATGCTGGTCACGACCGGCAGGTAGTAGCCGACCCGGAAGAACCCGCGCAGCCGCCGGATGTTGTTGAGCCCGACGGCAGCCGCGAGCGCCAGCACCATCGTCAGCGGCACGCCGACGCCGACGAAGATCAGCGTGTTCACCGCGGTCTTGCGGAACAGCGGGTCGCCGAACAGCTCGGTGAAGTTGGACAGGCCGACCAGCTCCACCGACAGCGGCGTGCGCAGGTCGGTACTGCGCAGGTCGGTGAAGCTCATCAGCAGCGACGCGAACACCGGGCCCACCGTGAACACGGCGAACAGCAGCAGGAACGGCACCGCGAGCAGCCATCCGGTGCGCGCCTGGCTGCGCCGCATGCGGGTACCGCCGCCGCGCAGGCGCCCGGTGCCAGGCGCCTGCGCGGGCGTCACCATGACGTCGTCGGCGGCCACGAGCTAGAGCCCGGTGCCGATCGACGCGGCCTGCTGGTGCATGTCGGCGACCCCGCCGGCGGCATCGACCTGGCCGAGGACCACCTGCTCGATGGTGCTGTCGATCACCGATGCCACCTGCTCCCAGGTCGGCACTGCCGGCGGCGCCTCGGTCTGCTCCAGCTGCTCGCCGAACGTGGCGACCATCTCGTCCTCGGTCAGCGGCCCGTCCTGCCAGGCGGACTGGACCGACGGCAGGTCGGTGATCGCCTCGTACCAGTTCTGCTGGATCTCCGGCCGGGTCAGGTACTCGACGAACTTCCAGGCACCGTCGCGGTTGTCCGAGTCGGTGAAGACCGCCAGGTTGCCGCCGCCGACGAACGAGGTGCCGATCCCCTCGTCCCTGCCGGGCAGCGGGACGACGTCGAAGTTGCCCTCGATCTCGGCGCCGCCTGCCTCACGGACCAGGCCGATGTGCCACGGTCCGGAGATGAACGACCCGATCCGCCCGGCGGCGAAGTTCTGCTCGATCCCGCCAGGGTCGATCGGGGTGTTCTGCGTCAGGCCCTCGTCGAAGAACGACTTGTAGTACTCGAGGGCCTCGACCATCTGCGGCGAGTCCAGCGCGTACTCCTCGCCGTCGGTGAGCTGCGCCCCGTTCTGCCACGCGAAGGGCATGAACGTCTGCCACGCCCCGGCCTGGGAGGGCTGCAGGTAGATGCCGTGCTGCGCACCCGCCGCCTGCAGGCCCTCGGCGAACGTCTTCAGCTCGTCCCAGCTCGTCGGCGGCTCCAGACCGGCCTGCTCGGCCAGGTCGGTGCGGTAGTAGAGGGTGCGGGTCTCGACGTACCAGGGCACCCCGTAGGACGTGCCGTCGACCACCGTCGACTGCCACGGCCCCTCGAAGAACACCGCCTCGTCGAACAGGCCCTCCGGTGTCGGTTCCAGCCCGCCGGTCTGCGCGAACTCGCCCATCCAGGTGGTGCCGATCAGGCTCACGTCGGGAACCTCGCCGGCCGCGATGGCCGTCGCGATCCGGTCGTGGGCGCCGTCCCACGGCACCGCCGTCACCTCGACGGTGGCGTCGGGGTTGTCAGCCATGAACGGCTCGGCCAGCACGTCGAGGTTCTCGCCCTCGGTGCCCATGGCCCATACCTCGATCGTGCCCTCGGCGGGGCCCTCGCCGATATCGGCCTGCGCGGCTTCGTCGGCCTCGGGCTCGTCGTCGTCGCGCCCGCAGGCCGCGAACGTCAGGGCCGCGGCTGCGACCAGCGCGATCGTTCTGGTGGATCTGTTCACCGGGACTCCTCTGTCGGGTGATGCCGCCCGCAACTGGTGCGGACGACGAGATGGGTCGGGAGGACCTCGTGGCGTGGTGGTGCGTCGTCACCGCGGACGCGCAGGTCCAGCAGCTGGGCGGCGCGCGTCCCGAGCTGGCGCATCGGCTGGCTGACGGTGGTCAGGCCCGCGAAGCGAGCCGCCATGACGTCGTCCCAGCCGGTCACGGCGACGTCGTCCGGCACGGTGACGCCGCGGGCGCGCAGCCCGTCGACGAGACCCAGGGCCAGCTCGTCGTCAGCGCACACGACGGCGTCGGGCAGCCCGCCGGCAACGAGGTGGCCAGCCGCCCGCCTGCCCTCGTCCTCGCTGAAACCTGCGGGTACGGGCGCGGCCGGGTCGAGGCCCGCCGCAGTCAGCGCGGCGTGGAACCCGGACCAGCGCTCCTGGGTGTCCGGCGACCGGTCGGCGTCGCCGAGGAACACCAGCCGCCGGTGCCCGTGGCCGAGCAGGTGACGTGTCAACGCCCGCGCGCTCTGGACGTTCTCCGCCTTGACCGAGTCGGCGTCGCCGGCCGCCGGGCGGGCGATCATGACCACCGGTGTCCCTCGATCCGTGATCTCGGCCACGACGTCGTCGCTCACCGTGCGGCCGAGGACGACCAGGCCGTCGACGCGCCCGGCGAGCTCGCGCACCATCTCGGGCGCGGCGTCGCGGCCATGGGTCGACAGGATCAGCACCGAGCGACCGAGCTCGCCGGCCACCTCCTCGTAGCCGAGGACGACCTCCGCGTAGTAGGGACCGGACAGGTCGGGGAACACGATGCCGTTGGCGGCGTGCCGGCCTTCGGCCAGCGCGCGCCCGAGCGTGCTCGGCCGGAACCCCAGGTCTGCGATGGACGCGAGCACCCGGTCGCGCGTGGCCGACGCGACGGGCGTGGAGCCGCGCATCACCCGCGAGACCGTCGCGATCGACACACCGGCATGAGCCGCGACGTCACGGATCGTCGTACCCGCACCCGCGGCTCCGGCCGGCCGTCCCGCGTCGACCAGATCGACCATGGGCCCGCTCCTACCCGCTGTAACCGGTTACGTAACCGGTTACACACACCGTGCTCCTGGCCGGGCCCAATGTCAACGGGGTTGGGCCGGATCAGGGGAGCGGGTTGACGGCGAGTTGGAGAGCGGAGCCCGACCCCTGCCACGCCCTCGACATGGGGAGAACGGCGTCGGTCAGGTCGGCCGGCGAGACCAGGCGAAGGTGAAGGACGCCGGAGAGTTTGCCCGCGCGTTGACGCGTTGGTCAGCTCGTGAACGGCGCGAGCGCGGCCGCGAGCCCCTCGGATACCCGGGCCTTCACCCTGGTGCCGTCGGCCTCGTGCTCGACCGAGATCACCTCGCCGGTCCGGTGCATCCGCGACACCAGCTCGCCGCGGTCGTACGGCACCAGAGCCTCCACCTCGACCGGTGGTCGCGGCAGGCCCTCTTCGACGACCGCGCGCAACGCATCGAGACCCTCGCCGGTACGCGCCGAGACCGCCACCGCGCCGCGCTCGGTGCGCAGCAGCCTGGACACCACGAGCGGGTCGGCTGCATCGGTCTTGTTGATCACGACGACCTCAGGCACGTCCTGCGCGCCGATCTCCGCCAGCACCTCGCGTACGGCTCGCAGCTGGCCCTCGGGGTCGGCATGCGAGCCGTCGACCACATGGAGGACGAGGTCGGCGTCGGAGACCTCCTCCAGCGTCGACCGGAACGCCTCCACGAGCTGGTGCGGAAGGTGGCGGACGAAGCCGACGGTGTCGGCCAGGGTGTAGATGCGACCGTCGGACGTCTCGGCCCGACGGACCGCAGGGTCCAGCGTGGCGAACAGCGCGTCCTCGACCAGGACGCCGGCACCGGTCAGCCGGTTGAGCAACGACGACTTGCCGGCATTGGTGTAGCCGGCGATCGCGACCGCGGGAACGGCCCGCCTGCGCCGCTCGGCGCGCTTGGTGTCGCGAGCGGTCTCCATGCCGGCAAGCTGCCGGCGAAGCTTGGCCATCCGGGTGCGGATGCGCCGCCGGTCGGTCTCGAGCTTGGTCTCACCGGGACCACGCGTGCCGACCCCGCCGGTGGCACCGCCGGCCCGGCCGCCGGCCTGGCGGGAGAGGTTCTCGCCCCACCCGCGTAGCCGCTGGACCAGGTATTCGAGCTGCGCCAGCTCGACCTGGGTCTTGCCCTCGCGGCTCTTGGCATGCTGGGCGAAGATGTCCAGGATCAGGGCGGTGCGGTCGACCACCTTGACCTTGACCTTGTCCTCGAGGTTGCGCAGCTGCGCTGCCGACAGCTCGCCGTCACAGATCACGGTGTCGGCGCCGGTCTCGAGGACGACGTCGCGCACCTCGCTCACCTTGCCGGAGCCGACGAACGTCGCGGGATCGGGCTTGGAACGCCGTTGCACCATGCCCTCGAGCACCTGCGAACCTGCCGTCTCGGCGAGTGCCGCCAGCTCGGCCAGCGAATTCTCGGCGTCGACGGCGTCGCCTTCGGCCCAGACGCCGACGAGCACGACCCGCTCGAGGCGCAGCTGCCGGTACTCGACCTCGGTGACGTCCTGGAGCTCGGTCGACAGGCCCGCGACCCGCCGCAGCGAGATGCGGTCCTCGAGGTCGAACTCGCCGGTGGTCACGTCGACATCGTCCGGCGTGGCCGCAGCATCGAACGCGCCCTCGGCATCGGCGCCGAGGACGCTCGGGTCAGTGTCGGAAGGCGTGTACGGATGGTCCGCACGCCGCGGGGAAGTCGTCATTCTCCTGCTCTCAACAACCGGGAGGCCGGATCGCATCCCGTCGAGCCCAGGATCCCACGTGCTCCGGGAGTCGGCATCCGGCTTTCGGTCGGCCGCGCTCAGCGGGAGGACTGGCGAGGTACGGCCGAGGCCGCGGTTCGCAGCGCAGCTGCGGCCCGAAAGGACGCGGCCCGACGGCCGGCGCGACCGCGGGCGCGACGGCGCGAGCGCAGTTCGGCCTCGGCGAGCACCGCTTCGCGACGCTCGCGCTGGGAGCCGCTCATGCTGCCCGCCTCTCGTCAGGACGCCTTCGTCCGCGCCCTTCGCACCGTAGTCCCGGGCACCGACACCGCGCCTCGGCCAGCTGGCGGCATTTGCGCGTCCTTCTATGGGAGGAGACGTCCCCGACGTCCATCCGGATGCTGTGACCTACGTCACACCTCAGCCGAGGTCGACCTCGCCGGCGACGCCGAGCTCTGCCGGTCCGGTCAGGAGCAGCTCACCGTCGGTCCGCTCAGTGACCGTCATCCGACCACCGGGGACGTCCACGGCGTAGGACGTGCCGGGGGGGACGCCGGCGCGCCGCATCGCCGTCCAGGCGGCCGCGCACACGCCGGTGCCGCACGACCGCGTCTCGCCGACGCCGCGCTCCCACACCCGCAGCGCGATGTGCCGTTCACCCCGTACGACGACGAACTCGACGTTCGCGCCGTCGGGAAACACGGTCCCCGCCTCCACCTGCGGCGCGACCAGCATCCGGCCCGCGTCGTCGAGGTCGTCGACGAACACGACGGCATGCGGGTTCGGTACGAACACGGCGTCGGCGAGCCACGTCAGCCCGCCGACCGTCACCTGCACCGGCTCGCGGACCATGACCTGGGTCGCGCTGCCCATCTGTGCCGTGATCGAGCCGTCCGTCTCCTCACGCACCCGGCGAACCCCGCCTCGGGTCCCGATCTGCAGCTCGTCCCGTGCGGCCAGGCCGCTCGACCACAGGTAGAGCGCCAGGACGCGCACGCCGTTGCCGCACATCTCGGCGAGGGATCCGTCGGCATTCCGATAGTCCATGAACCACTCGGCATCGTGGGCTCGCCCCTCGGCCAGGGTCTCACTGCGGACCACCCGGATCACCCCGTCGGCGCCCAGGCCTGAATGCCGGTCGCTCAGGCGGCGCACCGTCGCGGCGTCGAGGTCGGCATGCCGCGTCCCGTCATGGTCCGGAAGCAGCACGAAGTCGTTCTCGGTGCCGTGACCCTTGACGAACGCGAACCTGGCCCCCACGGGCGACGAGTCTAGGGCGCGGCCAGCTGCGCGAGCGCGCACTCGACGAGGTCGTCGGCGTCGGAGGGCAGCCAGTCGATGCGCGGGTCCTTGCGGAACCAGGCGTCCTGCCTGCGCGCGAAGCGCCGGGTCGCGCGGACGGTGTGCTCCCGGGCCTCGTCCTCGGTCCACTCCCCCGCCAGGTACCTGAGCACCTGCGCGTAGCCGAGTGCGCGGCTGGCCGTGCGCCCCATGCGCAGGCCGGCGGCATCCAGTCGCCGGACCTCGTCGACGAGGCCGTCGCGCCACATCCGGTCGACGCGCTCCTCGATCCGCCGGTCGAGAACGTCACGGGGCACGTCCACTCCCACCTGGACGACGTCGTCGTACGCGTAGCGCATCTGCGGGAGCGTGGCGGCAAACGGCCGCCCGGTCAGCTCGACGACCTCCAGCGCGCGGACGACCCGCCTGCCGTTCGTCGGCAGGATCGATGCCGCCGCGGTCGGGTCCACGGCCGCCAAACGCGCATGCAGGGCCGCGGCACCCACTGTCGCCAGCTCCGCTTCGAGTCGTGCGCGGACCGCCTCGTCCGTCCCGGGAAACTCGAACCGGTCCAGCACGGCGCGCACGTAGAGGGCACTTCCCCCGACCAGGAGCGGCACGACCTCGCGGCCGCGACAGTCGTCGATCGCCGCCCGGGCGATGCGCTGGAACTGCGCGACGCTGACCGTCTCGGTCACCTCGAAGACGTCGAGCAGATGGTGCGGGACGCCGCGCCGCTCCGCCTCCGAGAGCTTCGCGGTGCCGATGTCCATGCCACGGTAAAGCTGCATGGCGTCGGCGTTGACCACTTCGCCCGCAAGGCGTACGGCTAGCTCGACCGCAAGGTCGCTCTTGCCTGCCGCAGTCGGACCGACGACGGCGACGAACGGCAGCGCGGCCACCACGCCAGTCTTCCAGCCGGCCGGGCAGGTTCCACGTCGGTGAGATCGATCGATCGCGTTGCGGGACCTGCAGCACAGGGGTAGGAAGAGCCGTAGAAGGCCCACAACGACGACGAGGGGACCGGTCATGGGCTTCGACGAGATCAAGGACAAGCTGGCCGACGCAGTGGACAAGTTCGGCGACAAGATCGATGAAGGCATCGACAAGGCGGCAGACCTGGTTGACGAGAAGACTGGCGGCAAGTACTCCGAACACATCGACACCGGCGCAGAGAAGGCCAAGGAAGCTCTCGACAGCCTCACCGATGCCGGCGACGAGGCCAAGCAGACAGCGTCCGACTCCGCCGACAAGGTAGAGAGCGCCGCCAGCGACGCCGTCGACTCCGCAGGTGACGCCGCGTCCGGCGCCGCCGACCAGACCGAGGACACATTCGGTCGCTGAACACCGTCGTCCCGTGCGAGAGCTGCACGAGACGTCAGCCGTGTCGCTCCCAGACTGCCACCACGTACTGAACGCCGTACGGCGCGTCGTCGTACAGGACGTCGGCGTCGAACACCGCGTCCCCTGCGGCTCCCGCAAGCACCTGCCAGGCCGCTCGGCCGGCCGCCAGCAGTTCGGCCGCCAGGTCGGTGTCGAGCGCCAGCAGCGCTGCCGGGTCGCCGGCGCGCATCGCGTCGACGGCCGACGCGTCGAAACCTTCCGCCCTCGGGTCGAGGAAGCCCGGCGCCTGGGTCGACCTGCGCGCCGAGCCGTCGCCCATGACCAGCAGGCCGACCCGGTCCGCTTCCTGTGCCACGTGGCGCCCCAGCTCACGGCATCCAGCAACTGACGCGTCGACCGCGACCTCGTGGCCACGCACCGGGCCGGTCCAGCCGGCCCGTTCGAGCAGCCACGCGCCCACCGAGATCGACAGCGGTAGACGTGTGCCGTCTGCTGCGGGCGCCTCGCCGGGGAGGGCAACCTCGCGGTCGCCGCCGTAGGCAGCGAAGGAGCTGCGCGTGCCCGGTCCGTGGGAGCGGGTGACGGGGCCCGTTCCGACGACGACCAGCAGCTCCGGCTCGGTCGCCCGCAACGCCTCGAGGGCCGACGCGCAGGCTGCGCCCAGATCCTCGAGCCCACCCGCCGCGTCACCGGCAAGGTCAGCAACCAGGAGCGGCGGATGCGGACATACCGCAGCGGCGACGAGCACGAGCGGAGGCTATCCCGTGATCATGTCGACAACGTCCCTCCTGTGCTGGATGTCATCGACATGATCACGGGGGTGCGGACAGGACACGCCGCGGCGGGGCGGCGCCGGCGATTTCGCGAGCATGGTCGAATGTGGCGCATGATCGGGACCGGGGACGCCGTGCGGATCGCGCTGGCGGCGGCCATCGCGATGTCCGGGCTCGGTCTGTCGCTGGCCTGGCTGCCGGCCTTGCGTTACGACGGGGCCGCCGCAGCGGCGGCCCGCCTGCTGCTCACGGCCGGGCTGGTTGCCGCGATGCTCGACCTCGGCGGGCTCGGCGGGGTGCTCGGGCTGGCGCTGGCCGGCATGGGAGCCGCCGCGGTGTGGCAGAGCCAGCTCGCACCGCAGGTACCTCGGCCGCGCCGCAAGGGTGTGCTCATCGCAGCCGCGGCGACGGGTCTGGCGATCATGGCGGCGCTGCGCGGCTGGTCGTTGCTCGGCCAGGTGCCGGAGGCGGCCAGGCCGATCGCGGCTCTGGCCGCGGGCTCGGTGACCGCGTTGGCGACCCTGGCCGTCGCCGACCGCGCCCGGGTGCGCATGCGCGAGGCGATCCGCGAGCGCCGCGGGCAGAGCAACTAGCGCATCGCTCCCAGCGACGTGTAACTGTGGCCCGGGAAGACCGTGCCGAGGGCGGCCTCTCCCACTCCGAGCCCGCGTGTCACGACGTCGCCGAGCAGGTCGCGGTAGTCGTTGCTGCCAGGAACGTCGCCGTTGTCCAACACCTCGCCCGCCAGGCCCTCCCACGCGCCATGTACGGCGCCGCCGCGGACCTGTCCGCCGAGGAGCAGCGCCACTCCGCCGTGGCCGTGGTCGGTGCCCGCGTTGGCGTTCTGCCCCACCCGGCGGCCGAACTCGCTCATCGTCACGACGGTGACCTCGCCGAGCTTGTCGCCCAGGTCGGTCGCGAACGCGGCCAGCCCGTCGCCCAGGCCGGTGAGCAGGTTCTTCATGTCGCCGTCGTCGACGGTGCCCAGGCCGGTGTGCATGTCCCAGCCGCCGAGGTCGACGCAGGCAACGCGCAGCCCGACGTCGGACTTGACCAGCCGGGCGATGTCGGTGAGCGCCTGGCCGAACCCGCTGTCGGGATAGCTGGCGCCGTCGGCCGGCGCGTACTCCGTCGCCGCGACCGTCTGCGCCGTCGCGACGGCGTCGAGGGTGAGCAGGGCCTGCGTGCCGACCGGGTGGTCGATGCCGGTGTAGAGCGACTCGAGCGCGGCGAGGGACGCCTCGCGCACCTGGTCCCAGCCTTTGAGCCGGAACGACTCGATGCCCCGCAGGGCCAGGGCGCCCTGTGGGCCGGTGAGGGAGCGCGGCAGTGTCGCGCCGTGGGCGATCGCGCGGAACGTCGTACCGGGCCCGGCAGCCTCGAGCACCCGGTCGAGCCATCCGGTGGACGCCTCTGACGTGCTGGCCGAGCCGCGTTCCAGGCAGTCCTGCGCCTGGAAGTGCGAGCGCGACAGGTCCGGCGTCGAGATCGCGGGCACGGCAGCGAACTGGCCGGCGTCCCAGTACGGCAGGAGGGCTCCGAGCGCCGGGTGCAGCCCGAACCCGCGGTCCAACGGCAGCAGTGACGATCCGCGCACGGCGATGCCGGGCCGCCTGTCGAGCAGGTCCGGGTCGTCGGCCGGCACCACGACCGACAGGCCGTCCATGCCGCCGCGCAGGAAGATGACGACCACAGTGCCAGCGGTCGTCGCGCCCGGAGCGGCGAACGAGACCCGCGTGGTGACGAGCTGGCCGCCGATCGCCGCGACGCCGACGGTCCCAGCTCCGGTGATGAAGCGCCGGCGGGTGAAGCCGCGCGACCAGGCCTGTGTCCTGGCCTTGTCGTCGTCTCGACGCCCGGCGTCGAGCGCCCGGATGGCGGAGTCGGCGAGCGTCGGGCCGAGGCGGCGCAGGTCGGGGCAGTCGGGATGCAGTCCGTGGGCGGCGGCGCGTTCGAGGGCGCCGGGCTCCTGGGTCATGATCTTCCCTACGTCGATCACCGGAGGGCGAAGTAGATGGAGTCGAGGACGAGCGGCGCGACGTGCGGCACCCGCCCGCCCAACGGCTGGGAACCGACGGGCTCGTCCGATGCGGCTCCGGCGAACTCCAGGAGGGCTTCGCGGGCGGCCGCCGGGAAGGCCTGGCCGGTGAGCCGCCGGCACAGCGCGTCGACGTACTCGCCCGACGTCGTGGCATCGTCGACCATCGACTCCGGCTCGGGGTAGCCGAGGCCCTCCCACCAGCCCTGGACGACGCCACGGTGCACGTTCCACGTCGCCAGGAGAGCGCCGGCCGAGGTCCACGCCGCCTGCACGTCGGGATAACCGTTGGGCGGAGACCACCGCAGCGGTTGGTGCCCGACCTCCTGCAGACCCCAGTAGAGGTTCTCGACCGCCTTCCGCGTGGCACCAGCGTCCGGACCCGGCGTGACGCCGACCGTTCGGAGCGACGCGACGAGATTCTCCAGCGGGCGCCGGGTCTTGTGGCCCACGGCCTCCCAGAACTCCGTGCTGGAGAACAGTGTGACGAGCACCGGCACGATCGCCGTGCCCGACTCGAGGTAACTCTGTTGCAGCCGGTCGACCAACGACGGCGGCGGGCTGTCGGCGACGAACCGGACGGCCAGCTTGCGGGCGATGCTGCGGGCGGTGGCCGGATGCGTGGCAAGGTAGGTCAGGTAGGCGTCGGCGACCGCGTCCCCGTCGGGCGCGCCGTTGGCGTGTGAGAAGTCGAGGACCTGGACCGGCCCGGTGTAGTGACGGTCAGCGGCGTACCGGTAGGCGCCGGTCTCCCCGTCCGTCGTGCGCCCGGTGAGGATGTAGGCGCTGTTGCGCACGTCGTCCTCGTCGTAGCCACCCTCGATGCCGACTGTGTGCAGCTCGAGCAGCTCGCGGCCGAGGTTCTCGTTGACCGACTGCTTGGTCGACTCGTCGTTGTTGAGGTAGCGGAGCATCGCAGGGTGCTTCATCGCCGCGAGCAGCATGTCGGCGAAGCGGCCGAAGGCGTGCCCGCGGATGACGTCCTGGTGATAGGAGGGCCCGACGTCCCAGCCGCCGTCGAAGGGCATCGTGACATTCAGGTGGTTGGCGAACACGTCGACCGTTACCTCGTAGAGCTGCCGGCGCGACCACATCTGCCGAGCCAGCGTTGCCTGCCCGGTCTCCACCATGGCGTCCCAGTGGAAGCGCTCGATGCTCGCGGCGACACCGGCGGCGTCCTTGCCGGCGAGGGGGAACAGCGCGAACGCGGCGTCGCCCTCAGGGTCCGCACGTGCCGGGTCGAGCTGGTCGGTGAGCCAGCGGTCGATGCCCTGCTCTTCGATCGCCGCGATGTCGCCCTGGCTCGGTCCTATGGTGGCCCGGCGGGCCAGGTGCATCTCCGGGCGATCGGTCGCGAGGAACGGCGAGTCGAAGGACGTGGCGGCCGCCGCGGCGGCCGCCGGGCCGCTGAGCAGTCGCCCTTCGGGCGGCGGTTCGGGCCGCTTCGGCTTGTGGTCATCGGAGGACGTCCCAGACGCTGCGAAGCTCTCGTCGCGGTCGGCGAAGGTGCCGGCGGCCACCGGCCGTTGCGGCGTCGGTGAGCGCTTGACCTCGTCGAGCGGAATCGGGTCGGCCACCGTGCCCGGCGATCGTGCGTGGGTGCCGGGACGGGTGTGCGTGTCGTCGGGCCAGCCCTTGAGCAAGGCCGACCCGGCGCCGGCCACGCCGACGATCCCGGCGCCGAGCGCGATCGCACTGCGCCTGCTCAGCGGGTCGGACGAGGCCTGATCGCCCGAGATCCCGTTCCGTGTGCCGTACCGCCTTCGCCGCCGCCTGCAGGCCATCGCGCACCCTCGGTCGGGTGGGACAGACTTCGCGGCTGGCCAGCGGGCTCGTGCCGCGAGTGCCGTGCCCAGGGGGGCCTCCCCCAGACCCATGACGGACCTAGACCGTAGCGGCGGGATGTGACGTTGGCAACAGGCACTTCCGTCCCCAAAGTCGGCAGGTCTTCTCGGCCCGGCATGCGCATGCCTCGATCATCCGGCTGATCGGGAACTCACAGCACCAGGGATGCCACCCGCGGCATCGACCGAGCCCGCAACGTCAGTGCGCCCCGCACGCCGGCGCCGGCTGAGCGGTCACGGCGGGCCGACCGATCGTGGGCATGCCGAGCAACACGCCGGCTCTGGCCACTGACGTTGCCGTCGCGCGCTCGTGGGCGTCGCCGGCTCGGGTGCGGCGCACGGCGAACGGCCCCGCATCCATCGCGGAGTCGGCCACCAGGTGGTGCGGCGCGGCGTACGTGACCTCCGCCGTCACCAGGTCTCCGGGCCGTGGTCGCGGCCCGGCGAGCGGGACCGAGAAGTGCACGAGCCGGTTGTCGCGTGCCCGCCCGGACAGGCGGTGGGTGCGCTCGTCCTTGCGGCCCTCCCCCTCGGCGACCAAGACGTCCACGTCGCTCCCGACGAGTCCGCGGTTCTCGGCCCAGGCGACGTCGTCGACCACCTCGACCAGCCGTTGGTAGCGCTCGCGGACGACGGTGGGCGGCACCTGGCCGTCCATCGAGGCGGCCGGCGTTCCCGGCCGCTTGGAGTACTGGAACGTGAACGCCGCGGCGAAGCGGGCTTCCCGGACGACCTCCAGGGTGTCCGCGAAGTCGCCCTCCGTCTCCCCTGGGAAGCCGACGATGATGTCGGTGGTGATGGCGGCGTCGGGCATCGCTGCGCGCACCTTGTCGACGATGCCCAGGTAGCGGTCGCGCCGGTAGGACCGGCGCATGGCCCTCAGCACGCTGTCCGAGCCCGACTGCAGCGGCATGTGCAACGCAGGCATCACGGCCTGGGTTTCCGCCATGGCCGCGATGACGTCGTCGGTGAAGTCGCGAGGATGCGGGCTGGTGAACCGCACCCGTTCGAGGCCGTCGACGGCTCCGACTGTGCGCAGCAGCTTGCCGAAGGCAAACCGGTCACCGAACTCGACGCCGTAGGCATTGACGTTCTGGCCGAGCAGCGTCACCTCGACGACGCCCTCGCCGACCAGTGCCTCGACCTCGGCCAGGATGTCACCGGGGCGGCGGTCGCGCTCTCGGCCCCGCAGAGCCGGCACGATGCAGAACGTGCACGTGTTGTTGCAGCCAACGCTGACCACGACCCAGGCCGCGTACGCGCTCTCGCGCCTGGCTGGCAGCGTCGACGGGAAGACCTCCAGCGACTCGGCGATCTCGACCTGCGCCTCACGCTCGAACCGGGCCCGCTCCAGCAGCGCCGGGAGCGACCCGACGTTGTGGGTTCCGAACACGACGTCGACCCAGGGCGCCCGCCGGACGATCTCGGCGCGGTCCTTCTGCGCCAGGCAGCCGCCGACCGCGATCTGCATGCCGGGCGAGCGTTCCTTGACCGGCGCGAGGTGGCCGAGGTTTCCGTAGAGCTTGTTGTCGGCGTTCTCCCGGACGGCGCAGGTGTTGAACACGACGACATCGGCGCGGCCGCCCTCGGACACGCGCGCATAACCCGCCCGCTCCAGCAGGCCGGCAAGCCGCTCGGAGTCGTGGACGTTCATCTGGCACCCGTAGGTGCGGACCTCGTATGTGCGCGTGCTCATCTCGGACTCAAGCGTACGCGGGCGGAGTCGTGTCCGGTTCGTGACCGTACCGCCGTGCGGAAGGTCGGCCAGCGTGGATAGGTTTCCTCGCATGACCGAGAGCAGTCAGGCCCCCGACGGTGCGCCGCTGGTCGTCCTGGACAAGGTCAACAAGTACTTCGGCGAGTTGCACGTGCTGCGTGACATCGACCTGACCGTCGACCGCGGCGAAGTGGTCGTGGTCATCGGCCCGTCGGGTTCGGGCAAGTCGACTCTGTGCCGGGCGATCAACCGGCTCGAGCCGATCGACTCGGGAACGATCTCCCTCGACGGCCAGCCGCTGCCTGCGGAGGGGAAGGCGCTCGCCCGGCTTCGGGCCGACGTGGGCATGGTGTTCCAGTCGTTCAACCTGTTCGCGCACAAGACGGTCCTCCAGAACGTCACGCTCGGTCCCACCAGGGTCAAGGGTGTGTCCCGCCGCGAGGCTGATGAGGAGGCCATGGCCCTGCTCGAACGGGTCGGCGTGGCCAACCAGGCGCCGAAGCTGCCTGCCCAGCTCTCGGGTGGACAGCAGCAGCGCGTCGCGATCGCGCGGGCGCTGGCGATGAGACCTAAGGTGATGCTGTTCGACGAGCCCACGTCGGCGCTCGACCCGGAGATGATCAACGAGGTGCTCGACGTCATGACGGCGCTGGCCAGAGACGGCATGACGATGGTGGTGGTGACACACGAGATGGGCTTCGCCCGACAAGCTGCCAACCGGGTGGTCTTCATGGACGAGGGCGAGATTGTCGAGCAGGCCTCCCCGGACGAGTTCTTCACCCATGCACGCAGTACCCGAGCACAGGACTTCCTCAGCAAGATCCTGACTCACTGATTCCGAGGCACGAAGGAAGGATCCACGCAATGCGCACACGACGGTTCGCGTTCGCCGCACTTGCGGCAACGACCGCGCTCGTCCTGGCGGCCTGTGGTGACGATGACGACGACGCCACCACGGAGCCCGAGGACGTCGGGGCTGCCGATTTCCCCGAGGGCAGCACCATGGCCGAGCTGGCCGAGGCCGGCTCGATCACCATCGGCACCAAGTTCGACCAGCCGCTGTTCGGCCTGGTCGGACCCGACGGCGTGCCGGTCGGCTTCGACGTCGAGATCGGCACGATGATCGCCGCAGAGCTCGGCATCGACGCAGAGAGCATCGAGTGGGTCGAGACCGTCTCGGCCAACCGGGAGCCGTTCATCGAGGAGGGCAACGTCGACATCGTGGTCGCGACCTACACGATCAACGATGCCCGCAAGGAGGTCGTCGACTTCGCCGGGCCGTATTACGAAGCCGGCCAGATGATCATGGTTCTGGAGACCAACACCACCATCAACGGCCCGGACGACCTCGCCGGCACGATCGTGTGCTCGGCCGAGGGCTCGACGCCGCTGGAGAACATCAGGACCAACTACCCGGACGCCGACACGCTGCCGGCCGCCGCCTACTCCGAGTGCCTCGAGCCGCTCCGCAACGGCCAAGTCGATGCGTTGTCCACGGACAACGTCATCCTGTCCGGGTTCATCGACCAGAACCCCGGCGAGTTCAAGCTGGTCGGCGAGCCGTTCACCGAGGAGCCGTACGGGATCGGGCTCGCGAAGGGCGACGACGACTTCCGCGCCTTCATCAACGACGTCCTCGAGGCGTCGTACGAGGATGGCCGCTGGGCCGCTGCCTGGGAGGCGACGGCAGGCGCTGTACTCGAGACGCCCGAGCCGCCCGCGGTCGACCGGTACGAGAACTAGCACGCTGACTGGGGTGGGTCGCCGCGGCGGCGGCCCACCTCGGCGCGAGGCGCCGGCGGGAGGTGAGCACCGGGCGTGGACGCCGTCATCGAGGCACTGCCGCTGTACTGGGAGGGATTCCGCACCACCCTGGCACTCACCCTGCTCTCGGCGGTCATCGCCCTGGTCGCGGGCACCGTTCTGGCCGCATTCCGGGTCTCACCGGTCGCGCCGCTGCGTTGGTTCGGGACGACCTATGTCGAACTGATCCGCAACACGCCGCTCACGCTGGTGTTCATCTTCTTCGTCTTCGTCGCGCCGCAGCTCGGATATGTGCCGGAGAGTTTCTTTCCGCCCGCTGTCATCGCCTTGTCGGTCTACACCGCAGCGTTCGTGTGCGAGGCCGTCCGATCGGGAATCAACAGCGTCGGCGTGGGCCAGGCCGAGGCCGCCCGCGCCGTCGGGCTGACGTTCACCCAGAGCCTGCGCGTCGTCATCCTCCCGCAGGCCATTCGCACTGTCGTCCCACCGCTGATCAACATCTTCATCGCGCTCACCAAGAACAGCTCGGTCGCCGGAGGATTCCTCGTCGTCGAGCTGTTCGGCGTGGCCCGCCGGCTTCCCACGACCTTTCCTGCGGACATCATTCCCGTGCTGATGGGCGTCGGCGTCTTCTACCTGATCATCACGATTCCGGCCGGCATACTCGCCGGTCGGGTCGAGCGGAGGGTGGCCTTCGCGCGATGAGCTCCGTCCTCTACGACATCCCCGGTCCCGTCGCGCGCCGCCGGGCCGGGGTCTTGTCGGTCGTCGGTGGCGTTGCCGTACTCGGCCTGCTCTACGTTGCCTACCGCCAACTCGACACCCGAGGACAATGGGACGCCGACCGGTGGCAGGTCTTCTGGGATCCGCCGCTGGGTCAGACCGCCGGCGACGTCTGGCGCTCGATGGTCGTCACCGGCCTCGGCGCGACACTGCGCGCTGCCGCTGTCGCAGCCCTCATCGCCGCCGTCATCGGCCTGGCGCTGGCCACCGCTCGGATGACACAGTCGCCCCTCATCCGCGTGCCGACTGCCGTGGTCATCGAGTTGTTCCGCGGGTTGCCGGTCGTGCTGCTGATGTTCTTCGGTGTGATCGGGCTCGGGTTGTCGTTCTTCCAAGGCGTGGTCTTCGGCCTGGTCGTGTACAACGGCGCCGTCATCGCCGAGATCCTCCGCGCCGGCATCGTCTCGTTGCCCAAGGGGCAGTCGGAGGCGGCCTATGCGATTGGCCTGAGCCGGGCCCAGACGCTGTTCACGATCCTGCTGCCGCAGGCCATCCGACGCATGGCGCCGGCCCTGGTGAGCCAGGCCGTCGTACTACTCAAGGACACGTCGCTCGGCTTCATCATCGCCTACGCGGAGCTGCTGCGGCAGATCCAGACCAACACCCAGTTCTTCGGCCAGCGCCACTGGTTCCCGTTCTTCGTCGTGGGCGCCGCGATCTACATCGCGGTCAACTTCACCATCTCGCGGATAGCCGTTTGGCTCGAACGTCGCGGGACCAAGAAGGCCGCAGGCGGCGTCGCCGCGGCCGACCAGGCCGAGATTACCGGCACCCGTGCCACGGGTGCCGAACTCTGACCCTGGTCCGCTCCGCCCCTTTGTGTCCGTCAGCGGGCGAACTCGGTGGCTCGTGACTCGCGGACGACAGTGATGCGGATCTGGCCCGGATAGGTCAGCTCCTCCTCGACCTGCTTGGCGATATCGCGGGCCAGCACCCCCGCGGTGAGGTCGTCGACCACGTCGGGCAGCACCATCACCCGGATCTCGCGGCCGGCCTGCATGGCGAAGACCTTCTCGACGCCCTCGTGCGTTCTGGCGATTTCCTCCAGCCGTTCCAGCCGCTTGACGTAGGCCTCCAGAGACTCGCGGCGCGCGCCGGGGCGGCCACCGGAGATCGCGTCGGCCGCCTGGGTCAGGACGGCCTCGACGGTGCGCACCTCCACCTCGTTGTGGTGCGCCTCGATCGCATGGACGACGTCCTCGTGCTCGCCGTAGCGGCGAGCGACCTCGGCGCCGATGATCGCGTGGCTGCCCTCGACCTCGTGCGTCAGCGCCTTGCCGATGTCGTGGAGCAGCGCACAGCGCTTCATCAGCGCGATGTCCATACCGAGCTCGGCGGCCATCATGCCGGCGAGATGCGCAGACTCGACCAGGTGCTTGAGTACGTTCTGGCCGTACGACGTGCGGTAGCGCAGGCGGCCGAGGAGGGCGACGAGGTCAGGGTGCAGGTCGGTGACGCCGACGTCGACAAGGGCATCCTCCCCTGCCCGTACGCAGAGGCGTTCGACCTCGGCCTTGCTCTGCTCGTACTGCTCCTCGATGCGATGTGGATGGATGCGGCCGTCGAGCACGAGCTCCTCCAGGGTCAGCCTGGCGACCTCACGGCGGACCGGGTCGAAGCACGAGAGGAGTACCGCCTCGGGCGTGTCGTCGATGATGAGGTTGACGCCCGTGACCTGCTCGAAGGCGCGGATGTTGCGGCCCTCGCGGCCGATGATCCGGCCCTTCATCTCGTCCGCTGGCAGGTGCAGCACCGAGACGACGGACTCGGCCGTCTGCTCGGACGCCAGCCGTTGGATGGCCAGGGTGATGATCTCGCGGGCTCGCGCCTCCCCATGCTCGTTGGCCTGCCGCTCGATCTCGCGGACGAGGAGGGCCGCCTCACGCTTGGCCTGTGCTTCCACCGCCGCGACGAGTTCCGCCTTGGCCTGGTCGGCACTCAGCCGGGCGGTTCGTTCCAGGATCGCCGTTCGCTCCTGTTCGAGGTCGCGAAGCGCCGCCGCCTTCCGCTCGATCTCCGCCTCGAGTTCCGCCATCTCGCTCACTCGCTCGTCCACGGCGTGCGCCTCGGCGTCGAGGCGTTCCTCCCGCTCGGTCAGCCGGCCGTCCCTGCGCTCGAGGTCCTGACGCTGCGCCGTGAGGTCCGCGCGCATCCGGTGGGCCTCGGCCTCCGCATCGGCACGCGCCCGCTGTGCGCGCTCGGTCGCTTCGGTGGCCCGCAGCCGGACCTGCTCGGCTTCGGCCTGTGCGCGGGCACGTAGCTCGTCGGCCTCGCGCCTGGCATCGTCCGTCGCGGTGTCGGACAGGGGCGCCTGAACGGTTCGGAGGGAGGGTGGCGCGGCTGGACGGCGCAGCAAGGCGTAGGCGACAACGCCGAGAAGGACCGCGATCAGGAGCCCGACGATCAGTGCCACAAATCCTAGATCCATTGTCGGCTCCTCTATGTCGGCGCCCGCGCGCGGACGGTCCTGTTTCAGGGTCCGTACCGCGAGCCGCGGCGACACCAGGTAGCACAACGCCTCGGCACCAATGGGTGCGGTGCCGAACGTCTCCGGCACCTAGGTGCCGGCTCCGGTCCCTGCGGACAGGGACTCATCTCTCGTCAGACGTACCGGTCTGGGACCGGAGAAGTTGCGGTGTCTCGTTCGTGTCGTGTTGTAGCGGATCCGCGGTAGCGGAGTTGCACCCCTTAGGAACGGAGGCTACGAGCCAGGTAACGAAATGGTCAAGACGGCGCGCTCGTGACCTGGGTCGCGCGCGTGCCCCGCATCCTCGTGGCCCCTCGTTGGATGGTCACGTTCGACACTGATGCCGTGGGCTGCCGTGGCCCGCCGCCGTGTTCAGGCGATCGCAGCGGCGATCCTCTTGCCTGTCCGTCACCGCCAGACTCCGACGATGGCCGCGATGATGACCAGTTTCAGGAGCCAGTCACCGGCATGGACGGCGGCCAGCTTCCACGGAACGTTCTCATGGATGACGGCTCCGGTCAGGATGACGACGGGGAACCCGATCCAGGCAACCAAGCCGAGCGCCATCGCGTCCAACCAGCCGTCGGTCCCGATCTCTTTGGTCAGGCCGGCGAGGACGGCAGCGACCACGAGGCTTCGCGCCAGTTCCACGAGCAGCTTCCACGCGGGCGGTCGCTCCGTGCCCGCGTACGCGTCGTCCAGCTCAGCGAGCCGGCTTCCGAACCCCGTGTACCATGCCGAACTCATGACGAAGGCCGCCGCGGCAGCCACCAGGATGGCCAGGTAGTTCAGCTCGGTCATCGTTCCTCCTCGATTCAGCGCCCGTACGGGCGCCCTCGCCTGGAACGTCGCCGCCGAGAGACTGGTCTCGACATGTCTGGTGGGGAGATTTGAGTCTGGAGACTCCGGTGAAGTACCTGATCCTGATCTACAGCAACCCGGCGTCACGGGAGATCTGGGACGGACTGTCGGCCGACCAGCGCGCGGAGGGCCTGAGCGCCTACACCGCCCTCAACGAGGATCTGGCCGCCTCGGGGGAGATGATCGTGGCCGAGGCCCTGGCTCATCCATCGATGGCGAAGCGGGTGTCGGTGCACGATGGTCGCGCGATGACGACGGACGGTCCCTTCGCCGAGGTGAAGGAGCTCGTGGCCGGCTTCTACCTCATCGAGTGCGGGACCGTCGAGCGAGCCATCGAGATCGCCGCACAGGTGCCGGAGGCAGCGTTCGGCTTGGTGGAGGTACGTCCGGTCATGGATCTCAGCGGGTTCGTGACGTGAGCTCGACGACCGGGAGCCGCCGTGTGACCGACGTCTGGGTTCAGTCTCCCGTGGGCTCCTCCGGCAGATGCTCCTCCGTGACGCCCTCGATCGCCACGGCGTCACGCACGACCCGGTACGCGAGACCGGCCGGATAGCCCTTGCGTGCCAGCATTCCGGCCAGCCGCCGGGTTCGCACCGCGGGATCCAGCCCGGCCGTCGCCCCGAGCCTGGTGCGGACCAGCTCCCGAGCGGTCGCCTCCTCCTGATCGGGGCCGAGCGCTCCGACCGCCTCATTGACGACGGCCGGCTCGACGCCACGGCGGCGCAGCTCAAACGCGAGTGCCTTCTTGGCCAGGCCGCGCCCGGCATGACGCGACTCCACCCACGCCTGCGCGAACATCGCGTCGTCGATCAGCCCGACCGCGCCGAACCGGTCGAGAACACGGTCACGGATCTCGTCGGACACTCCCCGCCGCCGCATCGCGTCGTCGAGCTGTGCCCGCGTCTGCGGTGCGACGGCCAGTCGGTTCAGTGCGATCGTGCGCGCGACGCGCTCGGGATCCGGCTCGGCGTCAGAGTCGTCGTCGTGCGGTGGATCCCCGATGCGGTCGCCCCGCTGACGGCCACGCGTCCTGGTCATGGTCCGCCGAACTCAGAAGTCGACCGGAGGCTCGGCCGGCACATCCGCCCTCGGGCCGACCCCGAGCTTCTCCTTGATCTTCTTCTCGATCTCGTCCGCCAGGTCGGGATTGTCCCGTAGGAACTTGCGAGCGTTCTCCTTGCCCTGCCCGAGCTGGTCGCCCTCGTAGGTGTACCAAGCCCCTGACTTTCGAACGAAGCCGTGCTCGACCCCCATGTCGATCAGCCCACCTTCGCGGCTGATCCCTTCACCATAGAGAATATCCAGCTCTGCCTGACGGAAAGGCGGTGCGCACTTGTTCTTCACAACCTTGATTCGAGTCCGGTTTCCTACGGCATCGGTGCCATCTTTCAAAGTTTCGATCCGGCGGATATCCAAGCGTACGGAAGCGTAGAATTTTAACGCTTTGCCACCTGTCGTCGTCTCAGGCGATCCGAACATAACGCCTATCTTTTCTCTAAGCTGGTTAATGAATATCGCCGTGGTCTTTGATTGGTTCAACGCACCGGCGATCTTGCGCAGCGCTTGGCTCATCAGCCGCGCCTGTAGGCCGACGTGGCTGTCGCCCATCTCGCCTTCGATCTCGGCTCGCGGCACGAGCGCCGCCACCGAGTCGATCACGATGACGTCGATGGCACCAGAGCGGATCAGGGTGTCGGCGATCTCCAGCGCCTGCTCGCCGGTGTCGGGCTGCGATACCAGCAGCGCATCGGTGTCGACACCCAGCGCCTTGGCGTAGTCCGGGTCCAGCGCATGCTCGGCATCGATGAACGCCGCCACTCCCCCAGCCTTCTGGGCGTTCGCCACAGCGTGCAGTGCCACGGTCGTGTTGTGCGAAAGGACGCCGTTGGCGAGGAAGCTGTGTGAGCCCGGCACCATGATGTCGAACGTGGGCTGGAGACCCGCATCCTCTACTGCCACAACACGCTCGTAGGTGTACTCCGCGTTCGCCAGGTCACGCAGATGTTCGACCAGAGCCCTCGTGCCGAGCGACAATCCGTGAGAGCGCTGGTCGAACCACGCGACGATTCGACCGAGCCGCTGGCGAGAGCAGGCAGGGTCGAAGTCCTTGCGGAACGGATCGCCGGCAACGCGGTCGAACTGGCGGTCGGCGCCGACTGCGTCGCGCAGGTCGGTGAGGATGCCGCGCAGATGCGGCATGTTCTCGAACTGCGGGTCGCGTGGCGACCGGTGGAAGTGAGAATCTACCTGCGCCTTCCGGCGAGCGGAACGGAAGCCGATCTCGTCGAGGAAGCGGTGAGCAGCCGACGGATCGATGATCACCGACCAGTAGTCGCGTTGGTAGGTCTTGTCGAACGTCGATGCGACGGTGCAGGGAATGCCCAGACCGTACAGCAGGAGCTGCACCTCGCGCGCGAGCTGTTCGGACGCTGTCCCGAGCCCTATGGTCGACGTGGGGTCGATCCATCCAGCACCTTCGAACAGCGCAGACAGAAAAGCCCGCTGCGCCTTGTGCCCAGACGTGCGGACACATGCAGGAACCGTCTTACCAGCCGCGTTGACATAAGCCAGGCCGTACTGCTCGGCGAGTCTTGCCCGCAGCTTGGTGTCGAAAATGCAATGTTCCTTCTCGTCGTAATGGCGAACGGTGACGTCGAAAAGTCGTTCGGCGAGCTTTGTGTACTCGCCGGTCACTTCGGGATCCCAGTTGGTGAACCTCACCGAGTTGCGAGAGCCCATGCCAAGACTGCCTTCCGCAACCAGATAGCCGAGGAACACCGCCTCGTCTTCGCTGAGCCCATCCCCGTGCGCAGCCTCGGGAGCCCCGAACAATGCCGATACGATCGAGTCGCCGACCTTGATCTCGCCCGCCTTGCGCCAGACGATGAAGCCGCGCTCGCTGACGACCCGGAGCGGATGGTGATGGGTGGCCGTCACCGAACGGCCGGAGCGAAGCTTCAGCCGCACCACCGGCTTGCGATTGTTGTGCGTCAACGCGGCGACGGACTCGAGCTCGCCCCGCTCGTTCACCACCCGCACTCCGAGATGACCGACCTTGGTGATCCGCGACGTGCATGACGCCTTGAGGCCACACCGCTCGAACAGCTCGGCGACGGTCTCCAGACCGTGGTCGGTCCAGATGTGGGTGTCGGCTGTCACGCACTTTCCGCTGCTCTCCGGTCCGTACACCTCGACGACCCGACCGCGCGGGAACCCGCCGATGCCGAGGGCGACGTCCAGCGCGATCGAGCCGGTCGGGATCACCTCGACAGGTGCGCGGGCCTCGTCGCCGAGACGCATCACCGACCCCTCGCCGTGCGCCCGCTTGATCTGGGTGATCGCGGTCTCGAGGGCCTTGTCGCGGTCCGCGGGAACTGCCATGGATGCCACCTGGGGTGTGCGGGCCGCGCTGCGACCCTGAGCTCGTCTGGCCATCACCTCGGACGCTACGCGCCGGCTCCGACAAGCCAGGAGTGCCACTCCGCGGCCTGTGGACGGTGCTCACGTACCGAGGTCACCTGTGGACACTAGGGCGAACTGGTGTTCGAACGGAAGCCCGACACGCCGTACTCCCGCGATGCCAGCTGCACGGGATGTCAGAAGCGCGTGACACTGCCAGCCCAGCATGGTTGGACCGGCCGACAAGCGCGCGACCGGCGGCAAGCGATCGTCCGTCGAATGCCTCAATGGCACACTCCTCCCGGATACCTACCTCTCGGAGGTCCAGTGGCGCGTACGGCGGCCAGGTGTCAACGGCGGTCGAAAGTTGAGCAGTTGTCGACGGCCCAAAACTGAGCAGTTCAGTCGTTGGTGGCCTCCTTGCGGCGGTGTTTGAGTCGGTAGCTGTCGCCTTTGAGGTTGATGATCTCGGCGTGGTGGACGAACCGGTCGACCATCGCGGCGACAAACTGGCTGGGGAGGCTCTACATCGGAATGTTGGTGTGCCCGGGCGCCGATGCTGATCACCGGTGGATTGGCGATGCGGCAGATCTCTGATGGCTGGTGGTCGGTCCGGGCCGAGCACGGCATCATGATGCGCTTGGCAGGACCGGGGATGGTGATCGCGTGCCTGATGATGATCCCTGCCGGGTTCGGGGTCCTGTCCCTGGCTTTCGCGGACTCCGTCCGGGGCTCGATGGCGGCGTTCGTCGCCGGGCTCGCTCTCACCGTGGTCGCTTTTGTCAGAATGGCGCGGAGAGGCGGAACCTGGGGCGGCCGACACTGCCGGAGCAATAGTCAAGACCTGTGGATCGGCGTGTCATGCGACTTGCTGGCGACCTCCTGATTCGGCGTCGGGTCGTTCGACGAGGACGCCCTTTTCGAACCTGGCTCCGGCTCGGACCAGGGCGGCG
>JBOGDS010000014.1:0-57878 GCA_050743075.1 Jiangellaceae bacterium | reverse complement strand
GCCGCCGTCCGTGCCGTCGAGGCCGGGCGCCACGCCGGCGCAGGCACCCCGGCCCGCAGCGCGACCGGTCCAACCTGTCAACGGTCTGGTCGGTGGTTCCGCCCTTCCGACCCGTCCCAGCCCGTCGCGACCGACCGAGGAGCGCAGGTCTCTACGCGCACCCGAGCCGAAGCTGCCGGAAGGCGACTCCCCGATCTACGAGGCGGTGCGTTCGGCCTGGTTCCAGCGCGGCGGCGGCCCGCTCGACTGGTCGAGCCCTGCCGACGAGGGCTGGCGCCGAGCCGCGGCCGCATTGCGGATCGCCGAGGAAGCGGCGAGTGCGAGGCAAACCCCGCGCGAACCCGAGCCGGCACCGGCGCCGGCGGCCCGCCCGGAGCCGCCGTGGACGCCCGGCAGAACCCCCGAACCGGCTCTCGAGGAGCCGGCGATGAGCTCGTCCGGCCTGCCGATGCGCCGGCGTGGAGCCACGCTGGTTCCCGGCTCGATCGCCGAGTTGGCCGGCGAGGCACCGCCCGACCAGCCCGCCGCCGAGGAGAAGGACGCGACCCAGGTGGCCTCGACGCTTTCCAACCTCCAGCGTGGCGTCAGCCGGGGCCGGAAGGAAACCGGCGGCTGGGTGCCGAAGCGACGTGATGACCCCGAAGGGAGCAATCCGTGACCGGCAGCACGCCGAACGACGAGCTCGGTTGGCTGCTCGACCGGTTCGTCGACCGAACGCCAGGCGCCGCACACGTCGTCGTGGTGTCCGCCGACGGCCTGCACCTGGCCGGGTCGAAGGGGCTGCCGCGTGACCGTGGTGAGCAGTTGGCGGCCGTCGTGTCCGGGCTCGCCAGCCTGACCATCGGCGCCTCGATGATCCTCGGCGCCGGGAAGGTACAGCAGACGCTGGTCGAGATGAGCGACGGGTTCCTGCTGGTCATGGCGATCCGCGACGGGGCGCACCTGGCCGTGCTCGCGGCCGGTGACTGCGACCTGGGCCAGGTGGGCTACGAGATGGCGCTGCTCGTCGAGCGGGTCGGCGCCGCCCTGAGCCCGGCGGCCCGCGTCGGGTGACAACGGTGAGGGCACTGTGATGGCGGCGCCGGACGGTGGGCGGGTGCGGCCTTACCTGGCGACGCGCGGCCGCACCCGGCCGGTGCAGGAAACCGCCCTCGAGGCGCTGGTGTCGTCCACCCAGGCGGGTCGGGCCTATGGCATCGACCCCGAGCCCGAGCGCGAGCGCATCCTCCGGATCTGCCACGCGCCCCGGTCGGTGGCCGAGGTGGCCGCCATCGTCCGGGTACCGCTCGGCGTCGCCCGCGTTCTCGTTGCAGACCTCGAGGCTGAAGGCCTCGTCCACGTCGCGGACCCACATGTGGCCTACTCCGGAGCAGTGGAACCGGCCCGCGATCTGAGCGTGCTCGAAAGGGTGAGGGATGGCCTTCGTCGACTCTGAGGTCGCTGGTGGCGCACGCGCCGCGCATGACGCCCTCTCGGTCAAGATCGTCGTCGCCGGTGGCTTCGGTGTCGGCAAGACGACCTTCGTCGGAGCGGTGAGCGAGATCGAACCGCTGCGCACGGAGGCGTTGATGACCGAGGCGTCCACGCCGGTCGACGACCTGTCGATGCTGCCGGACAAGACGACCACCACGGTCGCCATGGACTTCGGCCGGATCACGCTCGCCGAGGACCTGGTGCTGTACCTGTTCGGCACACCCGGCCAGAACCGTTTCTGGTTCATGTGGGACGACATCACCCGCGGTGCCATCGGTGCCGTCGTCCTGGTCGACTCGCGCCGGTTGGCCGACTGCTTCGGGGCCGTCGACTACGTCGAGCAGCGGGGCATCCCGTTCCTCGTCGCGTTGAACGCCTTCGACGGCGTGCAGCAGCACGACGTCGACGAGGTCCGTGACGCCCTGCAGCTCGGGTTGGAAGTGCCATTCGTCGTCACCGACGCACGCGAGCGCGACTCGGTGAAGAGCGTCCTCGTCCGCCTGGTCGAGCACGCGATGGCGGTCGTCCAGAGGGGATGACCCTGCTGCGCCTACCCTTGCCGGGTGGGCCTTGCCGGCGGTTTCGTCAGCGATCTGCGCACCGTGCTGCGCGGGCGCGGTTTCCGCCGGCTCTTCGCCATCCGGGTGTGCGGCCAGCTCGGCGACGGCGTGTTCCAGGTCACCATGGCGTCGTACGTCTTCTTCTCCCCGGAGCGGCACGCCACGGCGCCCGCCGCAGCCCAGGCGTTCGCGGTGCTGCTCCTGCCGTACTCGCTGGTCGGACCGTTCGCGGGCGTGCTGCTGGACCGTTGGCGACGCCGTCAGGTGCTGCTCGTGGCCAACGTCGTGCGAGCTTGTCTCGTCGTCGCCGTTGCGTTCCAGCTCGGTGACGGCGAGGCGGGGATTCCGCTGTTCGCGACCGCGCTGGCCGTGCTCTCGGCGAACCGGTTCATCCTGGCCGGCCTGTCCGCCTCACTTCCGCACGTCGTGCCGCGGCGCGAGCTCGTCATGGCCAACGCCGTGTTTCCCACCAGCGGGACCGTCGCTGCGATGACCGGCACCGGGCTCGGCTTCCTGCTGCGCCAGGCGACCTCGTCCGACGTGATCCTGGCCGTCACGACCGCTGTGCTGTACCTGATCGCGGGCCTGCTTGCGCTGCGGCTGCACCGGGACCTGCTCGGGCCGGACGACGACCCGGCCCGACCCACGGCGCGGGCTGCCGTACGGCACGTGGTGACCGGGCTGGTCGACGGTGCCCGGTATGTCGCGGAACGGCGACCGGCGGCCTGGGGTCTCGCCGCGATCGGCTCGCACCGGTTCTTCTACGGGATCACGACGGTCGCGATGATCCTGCTCAGCCGCAACTACTTCCATGACCCGAGCGACGTCGACGCAGGGCTCGCCACGCTGGCACTCGTGCTCGCGGTGTCGGGCATCGGCTTCTTCGCCGCCGCCCTGGCGACGCCGATCGTGACCCGGCGCATCCGAAAGGAGGCGTGGGTGACGGTCCTGCTCGCCGTCGCCGCCGTGGTACAGGCCGTGCCGGGAGCGCTGTTCACGGTGCCGGCCGTGCTCGCGGCCGCGTTCTTCCTCGGTGTCGCCTCGCAGGGCATCAAGATCGTCGTCGACACGCTGGTGCAGGAGCACGTCGAGGATGCCTACCGGGGGCGGGTGTTCTCGTTCTACGACGTCTTGTTCAACCTGACGTTCGTCGGCGCTGCCACGTTCGCCGCCGTGACGCTGCCGACGTCGGGCAAGTCCTACCTCGTACTCGGCATCGTGTCCGTGGGCTACGCCGTCACGGCATTGGTGTACGGCCGGGCGACGGCGGGCCGGTACGCGCGGGCCTCAGCCGAACATCCGCCGCGCCGACTCGACCGAGCAGTCGACTGAGCATGCCGCACCTCACCCCCTCCACCCGCGTCAGCCGGCCGGGCGCTCGGGCTGGTCGGCCCACCACGCCAGCAGCTCCTCGCGGGCCGCGTCGTGGCCGAGCGGGCCGCGGTCGAGGCGGAGCTCGAGCAGGTACCGGTAGGCACGCCCGACGAGCGGGCCGGGCGAGGTCCCCAGCAGAGCCATGATCTGCCGCCCGTCGAGGTCGGGCCGGATCGCCGCCAGCTCCTCTTCCTCCGACAGCCGGGCGATCCGCTCCTCCAGGCTGTCGTATGACCGCCGCAACGCAAGAGCCTTGCGCTGGTTGCGCGTGGTGCAGTCCGCGCGGGTCAGCACGTGCAGCCGCTCGAGCAGGGGCCCCGCGTCGCGCACGTAGCGGCGCACCGCCGAGTCGGTCCACTCCCCTCCGCCGTAACCGTGGAACCGGAGGTGCAGCTCGACGAGTGTGGCGATGTCATCGACAACAGCCTTGGGGAACTTGAGCGTGGTCAGCCGCTTGCGGGTCAACTTCGCCCCGACCACGTCGTGGTGATGGAAGCTCACACCGCCGCCCGGCTCGAACCGGCGGGTCCGCGGCTTGCCGATGTCGTGCAGGAGCGCGGCCAACCGCGTCACCAGGTCGGGTCCGCCCGACGGCAGCCGCCGTTCGAGCTCGATCGCCTGCTCGAGCACGGTCAACGAGTGCTGGTAGACGTCCTTGTGCCGGTGATGCTCGTCGATCTCGAGTTGGAGCGCGGGCAGCTCGGGCAGGACCAGATCGGCCAGGCCCGTGTCGACCAGCAGCGCCAGGCCCGGTCGCGGCCGGTCTGTGAGCATCAGTTTGGTCAGCTCGTCGCGCACCCGTTCGGCCGACACGATCGAGATCCGCTCGGCCATGTCCCGCATCGCGGCTACGACCGGCGGGGCGACCCGGAATCCCAGCTGGGCCGCGAACCGCGCCGCCCTGAACATCCGCAGCGGGTCGTCGGAGAACGACGACTCCGGCGCCGCGGGCGTGCGGATCACCCGCCGCGCCAGGTCGGCCAGCCCGTCGTGGGGATCGACGAACTCGCGGGTCGGGAACCGTACAGCCATCGCGTTGACCGTGAAGTCGCGCCGCACCAGGTCGTCGAAGATCGACTCACCGTAGGAGACGGCCGGCTTGCGGCTCGACGGCTCGTAGGCCTCCGCCCGGTAGGTCGTCACCTCGACGTGGAACCCGTCCTTGCGGGCGCCGATGGTTCCGTAGGCCTGCCCGACGTCCCAGACTGCGTCGGCCCAACCGGCCAGCAGCCGCTTGGTCTGCGCCGGCCGCGCCGATGTCGTCAGGTCCAGGTCCCTGCCCAGCCGGCCCAGCAGAGCGTCGCGCACGGAGCCGCCGACCAACGCGATCTCGTGCCCGGCCGACGTGAAGCGCGCGCCCAGCTCGTCGACGACCGGTGCGATCTGCAGGAGCTGCTGAACCGCACTCCGCTGCACGTCGGAGAGCGCGGCCCGGCTGGGCCCACGGTCGTCCGCCAGCGAGGTCACGGCGAACCAGCGTACGGCCCGGGCGCAGATCCCATCGTGTCGCGACCCCCGGGCCGCCGCGGGCGCAGCTACCCTGCGTGGCGACGCGCGACTCCATGGAGGTAGAGATGAGTTTCGACGTCCTGGGCGAGCTCAACTGGCTCGCCGTCATCGTTGCCGCGATCGCCTACTTCGCGCTCGGCGCGATCTGGTACGCACCTCCGGTCATGGGCAACGTCTGGATGAGAGCTGGCGGCATGCAGATGCCTGCCGAAGGCGAGCGACCGAGTCCGGCGATCTACCTTGCCCCCTGGTGGGCTGCTTGCTGGCCGCGATCGCTCGGGATGCTCGCCGAGGCGACCGGTACCGACACCGCCGGCGAAGGCCTGGTCCTCGGCGTCGTCGTCGCTGTCGGGTTTGTCCTGACCGTTACGATGGGCATCGCGATGTTCGAGTCGAACAAGCCGAAGCAGTTCACCTGGGGCGCGGCCCACACCGGTTACTACGGGCTCGGCATCATTGTCGCCGCATTGATCATCGGCGCCTGGCAATAACGGCGGCACGCCCGCGCGGCCGTCGAACCCTCGGCCGGGCGCAGATACTCTGGGTGACATGTCCGGTCTGCCGTCCCCGTCCAGCGACGGGTCCGGCAACCGGCGCAGCCCTGGATCCAACCGACGTCAGGGGGTCGGCGGCCACCGGGGCCGGCGGCTGCGCTCCGTCCGGGAGACGTCGGCGGGTGGACTGGTGGTCGACCGGGTCGGCGCCGCGACCCGAGCGGCACTGATCGGCCGCATCGACCGGCGCGGCCGGCTCGAGTGGGTCCTGCCCAAGGGACACGTCGAACCCGGAGAATCGCCCGAGCAGACCGCTGTCCGTGAGGTCCGGGAGGAGACTGGGCTGCAGGCGCGGGTCGTGTCGCCGCTCGGGCCGATCGAGTACTGGTTCGTCGCCGACGACCGCCGCGTGCACAAGACCGTGCACCATTACCTCCTGGAGGCGACCGGCGGTTCGCTGGGGACGGAGGACGTGGAAGTGAGCGAGGTGGCCTGGGTGCCGCTGGACGAGCTCGTCGACCGGATGCGCTACGCGTCCGAACGACGGCTGCTGGAGCGGCTGCCCGAGCTGCTGCGGGACGCGAGCACATCGTGAGGCGTGGCTGGGCCCTGACCGCCGTCGTCCTCGCGACCGGCCTGCTGGGCGCACCGGCCGCCCGCGCGCAGGAGGCCGCCCAGGAGAACGGTGCCGACGACCCCACGGTGCGGGCGTCGTTGACGACGGTCGAGCCGGCGCTGCCGCAGCCCGGCGGCACGCTCACCCTCGGCGGCACGGTCGAGAACACCGGCGACGGACCCCTGCGAGACGTGCAGGCGATCCTGCGCTACAGCGGCATCCCGCTCGACGACCGCGCCAAGGTCCGGCAGGTAGCCACCGACGAAACGCTGCGCTGGGGCCAGCGGTACATCGAGTTCTTCCAGGAACTCGACGGTGAGTTCCTACCCGGCGAGACGGCGCAGTTCCAGCTCACCGTGCCCGTCGACGAGATCAACTTCGGTGCTCCGGGTGTGTACGCCGTCGGCGTCGACATCAGGGCGACGACACCCGACGACGAACGGCTGACCGTCGACTCGCAGCGCACGGTCGTGCCGTGGCTCGACACCGTCGAGCCGTTGCCCACGGTTCCCGTCGCCCTGCTGTGGCCGCTGGCCGCGCAGCCGTCGTTGCTGCCCGACGGGTCCCTGATCGATGACGACCTGGCGGCTGATCTGGCCGACGGCGGCATCCTCTCCGATCTGGTCGCCATGGCGGCGGACGCACCCGTCACCTGGGCCGTCGACCCTGACCTGCTCGCGACCGTCGACACGATGGCCGCCGGGTACGCCGTGCGACGCGCTGACGGTTCGACCGACGAGGGCGCCGGTGCCGACGCGGCAGCGGCCTGGCTGGAGGCCTACGGTGCGGCCACCGAGGGCGACCAGACCCTGCTGCTGCCCTACGCCGGCCCCGACGTGCAGGCGCTCGCGGCCGCCGACGCCACTCTGGCGGCACAGACCGCTGACGACGCGGCCGACCTGACCAGTGCGTTGGTGGACGGTGATGCGCCCGCGGTGGCGTGGCTCGCCGGCGGCGGAACAGCCGACGAGGCCACGCTCACGGCACTCGCAGGGACGACCGTGGACACCGTCGTGCTCTCCGGGCGCGCGGTCGTCCAGCGCGAGCCCGAGGCCGTCGTGACGGCCCGAGCCGGCGAGGAGGAGCTTGACACGGTCGTCTCCGACAGCGGGCTGGACGCAGCCGTGTCGGCGGCGCTCGGCACCGATCCTGCGGCCGGAGCCGCAGCCGTCCGGCAGGGATGGCTGGCCGAGACCGCCATGGTCGCGCTCGCGGCCGCAGAGGGCGCAGACCCTGCGCCCGCCATGGTGGCCGCGGCTCCGTTCCCGTCGCCGCTCGACGCCGAGGTGGCAGCCGCCCTGGTCCAGACCTGGACCCAGACCCCGTGGATCGTCCCGACGCCGCTGGCCGACCTGCCGGTCACCGTCGGTCCGTCCATCGTCACGCCCGACCCGTCGGCGCCGACCGCTCCCTCGGCCCTGTCGCCCGACCTTGTCACCGCGGTCGCCAACCTGCGTGAGCAGACGGCGCACTACAAGGCCCTGCTGGCCGAGTCCGACCCCGACACGGACCGGCTCGACCGGGCGGCGATCCGGGCAGCGTCGGCGACGTGGCGCACGGACCAGGACGCAGGGAGCGCCTACACCGAAGCCGCCACGGCCTTCGCGACCGGGCCGTTGCGGCAGGTGACCGTGGTCGCGCCCGAGCAGCCGACGCTGTCGAGCAACCGGGGCGTCTTCCCGCTGACGATCCGCAACGCCCTCGATCGGCCGGTCGTCGTCCGCCTGGAGTTCACGTCGGACAACCCGACCCGGCTCTCCATCGCCGACGTGCCCGAGCAACTGGTCGAGGCCGGCGAGCAGCTGTCGGTCGACGTCACGGCCGAGGCCGTGGTCAACGGCAGGGTCCCGGTGACCGTGCAGCTGACCAGCGTCGACGGTGCCCCGCTCGGCGCCCCCCAGCGGATGGTCGTCAACGCGACCGACTACGGCACCATCGGCTGGCTGGTCGTCGGCGGTGCCGTCGCGCTGCTGGCCGGAACCGCGATCGTCCGGCTCGTTCGTCAGCGCCGCAATGCTGGGAACGCCGACGTCGCCGCGGCGGCCGGGTCCGGTGTCACCGTCGAACCGGAGCCACTGCGGGAGACCGCGCGGTGAGCGTAGCCACCGAGCGGAGCCTGCTCGGCTCCAGCGCGATCATGGCTGCCGGAACCGTCGTCTCCCGGCTGACCGGCTTCGCCAAAGCCGCGATCATCGCGGCCGCGCTGGGTCTGTCGACGGTCACCGCGGACACGTTCAATGTCCCGCTGGTCATCCCGACGACGCTGTACATCCTGGTCGGCGGCGGCGTCCTGAACTCGGTGCTGGTCCCGGCCCTGGTCCGGGCCATCAAGGAGGACGCCGATGGCGGCGAGGCGTACAGCCAGCGGCTGTTCAGCATGGTCGTCACCGTCCTCGGTGCCGCGACCGTGCTGGCCGTGGTGGCCGCGCCGTGGATCGTCAGCGTGTTCGTCAGTCCCAAGTACCGCACCGCGGAACTCGAGCCGTTCTTCGACGACATGGTGATGTTCGCCCGGTTCTGCCTGCCGCAGATCTTCTTCTACGGCTTGTTCGTGCTGGTCGGGCAGATGCTCAACGCGCGCGGGCGGTTCGGGCCGATGATGTGGGCGCCGATCCTCAACAACGTCGTCGGGATCACGATCTTCGCGGCGTATCTCGTGGTCATGGGCAAGAAGGACACCGAGACGCCGTTCTCGGACACCGAGGTGCTGCTCCTGGGGCTCGGTTCCACGCTGGGCGTGGCCCTGCAGGCCTTGTCGCTGGTGCCGGTGCTGCGACGCACCGGCTATCGCATGCGGTTCCGGACCGACTGGAAGGGGGCGGGGCTCGGGCAGGCGGGCCGTCTCGGTCTGTGGACGGTGGCCTTCGTCCTTGTCAACCAGGTGGCGTACCTGTTCGTCGTCAGAGCAGCGACGGGTGGGTCGGCCGGGGCGATGGTGACGGCCGACGCATCCGGCGCCGGATTTTCCGTCTACGCGAACGCGATGTTGATCATTATGGTGCCGCACTCGGTGATCACGGTCTCGCTGGCCACGGCGCTACTGCCGCGGCTGTCCGACCATGCCGTCGACGGCAACCTCGCCCTGGTGCGCGACCGGCTGGTCAGCGGGATGCGGATGTGTCTGGCCGTGATCGTTCCCCTGGCGGCACTGCTCGCGGCGCTGGCCGGCCCGCTGGCCGCGCTGCTGTTCGGCCACGGCGCGGCCGCCGGCGGAACCAGCGAGCTCGCCGTCACGGTGACGGCCCTGCTGCCTGGGCTCATCGCGTTCACCGTGCACTACCTGGTCCTGCGC
The DNA here is from genome assembly GCA_050743075.1 of Jiangellaceae bacterium. GTDB lineage: Bacteria > Actinomycetota > Actinomycetes > Jiangellales > Jiangellaceae > JBOGDS01. The sequence continues at coordinate 48,560 of JBOGDS010000014.1, read as the reverse complement.
GGCTTCTACTCGCTACAGGACACCCGCACGCCGTTCTTCGTGCAGATCGGCGTGGCCGCGACAATGGTCATCTCGGCGATCCTGATCGCCGCCGCGGAGCCCGCGCACACGACCGTGCTGCTGGCCGGCGGCTACAGCCTGGCCTGCGTGCTCGGGGCGAGCCTCGGCCTCGCCGCCCTGGGAAGACGGCTCGACGGGCTCCCCCGCTGGCCGCTCGTGCTGCACATCCTGCGGCTCTCGGTCCCCGCGGTGCTCGGCGGACTGGCGGCATACGGCCTGGCCGTGCTGCCGGACGGTCTACGGGGCTGGACCGGAGACCTGCTCACCGTGGCCGTCGGGGGAACCGCGGGCCTGGTGGTCTTCGTCGGGCTGGCGCTGCTGATGCGGATCGGGGAGGTCCGCGAGGCCGCTGCGATGATCGTCCGGCGGGTACGACGGCAGCCGCCTGGCGTGGGATCGGACCGGGACATGGACCATGGCGGATGGGCCGAGGACGACCCGACACCACGCTCGAGACCGGGAGAGCCGTGAGCGAGCCGGCCGTCGGACCCGGTCGGGTGTTGGCCGCGCGCTACCGCGTCGAGGATCTGCTCGACGAGGCGGCTGGCGTGCGCTCCTGGCGGGCCTTCGACGTGGTGCTCAGCCGCGCCGTCCTGCTCCAGACGCTGCCGGCCTCCGACCTGCGGGCCGGCCAGGTCACCGATGCCGCCCGAGCGGCCGCGATGGTCCGGGACTCGCGGTTCCTCCAGGTGCTCGACGTCGACCTCGAAGGCGACGTCGCCTACGTCGTACGGGAATGGATGTCCGGTCGCGACCTGACCATGCTGCTCGCCGACGGACCGCTGAACCCCGCGCAGGCAGGTGCACTCGCCCGCGAGGTCGCGGCGGCGCTCACGACGGCCCACCACGATGGGCTGACCCACCTCCAGCTGCGGCCGGCCTGCATCCTCATCACCCCGTCGGGCGGCGTGAAGGTCGCCGGGCTCGCCACGGAGGCGGTCGTCCATGGACCTCCGCCGGGCGACCCCGGAGAGGTCGACGCCGCTGGGATCGGGCGGGTCCTGTACGCGGCCCTCACCGGTCGCTGGCCCGGCGGCGGCGAGCGCAGCCTGCCCGAGGCGCCGCGGATCGACGGCCGGTACGCATCGCCGCGACAGGTCCGGCCCGGCGTACCCAGGCTGCTCGACGAGGTCGCCGACCGCACGCTCGGCAACGCCGGCCGCCACCACGCTCCGCCGTTGCGCAGCCCCGCGGCTGTCTTCGAGGCGCTGACGACCGGTTCGAGTGCGAGCAGGGCGAACGGGCTCATCGCCGGGTTCGCCGACACCCAGAGCGACGTCGGCTCACCACCGGCGGTGCTTGACGAGCCACCGGTACCGCTACCGGCGACCCGGGCCGTACCGGTCGTGGCACCGCGCGAGCCGCCGGCCCACCGGTCGGGTCCAGTGGGCCGTGCAATCGGCATCGTCGCCGGGCTCATGCTCCTCGCCGGGGCGACCCTGGTGGGCCTGCAGCTCCTGCTCAGCGCGGTGGGCGGCGAAGACGGGGACGACGGAGAGCAACCGGCCGCAGGCGGGACGACATCCGTCGCGCCGAGCACACCACCCGCCGAGCCCGTGCCGCTCACGATCTCGTCGGCCACGGCCTTCGATCCCGAGGGCGACGGCGACGAGAACAACGACGAAGCGGACCTCGCGATCGACGGCGACGCGTCGACGACGTGGCGCACTCAGACGTACTTCGACCCGATGGAGGACCAGAAGGACGGTGTCGGCCTCTACGTCGACCTCGGCTCGGCTCTGAGCGTCAGGGCCGTCAACCTGGAGTTGGACGGAGACGACTCCGACCTGGAGATCCGGATCGTGCCAGAGGGCGCGACCGAGCCGCCGGACGACATCGACGACTGGAGTGTCGCCGGCGGCCTCGACGCAGCGGGCATCACGGCCCAGGTCATCCTTGACGAACCGGTCGCCACCAGGTATGTCCTGGTGTGGTTCACCCGCCTGCCGCCGGACGGTGGTGACTTCCGCGGTGGTGTGGCCGAGGTGGGGGTGCTGGGGTGACCGACCCGGATGACGACGCCGCGCTGCTGAAGCGGCACGTCGCCGGCGACTCCGACGCCTTCGGCGAGCTGGTCCGCCGGCACCGCGACCGGTTGTGGGCAGTTGCCCTGCGTACGCTCGGCGACCCCGAAGAGGCTGCCGACGCCCTGCAGGACGGCCTGGTCAACGCGTTCCGGCGGGCGGGCACGTTCCGGGGAGAGTCCGCGGTGACGACCTGGCTGCACCGGATCGTCGTCAACGCCTGCCTCGACCGGGTCCGGCGGGCGGCCGTGCGGCCCGCCGTCACGCTGTCCGACGACCTCGACGCGGCGTCATCCGGTCCCGACCCCGGCGCGCGAGCGGCGCTACGGCTCGACGTCGCCGCGGCGCTGGCGACACTGCCCGACGAGCAGCGGATCCCCCTGGTTCTGGTCGACATGCAGGGCTATCCCGTCGCCGAGGTGGCCGCGATGCTCGGCTGCCCGGTGGGCACGGTGAAGAGCCGGTGCGCACGCGCCCGAGCGCGCCTGCTGCCACTGCTCGCACCGGACGACACCCCTGTCACCCGGAACCTGGCCGCGACCGCGGACGTCCCATCCACGCCAGCCCACAGACCAGGAGGTGAGCCTCGATGACCGGCGGCCACCTCGACGCCACCCTCCTCGCCGAGTACGACGAGGGGCTGCTCGCTGCGCCGGAGGCCGGTGAGATCGAGGCTCACCTGGCCGGCTGTCCTGCCTGCGCGCGGACGCTGCACGGGCTCGGCGCGGTCACGGAGGCGTTGCGTTCGGCGCCGGTATCGGTTCCGGCGCCGGCCCAAGTCGTCGCGCGCCTCGACGAGGCGTTCGCGGCCGAGCAGGCGGCGCGGACCGAGTCGGAGCGCACCGCTCCGATTGTGGCGATTCATCCGATTCGTCGCCGCCTACCGCACGTGCTCGGCATCGCAGCGACGATCGCCGTCGTCGGCTTCGTGGTCCAGGCGGGCCTCGGTGGGTCGGGGAACGACTCGGACGTCTCGTCTACCGCCGGCGGGGACGCCGGCACCGAAGCCGTCGAGGACGGGGCGGCCGCGGACGAGCAGAGTGGAGACGACCTCGCGCCGGCCGACAAGGACGGCGTCGCGACAGCGCCGGAAGCGGCGCGGGCCAGCGGCCTCGCCGACCAGATCCGGGCGGTCGCCGAAGCGCGCTCGGCAGGGACGGCCAGTGAAGACGCGGGCCAACTCCTCAGCGCCGGATGTGGCGAGCCGCTCGCCGCCGAGCTGGACCGGGTACTCCTCGGCGCCGCGTCGGCAGCCGGCTACAGCGCGTCCGAGGTTCTCGTGGTCGTCGCCACCGAGACTCCGGACGTCGTCCAGGGGTGGGTCGTTCCGGCGTGCGACTCCGTCTCGGCCGAGGCGTTGACCGACCTCACCGTTGCGGTGGGGTGACGTGGTCCGCCGGCGGGAATGTCAAGGACCATAGGATCCGTTGAGGCGGACGTGAGCGGCCGCCAGGTACGCCACACCAGCACCGCAGGAAAGGCATCCGCGTGACCTTCGACGTCCGCAACCTCGTCATCATCGGCTCGGGTCCGGCCGGGTACACGGCCGCGGTCTACGCCGCCCGGGCCCGGCTCGAGCCGCTGGTGCTCGAGGGGTCGGTGACCTGGGGCGGTGCCTTGATGAACACCACAGAGGTCGAGAACTACCCGGGCTTCCGCGACGGCATCATGGGGCCGGCGCTGATGGACGAGATGCGCGCGCAGGCCGAGCGGTTCGGTGCCGAGATCGTCACCGACGACGCCGAGGTGGTCGATCTCACCGGCGAGATCAAGGTGGTTCGCGACGGGTCCGGCCGCGAGTACCGCGCCCGGACGGTCATCCTGGCCATGGGATCCCGGTACCGCGAGCTCGGACTGACGAACGAGAAGAGGCTGTCCGGCCACGGCGTGTCGTGGTGTGCGACCTGTGACGGGTTCTTCTTCCGCGACCAGGACATCGCTGTCGTCGGGGGTGGCGACTCAGCGATGGAGGAATCGACGTTCTTGACCCGCTTTGCCCGTAAGGTCTATGTCATCCACCGCCGCGATGAGCTGCGCGCCTCCAAGGTGATGCAGGAGCGAGCGTTCGCGAACGAGAAGATCGAGTTCATCTGGAACACCGAGGTGGTCGACATCGTCGGTACCGACAAGGTGTCCGGCCTGCGGCTGCAGCACACGGTCACCGGCGCCGAGAGCACGCTCGACGTCACCGGACTGTTCGTCGCGATCGGTCACGACCCCCGTTCTGAGCTGGTCGCCGACCAGGTCCACCGCGACGAGGCCGGCTACGTCCTGGTCGACCACCCCTCGACGCGCACCAACCTGGCGGGTGTCTTCGGCGCCGGCGACCTGGTCGACCACACGTACCGACAGGCCGTCACAGCGGCGGGCACCGGCTGCCAGGCCGCGCTCGACGCGGAGCGGTACCTGGCTGCGCTCGACGAGGCGCCGACCACGGCCGCACTGGCCGCCGAGCTGGCTCCTGCCGACCGCTGAGTCTCCACAACCGAGGAAGGAACACCGTGGGCAACATCAAGCACGTCACCGACACCGACTTCGCCCAGACCGTGCTGCAGAACGACAAGCCCGTGCTCGTCGACTTCTGGGCCGAGTGGTGCGGGCCGTGCCGCATGATCGCCCCGGTGCTCGAGGAGATTGCGGCCACCCAGGACAAGCTTGACATCGTCAAGCTCAACGTCGACGAGAACCCACAGACGGCTGCGGCCTACCGGATCACCTCGATCCCGGCACTCAACGTGTACTCGGGCGGGAAGGTCGTCAAGCAGATCATCGGCGCGAAGCCGAAGGCGAGCCTGCTCCGCGACCTGGAGGACTTCACCGCCTGATCCCGGCGACCGCGAGGCGGATGCGCCCGCGGTGCGCTGGGTACGATGCCGGCAACTCCGTGAAGGGACGGCACCGACCGATGACCTCCCTGCGCTACCGGCTCGGTGACACCGGGCCGGCCGTGGCCGAGATCCGGGCGAAGCTCGCCCAGCTCGGCCTGCTCTCCGACGGTGCGTCTGACGTGTACGACGACGATGTCGACCATGCGGTCCGGCAGTTTCAGCAGGAACGCGGCCTGTCCGCTGACGGCATCGTCGGTCCGACGACCTACCGCGTGCTCGACGAGGCGCGGTGGCGCCTCGGTGACCGGCTGCTCTCGTACGTCGTGGCCAACCCACAGGCCGGTGACGACGTGCTCGGGCTGCAGCGGCGGCTCACCGAGCTGGGGTTCCACGTCGGCCGGGTCGACGGTGTCTTCGGACCGCGGACCGGCGAGGCGCTGCGGGAGTTCCAGCGCAACGTCGGACTCCCCGCCGACGGCACCTGCGGACCGGGCACGTTCAAGGCGTTGGCCCGACTCGCACCAATCGTCACCGGCGGCCGGCCGGACAACCTGCGTGCCTCGGAAGCCCTGCGCCGGGCCGGCAAGCGGCTCCCCGGCAAGATCGTGATCATCGACCCGGGGCACGGCGGGCCGGATCGCGGCAATGTGGGTCACGGGCTCGAGGAGGCCGCCATCGTCGAGGACCTTGCCGCCCGGATCGAGGGCCGGCTGGCGGCTACGGGGGTACAGGCCTACCTCACGCGCGGGCCGTCCATGCGCGACGAGCTCGAGGAGTACACACGGGCTCACTTCGCCAACGAGGCCGGCGCCAATCTGGTCATCTCCCTGCATGTCGACGCCCTTCCCAATCCGGCCGCGTCGGGCGTGGCCACATACTACTACGGCAGCGACCGGCCAGGGGCGAACAGCGCCATCGGCGAGACGTTCGCCGGCCTGATCCAGCGCGAGATCGTCGCCCGGACCGACCTCGTCGACTGCCGCAGCCAGGCGAAGACCTGGGATCTGCTCCGGCATACCCGGATGGCCGCCGTCCGGGTCGAGCTCGGCTACCTCACCCATGAGGGCGACGCCGCCCGGCTGGCCGATCCCGACTTCCGCGACGTCGTCGCCGAGGCCATCGTGGTCGCCGTGCAACGGGTCTACCTGCCCTCACACGAGGACGCACAGACCGGCGCGTTGCGGCTACGAGACCTCGCAGGAGCCTAGGCCGCAACCCGCGTCATCGCTGATCCGTTTCACGTGAAACATGCTCCCGCTTCGGTGCCCGGGCCGGTCCAGAGGACCAGAGTCCTCAGCTCGCCATGCCTGGTGTGATGGCCTCGACGATCCGCTCCAGGTCGTCGATGCTGGCGAACTCGATCGTCACCTTGCCCTTGCTCCGACCGAGATCGACCTTGACCCGGGTGTCGAGCCGCTCGGACAGCGCGGCCGCGATGTCTGCGAGTCGCGGGGCGACCGGCCTCGGGACGTGCGTGGCCCGTGGCTTGGACGGCTCGTCGCCGCCGAGCGCGACGATCTCCTCAACCGAGCGCACACTCAGGCCCTCAGCGACGATGCGCCCCGCCAGCCGCACCTGAGCCGTCGCGTCGGGAAGTCCCAGCAGCGCCCGTGCGTGACCGGCCGACAGCACCCCGGCGGCGACGCGTCGCTGCACCGGCGGCGGCAACTTGAGCAGCCGCAGCGTGTTGGAGATCTGTGGCCGGGACCGCCTGATCCTGGTCGCCAGCTCCTCCTGAGTGCAGCCGAAGTCGTCGAGCAACTGCTGGTAGGCGGCAGCCTCCTCCAGCGGGTTGAGGTTGCTCCGGTGCAGGTTCTCGAGCAGTGCGTCCCTCAGCATGGCGTCGTCGCGGGTCTCACGCACGATCGCGGGGATGGTCGTCAAGCCGGCCTGGCGGGTTGCCCGCCAACGGCGCTCCCCCATGACCAGCTCATATCGCCCGGCGTCGATGGCGCGGAGAACCACCGGCTGCAGCAGACCGACCTCGCGGATCGACTCGACCAACTCGGTCAGCGCGTCCTCGTCGAACGCCTCTCGTGGCTGCCTCGGGTTGGGTGTGATCGCATCGACGGGGACCTCAGCGAAGCGAGCGCCGGCGACCGGCACCAGGCTGGACGCACCGGTCGTACCGTTCGCAGGCGCACCGTTTCCGTCCCTCGAGGTTTCACGTGGAACTTCCACCAGATCCTGGGCGCGTTCGGGGAAGAAGACGTCGACCGGTGTCCGGCGGGTCGTCGTCTGGGCGTCCTTGCTCTCCCTGGCCGGTCCCGTCGGGATCAACGCACCGAGCCCTCTGCCAAGGCCACGTCGACGTTCGCTCACGGCATCCCCTCTGTCGAGTCCGTCCCGTTCAAGGACCGCTGTGCATCCTCGGCCGGCGCCGCCCCTCGCTCCGCCATCTCTCGAGCCGCCTCGAGGTAGGACAGGGCGCCGCTGGAGCCTGGATCGTAGGTCATGACCGTCTGGCCGTAGCTCGGCGCTTCGCTGATGCGCACCGACCGCGGAATCGTTGTCTGTAGAACCGTGTCCCCGAAATGGCTGCGGACCTCGTCGGCAACCTGGGCGGCCAAGCGGGTCCGGGCGTCGTACATCGTCAGCAGGATGGTCGACACGGCCAGAGACGGGTTGAGGTGCGCACGGACCAGGTCGATGTTCTTGAGCAATTGGCTCAGCCCTTCCAGCGCGTAGTACTCACACTGGATCGGGATGAGTACCTCGTCGCCGCCGACCAGCGCGTTCACCGTCAGCAAGCCCAGTGACGGCGGGCAGTCGATCAGGACGTAGTCGTAACCGTCGCCCTCGGTCAAGGCCGACAGGTGCGCCGTGAGTGCCTTGCGAAGCCGAGACTCCCGGGCGACGAGCGACACGAGCTCGATCTCGGCGCCGGCCAGGTCGATCGTCGCGGGAGCGCACGACAGCCCCTCGAAACCGTCGACGGCAGCCACCACGTCGCTGATCGGGCGCTCGTCCACCAGCACGTCGTAGACGCTGGGGATGTCCGCGTGGTGGTCGATCCCCATCGCCGTCGATGCGTTGCCCTGCGGGTCCAGATCGATGACCAGCACCCGCAGCCCGCTGACCGCCAGCGCTGCCGCGACGTTGACCGTCGTGGTGGTCTTGCCGACCCCACCCTTCTGGTTGGCCACGACCATCACCCGGGTCGACGCTGGAGCCGGCAGTGCCTCGCGGTGCCGCCCGAACACGAGCACCGCCGCTGCCGCCTGATGTGCGATCGGTGTGTCAGCATCGGTCAGGGCTCCAGCCACCACCGCGTGCTCGCTGACGACCTGTGCGGCCGTGCGGACCGGCTCCGCCTCCCGCACGCTTGGCGCCGGGGCCGGCGCCTGCAGTGGCGCCCTCACCTCGGTGGAGGCAGAGCCCGCCGTTGCGCCCGCCGGGTGGTCGGGCCAGCCGAGCGGGGCAGGGCCCGACACGGCCGCTGTGGTTCCCCCCTGACCAGGTTCTGCCTCGCGTCCCGCGGTCCGGCCGTTCTCGGGCCAGCCCAGCCCGGGTGCCGCGGTGGACACGGTCATGTCCTGCCCCTCCTCCGTCGCTGTCCGTAGCCACGGCCCCAGCCCTGCCGACCGTGAGCGTGCGGACTTCTCGATACAGCCTTGCCTACCTCGGCCCCGACTTCGACCACCGCCACCCGTGTCGGCGGGTCGACTATGCCGACGCCGAACTCCTGGACACTCCAGGAGGTCGCGCCCATTGTGCGCAGTCTGACCGACGCCGCGGCGACTTCGTCCACAACAGACTCCCCCTTGATGGCCAACAGACGGCCTCCTGGGGACAACAGCGGAAGCGACCAGCCGGCCAAGCGCGCCAGTGGGGCGACCGCGCGAGCCGTCACCGCCTCGACCCGGACCTCCCCCGCGAGCTCCTCGGCTCTGCCGCGGACGACTGTCGCGTTCCCCAGTGCCAGGACCTCGACCACTTCGGTGAGAAAGGTTGAACGGCGAAGCAGCGGTTCCACCAAGGTGACCCGCACGTCCGGCCGGACGATCGCGAGCACGATCCCCGGTAAACCCGCCCCGGACCCCACATCGGCGACCGTCGATCCCGGCACCAGGGCATCGTGCACGACGGCACAGTTCAGCACGTGCCGATCCCACAACCGCGGAACCTCGCGCGGCCCGATCAAGCCGCGTTCGATGCCAGCTCCCGCCAGGAGGGCCACGTAGTGAACGGCGAGTCCGAGCCGATCACCGAAGACTGCCTGCGCAGCTGGCGGAGCCGGTGGAGCAGCGACGGACGACCTCTCCGTCTGCGGCCGTGTTTCACGTGAAACGGCGCGCCGGTGATCCGGCGCGCCGTCGTCTGGGTCGGGCATGCGTGATGACTAGTCGGGAAGTACCACGACGTACCGCTGTGGTTCCTCGCCCTCCGACTCGCTGCGGAGCCCCGCCGCCGCGACGGCATCGTGGACGACCTTGCGCTCAAACGGCGTCATCGGACTGAGTGGAGCCGGCTCACCACTGGCCCGCACCTGCCCGGCCGTCCGCGTGGCCAGGGCGGTCAGTTCCTCGCGCTTGCGTGCGCGGAAGCCGCTGATGTCCAGCATCAACCGGCTGCGTTCTCCTGTCCCGCGCACGACAGCCAGCCGGGTGAGCTCCTGGAGTGCTTCCAGTACCTCACCCTCGTCGCCGACCAGTTCCTCCAGGTCTGCGCCGACGACCGACACCATGGCGCGGTCGCCTTCGACATCCATGTCGATGTCGCCGTCGTAATCGGCGATGTCGAGTAGGCCCTCGAGGTAGTCGGCGGCGATGTCGCCTTCGTGCTCCAGTTCACCAAGACGTGCGGGCGCCGTTGCCGGCGCGGATACCGACACCGGGGGTGTCACGGCCTCAGCCACTTTTCGAGCTCCTCGACGTACGTCGGACTTACCACGGGCACCGGCGAACGCCGCCGTCAACGCTTCCGCTTCTTCTTGTTCGACCGCTGCGGACTCCCCTTGCGTTGGGCCCGCGTGTCGCGTTTGGGCTGCTGTCTGACCGGTGGCGGCTCGGCCGGCGGTTCGTCTGCCACCTGCCCGGCCGGGACGACGGTGCCACGCCGCTGCGCCTTCGCCTCCATGCGCCGGCGGTGCGCCTCCTCGGCCGGCGTCCCAGGGGCCGGCATCCGACGGATCACATAGAACTGCTGCCCCATCGTCCACAGGTTCGAGGTCAACCAGTAGAGCACCACGCCCAGCGGGAAGTAGACGCCGGAGACGGCGAACACCAGCGGCAGGACGTAGAGCAGGATCTTCTGCTGCTGGGCGAAGGGGCCCTCGAGCGCCTCCTTCGGCATGTTCTTGCGCATGATCTGGCGCTGGGTGAGGAATGTCGTCAGCGTCATCAGGACGACCATGACGACGGCGATGATCTGGGTCTGGAGGTTCGGCGAGTCGAGGAACGTCGCCGACAACGGCGCACCGAAGATCTCGGCCTCCCGCGCCGAGTCGAACAGGCGCTGATTGCTCTCGAACGCACCCCGCTCGTGGCCCTTCGCGATGCCGTCGAGCACCCGGAACAGAGCGAAGAGGAACGGTGCCTGGAGCAGGATGGGCAGGCACGAGGCGAACGGGTTCGTCCCGGTGTCCTTGTAGAGCTTCATCGTCTCCTGCTGGAGACGCTCCCGGTCGCCCTTGTACTTCTTCTGTATCTCGCGCACCTTCGGCTGCAACATCTGCATGTTGCGCTGCGACCTGATCTGCCGGACGAACAGCGGGATCAGCAGCGTCCGGATCACGATGACGAGGCCGATGATGGACAGCGCCCAGTTGGCGCCGTCGTGGTCGATCCTGAGGAGCTCGCTGAACACCCAGTGCCAGCCGATCATGATCCAGCTGACCAGCAGGTACAGGGGCTGAAGAATGGTGTCCACGGGTGGTCAGGCTCCTCGCAGGGCCGCGGTCTGGTCGAAACCGGTGTCGGCGGGCGAGACGCCCGAAGTGATCAATGGTCGAACTGTGGTGATATCGGATGGGGGGTTCGGATCATCCGATCCATCCATACCGGGGACGAGCCCCCACCACCGGTACGCCTCAGGGGGTGGTACCAGGTCCACGCCGCCCGGCGTCCACGGATGGCAGCGCCCGAGCCGCCGCAGCGCCAGCCACGATCCCCGCAACGCGCCGTGGGTCTCGACAGCGCCCAGCGCATAGGCGGAACACGACGGGTAGTACCGGCACCGCTGCCCGTAGACAGGGCTGACCACGAGGCGGTAGGCCTTGAGGATGACAACCAGGACCCGCCTCATGACCGGTTGCCCGCCCGCGCGAGTGCCCGGGTGATGGCCTGATCCAGATCACGTGCCAGCACCGGACTTGGTGTGTGCGCCGCCTCGGCCTGGGCCCGGATCACCACTCGCGAACCCGGCGGAAACCCGTCGAGTCGATCGCGGAGAAGGTGTCGCAGCCGTCGGCGAACGGCGTTGCGCACGACGGCACCACCGACGGCACCACCGACGACGAACCCGGCACGAACGGGGGCGCCGTCGCTGCCGGATCCGGGAATCACGTGAATGACCACCAGTGGGCGTCCGGCCCGGACCCCGTGGCGGATCGTGCTGCGAAACTCCTGCGCCCGGCGCAGGCGGTTCTCGGGAGGCAGCACGCGAACTCCTCCCACAGGATGCGGCACGGCCGGCCCGTGATCAGGCGGACAGACGCGCACGGCCCTTGCGACGACGCGCGCCGATGATGGCCCGGCCGGCGCGGGTGCGCATGCGCAACCGGAAGCCGTGGGTCCTCGCGCGACGGCGATTGTTCGGCTGAAAGGTGCGCTTCACGTCCGGGGCTCCAGGGTCACGATGACAGGGACAACAGTAGTAGGGGGCCGACGGACCCCAGGCATGCGGGTACACGCACGATGGCTCTGGGGCCCTGGTCGGACTGATCCACGGTACGTGCCGAGACCAGGCACGGTCAAACCGGGCACCCCGGCCCCGACCCGGCCCGAGGGCGGAGCCCCGTCAACCCGCGACCGTCTCAGCCGGATTGCCCGCGAACGGCGACCGACTCGCCGACCGTGCCGAAGAAACCTGTGGACATCGGTTGATGCGGCCCGCCGGAGTTGTTAGCGTCGCGGCTTCGACCAGCGTCATGAAGATGGTGCGCACGTCGGGGAGAGATTGCGTTTCCGCAGGTCAGCGGGTTGTCTGGCGGCTACTCCGGTAGTTGCACAGGCCCTCCACAACTGTGGATGACGATGTGGACGTGCGTGTGCCGTCTTCCCATGGCCGAGTTGTCGGGGCAAACCGCCCCCGACGTAAGACAAGGGGAGACGGTGTGACAGACGAGGCGGGCGGCGACTTCGGGATGGCCTGGGGGGCCGCGCTCGCGACCCTCGACGACACTGAGATCGGGCCGCAGCAGCGAGCCTTTCTCATGCAGGCCAAGCCGGTCACGCTGGTCCAGGACACCGCGGTCGTGGCGGTCCCGAGCGACTTCGCGCGCATCCAACTCGAGCAGCGTCTGCGACCCATGTTGGTCGAGGCGTTGGGTCGAATCCTGGGCCGGCCGGTCGGGCTGGCCGTCAGCGTGAGCCCTCCGACGGAAACAGACGGCGAGATACCGCTGGAGAACACGCCGGACGCCGTCCCGGCCGACCACGGTGCCGGCGCTGGGGGCGCCTCATCCGACGATGGCTACCTGCCGCACCACGCCGTCGTGCCCGAAACACGTCGCCCGGAAGTCGAGCAGTCCAGGCTCAACCCTCGCTATGCCTTCGAGACGTTCGTCATCGGGTCGAGCAACCGGTTCGCCCACGCGGCCGCGGTCGCGGTCGCCGAAGCCCCCGGCAAGGCGTACAACCCGCTGCTGATCTACGGCGACTCGGGGCTGGGCAAGACCCACCTCCTGCACGCCATCGGGCACTACGTCCGCACGATCTATCCCGGCACCCCGGTCCGGTATGTCAGCTCCGAGGAGTTCACGAACGACTTCATAAACTCGATCCGCGACGACAAGGCGTCGGCCTTCCAGCGTCGCTACCGCGACGTCGACGTCCTGCTGATCGACGACATCCAGTTCCTCGAGGGGAAGATCCAGACCCAGGAGGAGTTCTTCCACACCTTCAACACCCTGCACAACGCGACCAAGCAGATCGTGATCACCTCCGACCGGCCGCCCAAGCAGCTGTCCGCCCTGGAGGACCGCCTGCGCAACCGGTTCGAGTGGGGCCTGATCTGCGACGTCCAGCCGCCCGACCTGGAGACCCGGATCGCCATCCTGCGCAAGAAGGCCGATCAGGATCATCTCAACGTGTCCCCCGACGTCCTGGAGTACATCGCGAGCCGGATCGCCACCAACATCCGTGAGCTCGAAGGGGCACTGATCCGGGTCACGGCGTTCGCGAGCCTGAACCGTCAGCCGGCCGAGCTCGCGCTCGCGGAGGCCGTCCTGCGCGACCTGGTGCCGACCGACGGCGGTCCGGAGATCACCGGTGCCACGATCATGGCGCAGACAGCGGCCTACTTCGGCCTGACGATCGAGGACCTGCAGGGGTCGAGCCGCAGCCGGGTGCTCGTCACGGCCCGTCAGATCGCGATGTACCTGTGCCGCGAGCTCACCGAGCTGTCCCTGCCCAAGATCGGCCAGCAGTTCGGTGGCCGCGATCACACGACCGTCATGCACGCCGAGCGGAAGATCCGCCACCAGATGGCCGAACGACGCAGCGTCTTCAACCAGGTCACAGAACTCACCAACCGGATCAAACAGCACGCGAGACAGTCGTGATCCACTTCGCACAGCCTGTGGAGAAGTCTGTGGAAACAGCGATGTTATCGGGGGACGGACTTGGGATCGGCAGCGGGCAGTGGTGGACGCCCACCATCCGTCCACGTCGTGGCGAGGCAGGTTCACACAGCTGCCGTGGACGGCGGCGCGGTGCTCCACCTGCGCAAATTCCGGCTGTCCACAGGATCCACCGGCGCTATGACAACGACGAGAAGACAACTGGTTCCCCCACGAATGCGAATCGCGCCTCCCGGCCGATCTGTGACCAGTGCCGCGGTCCGGTCCGCTTGTCGTTCGCACGTGGAAAGATGACGTCGACCAACGGGTCCTGGGGAGCACCGCGACGCGGAGCAGAGCCCCGAGGGAGGACGGTAGAGCAGTGAAGTTCCGGCTCGAACGCGATGTGCTGGCCGATGCCGTGGCCTGGACGGCACGCACCCTGCCGAATCGCCCGACCGTTCCCGTTCTCGCCGGGCTGCGCGTCGACGCTGCCGACGGCACGGTCACGTTCTCGTCCTTCGACTACGAGGTGTCCGGGCGCGGTACAGTCCCCGCCGAGGTCGCCGACCCGGGCACGGTGCTCGTGTCCGGCCGGCTGCTGGCGGACATCGCCCGGTCGCTGCCGGCCAAGCCGGTCGACCTCACCTCAGACGGCACCAAGGTGGTCATCACGTGCGGCAGCGCACGGTTCACCTTGCAGACGCTTCCGGTCGAGGAGTACCCCGACCTTCCCGAGCTGCCCGAGTCGTCGGGAACCGTCGACGGTGCTGTCCTGGCCGAGGCGGTCGCCCAGGTGGCGGTCGCCGCCGGGCGCGACGACATGCTGCCGACCCTCACCGGCATCCGGGTCGAGATCGAGGGAGAGACCGTCACCCTGGCCGCCACCGACCGCTACCGGCTGGCCGTCCGCGAGCTGACTTGGCGGCCGCAGCGGCCGGAGGTGTCCGCCATCGCGCTGGTGCCGGCCCGGACGCTAGTTGACGCCGCAAAGACTCTCGGCACCGAGGGCGAGGTCACCGTCTCGCTGGCCGGGACGTCGAACGACAGCCTGATCGGGCTGGCGGCCGGCGGCCGGCGTACGACCAGCCGGCTCATTGACGGCGAGTGGGTGCCGAACTACCGGCGGCTGTTCCCGCCCGAAACCGCGACGGTCGCCCGGGTCGAGATGGTCAGTCTGATCGAGTCGGTCAAGCGGGTCGCGCTGGTCGCCGAGCGCAACACGCCGATCCGGCTGACGTTCGAGGAGGGCCAGGTCGTCCTCGAGGCCGGCAGTGGCGAGGACGCGCAGGCGTCCGAGGCGCTTCCGGCGACCGTCGATGGGCCGTCTATCGCCACCGGCTTCAACCCGGGGTACCTGCTCGACGGGCTGCAGGCGATCGACGCGTCCTTCGCGCACCTGTCCTTCACCGAGTCGCTGAAACCGGCGGTCCTCCAGGGCGCCGAGAGCAAGGAGGCCGACCCGATTCCGGGCTACCGCTACCTCGCGATGCCGATCCGGCTGTCCAGCTGAGGGCGCCGCTGATGGAACTCGGTCTGGTCGGCCTGGGCCGGATGGGCGGCAACATGAGCGAGCGGCTGCGCCGTGCCGGCCACACGGTCGTCGGCTACGACCGGAACCCCGAGGTCAGTGACGTGTCCAGCCTGGCCGCGATGGCCGACCAGCTGACCGCTCCACGCGCGGTCTGGGTCATGGTGCCGGCCGGTGCGCCGACCCGGTCGACAGTCGAGGAGCTCGCCGGCCTGCTGAGCGCGGGCGATGTTGTCGTCGACGGCGGCAACTCCCGGTGGACCGACGACCAGGTCAATGCCGCGCACCTCGCGGATCAGCGCATCGGCTACGTCGACTGCGGCGTGTCCGGCGGAGTCTGGGGGCGCGACAACGGCTACGGGCTGATGGCGGGCGGATCCCAGGCCGACGTGGAACGGCTGATGCCGATCTTCGACGCATTGCGACCGGAAGGCCCGCGCGACGAAGGGTTCGTGCATGCCGGTCCGATCGGGGCCGGACACTTCGCCAAGATGGTGCACAACGGCATCGAGTACGGCCTCATGCAGGCGTATGGCGAGGGCTACGAACTGCTGGCCGCGGCAACCGTCGTCACCGACGTACCCGGCGTGTTCAAGGCGTGGTCCCGGGGCACCGTCGTCAGGTCGTGGTTGCTCGACCTGCTGGTCGCGGCGCTGGAGGAGGATCCCGGCCTCGCGGAGATCAAGGGCTACGTCGAGGACTCCGGTGAGGGCCGCTGGACGGTCGAGGCCGCGATCGACCACGCCGTGCCGGCACCGGTCATCTCGGCGGCGCTGTTCTCCCGGTTCGCGTCCAGGCAGGACGACTCGCCGGCAATGAAAGCTGTTGCCGCGTTGCGCCACCAGTTCGGCGGTCATGCCGTCCATGCGGCCGACGAGGCCGGGCCCACCTCCGGTACCGGCGACGCCCGCGCCTGACCGATGTACCTCTCACACATGTCCCTGACCGACTTCCGCTCCTACCCCTCGGTCGAGCTACCGCTCGAACCGGGCGTCACGGCGCTGATCGGCCCGAACGGCCAGGGCAAGACCAACCTGGTCGAGGCCGTGGCTTTTCTGGCGACGCTGAGTAGCTATCGGGTGGCCCAGGACGCACCGCTGGTCCGGCTCGGCTCGGAGCGGGCGGTCGTCCGTGGCAACGTCGTCCGCGACGAACGCAGCACCCTGATCGAGATCGAGATCGCCCCTGGCCGAGCGAACCGGGCGCGGGTCAACCGCTCGCCGGTGCCGCGGCCGCGCGACGTCCTCGGCTTGTTACGCACCGTCCTGTTCGCTCCCGAGGACTTGGCGCTGGTCAAAGGCGAACCGTCGGACCGGCGCCGGTTCCTCGACGATCTGCTGGTCGCCCGCGCACCCCGCTTCGCCGGCGTACGGGCCGACTACGACCGCGTCCTCAAGCAACGCAACGCGCTGTTGAAGTCGGCTGGTAGCGCGGTACGTGCCAGCCGCGGCGGCTCGGGCGAGGTTCCCGACCTGCGCACCCTCGACGTGTGGGACTCCCACCTGGCCACCGCCGGCGCGGAACTGCTGGCGGCCCGGCTGGAGCTGGTCGAGGGCCTGCGGCCACTGGTTGCCAAGTCCTACGACGAGGTTGCCGACGGCATCGCCCGCGGCGAGGCCCGGCTGGACTACAAGTCGTCACTCGGTCCTGACGTCGCGCTCAGCGCCGACCGCGAGGTCCTCGCGGCTGCGCTCCTGGAAACCACGGGACGGCTGCGCCGCGAGGAGATCGACCGCGGCGTCTCCCTCGTGGGGCCGCATCGCGACGACCTGGTCCTCGGTCTCGGCCCGATGTCGGCAAAGGGGTATGCCAGCCAGGGCGAGTCATGGTCATTCGCACTGGCGCTGCGGCTCGCGTCGTACGAGCTGCTCCGGGCGCACGACGACGACCCAGTGCTGCTCCTCGACGACGTGTTCGCCGAGCTCGACGGCGGGCGGCGCGACCGGCTGGCCCGGCTGGTCGGTCGGGCGGAGCAGGTGGTCGTGACGGCAGCGGTCGCGGCGGACGTGCCGGAGGTGCTGGCGGGTGCGAGGGTGGACGTGATGGACGGCGAGCTGCGGAGGATCCGATGACGCGTCCTGCTGGGTCGACGGGATCCGGGCCCGGTCCAGAACCTCTCCTGTCGTCAGAGCCCACCTCCACAGCTGACGACACCGTCCCTGCCGCACCCGCCGGAGCTGGCAAGGATTGGGATCCGGGGGGGACCGACGTGGCGCGGGCGCTGATCGCGCGGGCGCGGGCCGACGGGACACGGCGCTCGCCGTCTACGACAGCCGGCTCCGGAGGCCAGCCCACCTCCGGCACGCGGCGGCGGAGGTGGGCGCCAGGTGCGGGGTGGAGCGGTCCGGGACGCGACGAACGCGATCCGCAGCCGCTGGACGAGGCCGTCGACCGCCTCGTCGGCGAGCACGGGTGGGGGGAGGACCTCGCGGTCCACGGTGTCGTCGCCCGCTGGAACCAGATCGTCGGCGCAGACGTCGCGGCGCACGTGCAGCCCGAGCGGTATGCCGACGGTGAGGTCACCGTGCGCGCCGACTCGACGGCGTGGGCGACGCAGGTGCGCCTCCTCGCGCCGAACCTGGTGCGTCGGCTCAACCAGGAGATCGGGCACGGCACGGTGACCCGTGTCGTCGTGCTCGGCCCGCACGCGCCGAGCTGGCGCAAAGGCCGCCGCAGCGTGCCCGGCCGCGGCCCCCGCGACACCTACGGCTGACGCTTGACCCACGGAGCCTCGCTGGGCCTATGACCCCAGCAGATCTCCGTCGATCAAGGATGCCGGAGCTTACGGGTTGTCGACGGCGTCCTTGGCGACCTGGATCCGGGCGCGGGCCTTTTCGATCTCCTTGATCGCGCGGTCCACGGATCTGTCGAACGTGCGTTGCACCTTGTCCGAGACCTCGCCGGCCTGAGCTTCGTCGAGGAGGACCGCCGCTTTCTCCAGCCCGGCGTCTGCCAGGTCGAGCTTGGGATCCGCCGCCCAGGCGACCCCTGCTGCAAACGAGAGCACGACGGCCGCTGCCGTCGCTGCGGCGACGCCGGCACGCCGACCGGTGGACTTGCGCTGTATGCGTGGGCTCATGACACCTTCCTCATGCGCTGCCCCAAAGCGTCGGACCCCGGGAGCCGTCCGGATCGCAACCGCGCGGTCTTCGGGAGCTCTTAAGCCACAACGTGCCTGTGGACAACGCCCAGCGCCGCGTGTGGCAGTGCCAGGCTGGCCGGCATGAGAACGGTCCGGCCCGAGGAGCACCGCATTGCCCACGGACAACATCAGGGCGCACCATGGCTGTCATGACCGCGGA
This sequence comes from Jiangellaceae bacterium, assembly GCA_050743075.1. Lineage (GTDB taxonomy): Bacteria > Actinomycetota > Actinomycetes > Jiangellales > Jiangellaceae > JBOGDS01. Next base: position 30,093 of record JBOGDS010000014.1, on the reverse strand, counting down.
GCCGGTACCCGCCCGTCCGCCCTGGAGCGGCATCCCCAGGGGTCGGCCGTTCGTGCACGAGGACCTCGACGCGATGCCCGATGACGGCCGCCGCTACGAGATCATCGACGGCGTGCTCATCGTGACCCCCGGACCCTCGATGAGGCACCAGGACCGAGCCGGCAACCTCTACACGATCCTGCGAGCCGCGCGGCCGAGCCGCGAGTGGGTCGTTTTGTTCGCCCCGTTCGACATCCGCCTCGCCGACAGCACGGTCGAGCCGGACATCCTGGTCGCGAGGCGGTCGCGGTTCACCGAGAAGAACCTGCCGGAAGCACCCACGCTGGCCGTCGAGATCCATTCGCCCAGCACGCGGCGGCTCGACCTCACCCTGAAGCGAGCCCGCTACGAAGCGGCCGGCACAGCCGCCTACTGGGTCGTCGACCCGGATCCCGAGCACCCCGGCCTGCGGGCGTGGGAGCTGCGCGACGACCACTACGTCGAGGCCGCGCACGCCACCGACGACGAGCCGTTCAGCACCGTGATCCCGTATCCGCTCACGTTCACCCCGGCCGATCTCGCCAAGGATCCGGACTTCGACTGACGAGTCCACAGCCGATCCAGTGGGGGGCAGACGGGTAGGGGGAGTCGGTCGCAGCAAGTTCCGGTCACAGAAGGGCCGCCACGGGCCGCACAGTGCGCATCTGGGGCGGTCGTAAGGGTAGAATCGAATTCCTACGCAGGCCGCTCCGGCCTCCTGCGGGCCACAGACGCCCACAGCAGGTTAGAGAGCGGCCTGTTCCCTGGCAGGAGGTCATCGACCCGTGACGCAGTCGGACACCACGGCAGCGCCCAGCACCTACGACGCCAGCGACATCACCGTCCTCGAAGGCCTCGAAGCCGTCCGAAAACGCCCCGGCATGTACATCGGCTCGACCGGTGAGCGCGGCTTGCACCACCTGGTCTACGAGGTCGTCGACAACTCCGTCGACGAGGCTCTCGCCGGCCACGCCGACAGCATCGACGTGACACTGCTTCCCGGCGGCGCCGTCCGGGTGGTGGACAACGGCCGCGGCATCCCCGTCGACGAACACCCGATCGAGAGGAAGCCGGCGCTCGAGGTGGTCATGACCCAGTTGCACGCCGGTGGCAAGTTCGGCGGCGGCGGATACAAGGTCTCCGGCGGCCTGCACGGTGTCGGCGTCTCGGTGGTCAACGCGCTGTCGAGCCGGGTCGACGTCGAGGTCGCCCGCGACGGCTACCGCTGGCGGCAGTCGTACATGTACGGCGTCCCGAAGGGACCGGTCGAGCGTGGCGAGGCCACCGACGACACCGGCACCACCACCACGTTCTGGCCCAGCGACGACATCTTCGAGACCACCGACTACGACTTCGAGACGCTCTCCACCCGGTTCCGCGAGATGGCGTTCCTGAACAAGGGCATGACCATCGCGCTGCGTGACGAGCGGCCGCAGGGCATCGACCCCGGGGCCGACGAGGACGTCGAGACCACTCAGACCTCCGGCCCGCGCGAGGTCCGGTACCGGTACGACGGCGGCCTGGTCGACTACGTCACCCACCTCAACCGCGGCAAGGAGTCGATCCACCGCAGCATCGTCGACTTCGAGGCATCGTCCAACGGAGAGCTGACCCAGACGATGAGCCTCGAGCTCGCGATGCAGTGGAACGCCGGCTTCACCGAGTCTGTGCACACGTTCGCCAACACCATCAACACCCACGAGGGCGGCACCCATGAGGAGGGCTTCCGGGCCTCGCTCACGTGGCTGGTCAACAAGTTCGCCCGTGACTGGGGCATCCTCAAGGAGAAGGACACCAACCTCACCGGCGACGACGTCCGCGAGGGCCTCACCGCGATCGTCAGCATCAAGGTGCAGGAACCTCAGTTCGAGGGCCAGACCAAGACCAAGCTCGGCAACACCGAGGCGAAGACCTTCGTCCAGCGCGTGGTCAACGAGCAGCTCGGAGCTTGGTTCGAGCAGAACCCGGCCGAGGGAAAGTCGATCGCCCGTAAGGCGCAGAGCGCCGCGATCGCCCGGATGGCAGCCCGCAAGGCCCGCGACGCCGCCCGCAGCCGCAAGGGTCTGCTCGGGGGCGGGGGCCTGCCGGGCAAGCTCGCCGACTGCCAGTCGACGGACCCGGAAGAGTGCGAGCTGTTCATCGTCGAAGGCGACTCCGCCGGCGGCCCGGCCAAGCAGGGGCGCGACCCGCGGGTGCAGGCGATCCTGCCGATCCGGGGCAAGATCCTCAACGTCGAGAAGGCCCGGATCGACCGCATCCTGCAGAACCAGGAGGTACAGGCAATCGTCAGCGCGCTGGGCACAGGCGTGCAGGAGGAGTTCGACCTCAACCGGCTGCGCTACCACAAGATCGTGCTGATGGCCGACGCCGACGTCGACGGCCAGCACATCCGCACGCTGCTCCTGACGTTGCTGTTCCGGTTCATGCGCCCGGTCATCGAGCACGGCTTCGTGTTCCTCGCCCAGCCGCCGCTGTACAAGCTGAAGTGGTCCGGCCGCGACGTCCATCCCGAGTACGCGTACTCCGACCGCGAGCGCGACGCGCTACGCGACGCCGGCCTCGCGGCCGGAAAGCGGCTGCCGAAGGACGACCCGATCCAGCGCTACAAGGGCCTCGGGGAGATGAACGACGACGAGCTGTGGGACACCACGATGGACCCCGAGCAGCGGATCCTGCTCCAGGTCACACTCGAAGACGCCGCCCAGGCCGACGACATCTTCACCACCCTGATGGGCGAGGACGTCGAGAGCCGGCGCAGCTTCATCCAGCGCAACGCCCGCGACGTCCGCTTCTTGGACATCTAGACAACCAGGTGGCGCGCTCGCGCGTCGTACCAGACATGCGGCGTGCGCGCCCGCCAGGAGGACCATCGACGTGACCGACGACATCACGATCCCGACCGACGCCGTCCCTCCAGGCGGCCGGATCGAGCCGGTCGACCTGCAGGTCGAGATGCAGCGCTCATACCTCGACTACGCGATGAGCGTGATCGTGGGCCGGGCCCTGCCCGACGTGCGCGACGGCCTTAAGCCGGTGCACCGCCGGGTCATCTACGCGATGTTCGACGGCGGCTACCGGCCGGACCGCCCGTTCTCGAAGTGCTCGCGCGTCGTCGGCGACGTCATGGGCAACTACCACCCGCACGGCGACATGGCGATTTACGACACCCTGGTCCGGCTCGGTCAGTGGTGGTCGATGCGCTACCCGCTGGTGCAGGGTCAGGGCAACTTCGGGTCGAGGGGCGACGACAAGCAGGCGGCACCGCGCTACACCGAGTGCAGGATGGCGCCGCTCGCCATGGAGATGGTGCGCGACATCGACGAGGAGACGGTCGACTTCTCGCCGAACTACGACAACAAGGGCGCCGAGCCCGACGTCCTGCCGGCACGGTTTCCTAACCTGCTGGTCAACGGCTCCGGTGGCATCGCCGTCGGCATGGCCACGAACATCCCGCCGCACAACCTGCGGGAGGTCGCCTCCGGCGTGCAGTGGTACCTCGAGAACCCCGAGGCGGACAGCGAGGAGCTACTCGGCGCGCTGTTGGAGCGGATCAAGGGCCCGGACTTCCCGACCAGCGGGCTGATCGTCGGCACCTCCGGCATCGAGCAGGCCTATCGGACCGGACGCGGCTCGGTCACCATGCGCGCCGTCGTCGACGTCGAGGAGGACAGCAAGGGCCGCACCTGCCTGGTCGTGACCGAGCTGCCCTACCAGGTCAACCCGGACGCGCTGACACGCAAGATCGCCGAGCTGGCCGACTCCGGCAAGGTGCCCGGGATCGCCGACCTGCGCGACGACTCCTCGTCGCGCACAGGCATGCGCATCATCATCGTGCTCAAGCGGGACGCCGTCGCCACCGTCGTCCGGAACAACCTCTACAAGCACACCCAGCTACAGGACACGTTCGGCTGCAACATGGTCGCGCTCGTCGACGGCGTGCCGCGGACGCTGCCGCTGGACGCCTTCGTCCGGCACTGGGCCACGCACCAGATCGAGGTCATCGTCCGCCGGACCTGCTTCCGGCTGCGCAAGGCCGAGGAGCGCGCCCACATCCTGCGCGGCTACTTCAAGGCCCTGGACGCACTCGACGAGGTCATCGCGCTCATCCGGGCCAGCGCGACGGTCGACGACGCTCGCCGCGGCCTGATGGCGCTGCTCGAGGTCGACGGGCTCCAGGCCGACGCCATCCTGGAGATGCAGCTACGTCGGCTCGCCGCCCTCGAGCGGCAGAAGATCCTCGACGAGTACGAGGAGCGGATGCGCGAGATCGACGGGTACAACGACATCCTCAGCTCTGCGGAGCGGCAGCGCTCGATCATCCGCGGGGAGCTGGCCGAGATCGTCGACAAGTACGGCGACGAGCGGCGCACCCGGCTGGTCCCGGCCGAGGGCGACATGACCGCCGAGGACCTCATCCCGGAGGAACCGGTGGTCGTCACGATCACCCGCGGCGGATACGCCAAGCGCACCAAGGTCGACCTCTACCGGTCGCAGAAGCGCGGCGGCAAGGGCGTTCGCGGCGCCCAACTGCGCGAGGACGACGTCGTCGAGCAGTTCTTCGTCACGACGACGCACCATTGGCTCCTGTTCTTCACCAACCGCGGGCGGGTCTACCGGGCGAAGGCGTACGAACTGCCGGAGCTGGCGCGAGACGCCAAGGGCCAGCACGTCGCCAACCTGCTGGCGTTCCAGCCGGACGAGAAGATCGCCAAGGTCCTCGCGCTGCGCGACTACGAGCAGTCGCCCTACCTCGTACTCGCCACCAAGCATGGCCTGGCCAAGAAGACCCGGCTGACCGAGTACGACTCGAGCCGCACCGGCGGCGTCATCGCCGTCGCGTTCCGCAACGACGACGATGAGGTGATCGGCGCGGAGCTCGTCGGGCCCACCGACGACATCCTGCTGGTGTCCCGCAAGGCGCAGGCGATCCGGTTCACCGCGACCAACGAACAGCTCCGGCCGATGGGCCGTGCGACCGGCGGGGTGTTCGGCATGAAGTTCCGCGACGGCGACGAGGTCCTGTCGATGTCGATCGTCCGCGACGGAACCGAGTCCTACGTCTTCACCGTCACAGATGGTGGGTATGCAAAGCGGACGAGGGTCGAGGACTACCGCGTCCAGGGACGTGGCGGTCTGGGCATCAGGGCCATGAAGATCAACGAGGATCGCGGGTCTCTGGTGGGTGCGTTGGTGGTCGGCGAGGGCGACGAGGTTCTGGCCATCCGGGCGTCGGGTGGGGTGACACGAAGCCCGGTTCGTGACGTGCCGGCCAAGGGACGTGACACCATGGGGGTCAGGTACGTCGCTCTCGGCGTGGGGGACGCCGTCGTTGCGATCGCTCGCAACGCCGAGGACGATGCGGTAACGGAGTCCGTTTCGGCGGACCGGGCCCGGGGCTCGGAGGGTGATAGCTCGTGACGACCAGCGGCGAGACAGGACGTCCCACGTCGAGTTCCGATGTGCGCGACGACGCGCCGACAACGGTCGACTCCCCGGAAGACAGCTCGGCCGACCGGACGTCGGGCAACGGCGCAGCCGGCAACGGCGGCGGCACCGGCGGTGGCGCTCATGCGACCAAGGCGTCCACCGCCTACGAGGTGGCCGCAGCGCTGCGGGCGCAGGCATCCCGGGCTGCGCAGGCCACCCGGGAGGCTGCCCACCGGGTGCAGGATGCTCTGAACACGCAGGCCGACCCGGGCGCCGTCGTGGACAACGGACCGGCAGCCAGATCAAGCGATGCGGGCGAGTCGCCGGCCCCAGCGGTCGTCGACGCCGCCCGGTCGGCACCCTCTGCCCGGCACTCGCCCTCCACGCAAGGACCGTCGGCTGATGCGACTGCTGGCGCTGCGCAGGCAGCGCTGGCGCAGCCGGAGTCCCCACCTGCCGCACCAGCTCCGTCGGCGCCGACCGGCGCCGCTGCGGCCATGGCGGCGATGGCCCCCCCACCGCCGATGCACCGGACCGCCACCGAGTCGCCGATGGCGGCCGCGCTTGCCGCAGCAGCGGCCACCCGGGACGAGGCGCCGCCGTCCCACGCGGCGCGGGCACCCACCGCTGACCCCGTGGTGCCGGTGCCGCCCGTGATGCCCGGCCCGCTGACCCACGGCGAGGGCATGGTCGAACCCGTCGCAACCCAGGTCAGCACGCGGGCGCACCCGTCGACCCTGGGCTACACGCCCGCTCCCACCCGGCGGGCTTCGTCGACCCGCCCGGCGGCGTCAGCTCGGCGCAGCCGGGTCCGGAAGGCTCGGTTGCGGCTGTTGCGGGTCGACCCGTGGTCGGTGATGAAGACGGCATTCCTGCTCTCGGTGGCGCTGGGCATCACACTGTTCGTGGCCGTCGCCGTGCTCTGGTCGGTGCTCGACGCCGCCGGTGTGTTCACAGCCGTCGGCGACCTCATCCGCGACCTGACCTCGTCGGAGACCAACGCCGGCTTCCAGCTGGAGAACTACACGGCCCTGTCGCGCGTGCTCGGCTTCACCACCCTGATCGCGGTCGTCGACGTCGTGCTGGTCACGGCATTGGCGACCCTGGGCGCGTTCCTGTACAATCTGTCGGCGAGCCTGCTCGGTGGCCTCGAGCTCACACTGGCCGAGGACGAATGACGAGTTTGGGTCGCCACCGAACCGTGAGGTAACCTGCTGCGGCCGCTCCGTGCGCGCCCCGGGCCTATAGCTCAGACGGTTAGAGCGCTTCCCTGATAAGGAAGAAGTCCCTGGTTCAAGTCCAGGTAGGCCCACCCATCATTCCCGTCCCCAGCCGCGGCACCAGCTCCTCATCCGATGGGCGTCCAGACCAGCGTCCCCGGGTGGAACTGGCTCCAGGCGAACCAGAAAGCCTGATGCGTCGGCAGCTCGTCGCCGCCGACCATCCGGGCCCGAAGCCCGCCGGCATCGACATAGGCCTCGACCTCCCCGACCGAGACGTGTCGTCCCTGCCCGAGTGCGGCCAGTGCCTGGTCGACGGGGAAGGCGACTGCTGTCCCGTCGGCAATCACCACGCCGAGCACCTGCGCATGGACCGGAAATCGTTCGTCCACCGGGCCTACCGCAAAGATCGGCCCAGCGTCATCCCGGCCTTGCAGCGGGTCAGCCGGATAGGTCTGGCCGATTCCCCCGTCCTCGGCAACGATCCGCGATGCTGGATGAGCAGCTCGCCACTCGCCCCAGGTGGTAGTGACCACGGACACCTGCTCCAGGACGAACCCCGCACGGTGAAGGGGCCCGGACACCGCCTCGCCGGTGAACGTGTCGAAGACCGACAGCGTCCCCAGGTCGTACATCACCTTGTTCGACCGCGAGAGCAGACCGGACGTGCGAAGCACCAACGGTTCGATCCCGGCCGGCACGTCGTCGGTGAGGTATGCCTGGGCAGAACCGCACAGCGTGCAGTAGGGGATGCCGAGACGGCTGCGGCCGATGGTGATGTTGACCAGCTCGTGTACCTCCATCATGTTCTTCGGAAACGCAACCGCCTCGCCGTTGACCTCGACCCCGAACACCAGGGCATCGTCCGGGTACCACCTCCCGGCTTCGCCGGACACCAACTCCGGGTCGTCCAGCGCCGGAATGCAGCCACGGGGACACGGCTGGTCATCACCCAGAGGACGGTTGTCGATCTGGACGCCACCCCAGGACACGATCCGCCAGTCGATGGCCGACTCGGCATCGTCGAAGAAGGGCCGCCATCCGGGCTCGATCAGGGTGAAGAGGCCGGCCTTGTCCTCACGGTAGCCGCGGTGAGCCGGTAGGTCCCAGGCGATCAGGTGATTGGTGACGCTGCGCCAGGGGTTGGTCGCGAACGTGGGGTCGGCAGACGGGTCGACGCTCATGACGGCCTCGAAGGCGGCAAGCAGCTGCTGTTGCTCAGGCCCCTGCTGGATGAACCGCAACACGTCGGCCAGGAACCAGCCCAGCCGCGCATCCTTGCTTACGGCGATGTGCTCAACCGCCGTCGTGTCTAGTTCCTTCGCGGCCAGCCCTGCCACCAGCGCCGCAATGGCGTCGTCCACCGCTCCCCCGAGCGGCCCGTCCGGCGCCGGCGGCGGGTCGGGGTACTGATAGCCGGGCGGGGCGGCGGCCGGTGTGGGACCGGTGTCCGGGGCGGGAGGCGTACCAGTGCAGGCAGCGACCAGTCCGATGACGGCGACGACGAGACACGTCATCGGCGCGCCGCGGCGTAACACCCCACCCATCGTCAGGCCAGTTGTCGGCCCGGGGGCTTACGGAACGCGAACGGACACGGCGCACCACCGATGTCAACGGGTGTCGCCGCTGGGAACACGCTTCATGTCACGTCAAACGTCGCCTGGCGCTGGAACTCATCGGTGGACCGCTGACTCCCGTCCCACGTCAGCAATACCTGCCCACGAGGTCAGGAGTTCATGTCCACCTGGTTCGGCTCGCAGGCACCAGTCAGCGGACTCGGGCGAGTCGGCGGGCATTCGACCACCGAGCGGTCTGGACGGGAGCAGGGGTCGGCGCGTGCGGGCCGATCATCTCGCGGCAGTCCTCGATTGTGCTGGACAGCAACTCCCGGAGGAGGCTGTCCGGATCAGCCACGCAGGCCTGTGCGATGCCCTCGACCGCGCAATGCACGGTGGTCGGTCCGGCGTGACGTCGGAATGCCTTGGCTGATGTCCTGATCCCGCGGGTGAACTGCCGGGCCCATTGCTCTGCCTGCGGAACCTGGTCGAGGCTTCGTCGGCTCAGCTCGGTGATGCTGTCCGCGGGACGTCCGTCCAGCTCGGCGAGCATCCGTTCGGCCGCAAGAACGGCAGCCGCGAGCACCCGCTGGCGTTCAGCCGCGACGACGGGCAGGGCCGTTCTCGCCCCTCGCAGGGCGATGAGGACGTCAACCCGGACGTTGTCACTCGTCAGCCCGATGACGGACGGAACCAACTCGGCCAGGCGCGGGCGCGCCGCGTCGGTCGTGTAGTCGTTGACGTGACGGGCCAGCGCAGCGAGCAACGCGTGTGTACACGCCGGGTGATCACTCCATCGCTCGCCGGCGAGATACGACGCGTACTCCATGAAGCACGCACCCCTTCGGGGGTTGCGATGCTTCCCCCGAGACAGCACCGGAACCAGGTCGGCTGTCGCAGTCTTCTGGTCGGACATCGAGCACCCCACAACCCTGGACGCTTCCGTACCCGATCCAGTCTGCGCCTCGTTGCGAGCGCACGCCACTGTGACCGCATCGTCGGTCACACCGGGAACGAGGCCTCGGTGCGGTGAAGGCGGCAGGTCGACCCGGATCGCGTCGCCCGGCCGAACCTCACCACCGGCGATGACCACCCCCATGACACCCGCCTTCCGGACCACGGCTCCTTGAGCGTCACGCCCGAGAACGGCGTTCATCAGACCCAGGTGGACGTCGTTGAGCTGGACGCACGGGTTGCGCAGCCCGGCGATCTCGACGACGGCTCGATCGCCGAGCATCAGCCGGGTGCCGGTCGGCAGGCCGAGCAGGTCGACGCCGCGGGTGGTGACGTTCTCTCCCAGCTCGCCCGCGTTGACGCTGAAACCAGCAGTCCGGAGCTCGTCGTGCAGCTCAGCATGGACCAGATGAACCTGGCGCAGATTGGGCTGGCTCGCGTCTCGGGCGACGCGGGAGCGGTGCTTGACGGTCACGCCCGCGTGGGCGTCGCCCTCGACGCCCAGCCCGGCCACCAGCCGGACGCTCGCTTCGTTGCTCTTGCTGAACGTGTGGCGCGGGCTGCGACTGACCGCGGCGACGTACGGAACGGGGGTGTCGGGCATGCGAAGAGCCAACCACGCGCGGGCGGTCCGGGCCCGGCGTTCATCCCCGCGCATGTCGGGAGCGACTGCTGCGCTAGCCTGCGAGGACGCCCACGACCGTCTGGGAGGCGGCCTGCCGTGTTCAACAAGAAGCTTCTGCTCACCGCGCTCGTCGCAGTTGCCGGGTACCTCGGCTACAAGCGGGTCCAGTCCGACAAGGCCGAACAGGACCTGTGGGCCGAGGCCACCGACCCCGTGCCGCCCCGCGACCAGCGCTAGCCGGCCCGCGCACTCCCGGGCGACGTGGACCCGGTAGCGGCGCTGCAGCGGATCGCCTACCTCCTCGAGCGTGCCAGGGAGCCGACGTACCGCGTCCGCGCCTTCCGTTCCGCCGCAGCAGCGGTTGCTGCGGTCACGCCCGACGAGGTCAGCCGACGGGTCGACGACGGCACACTGACCGACCTGCCCGGCATCGGCAAGGTGACGGCGACGGTGGTCGAGGAGGCGCTCGGCGGCGATACCCCGGTCTATCTACGACGTCTCGAGGCAACGGCAGACGAGCCGCTCGCGCACGGCGGTGCCGAGATTCGGGCTGCGCTGCGCGGAGACCTGCACACTCACTCGGAGTGGTCCGATGGCGGCAGCCCGATCGAGCAGATGGCCGCGACCGCCCGTGATCTCGGGCACGTGTACATGGCGCTCACCGACCACTCGCCGCGGCTCACCGTGGCCAACGGCCTGTCCGCCGACCGGCTACGCCGGCAACTCGACGTTGTCGCCGAGCTCAACGAGCGGATGGCGCCCTTCCGGATCCTGACCGGCATCGAGGTGGACATCAACGAGGACGGCAGCCTCGACCAGGACCCGGCGCTGCTCGATCGGCTCGACGTCGTGGTCGCGAGCGTGCACTCGAAGCTGCGGTCCCCACGGGAGGACATGACCCGACGTATGGTCACCGCGATCGCCAATGCGCACACCAACGTGCTCGGCCACTGCACCGGCAGGTTGATCACCGGTGAGCGCGGTACCAGACCGGAGTCAGAATTCGATGCGGAGATCGTCTTCGAGGCGTGCCGCCAGTTCGATGTTGCCGTGGAGATCAACTCACGGCCGGAGCGGCTCGACCCGCCGAAACGGCTCCTCCGGATGGCGGTTGAGATGGGCTGCCTGTTCTCCATCGACACCGACGCCCATGCGCCAGGTCAGTTGGACTGGCAGCAGTACGGGTGTGAACGCGCCGCGGCGTGCGGTGTGCCCGTCGAGCGGATCCTCAACGCTCGGGACGCCGCCGATCTGCTGAGCTGGACCTCGCCGCTGGCCTGACGACGTTGTCGTGCCGCCGGATATTTCCGGCGGATCCGTGGGCGTGTCGCTTGAGTTTCACCGGGCCGGCGCACCCAATAATGGATCATAAGGAAGGGGCTCCCTCCACGTATGAGGTGGAGGGAGCCCCTCAAGCTTCGCATAACCTCGCGTTATCCGATTGCTCGGCGCTCGATTCTGCGGAGCCCGTCACCAGTTCCGACGATCCCGTGAACTCCGGTTGCCCGGTGCCCACGTGCCCTGAACCTGGGTCCAAGACCGGATCCCCATCACTGGCGACGTGAGAGATTTCTAGCCCTCGTCAAGGCGCCACGCAAGGCGTAACGCCAAGTTTTTCCATGATTCTTTACAAGTCCACAGGATGCGCACAGAAGCACCCCTGTTACCCCCAGGGAAGGCGAGTTATCCACCGCGCTATCCACCATGTCATCCACAACCACGACGCCCGTCACGGCGGCGGACGGTTGGCGCTGGCGAGCTGTGCCTTGATACCGGCGAGGCGGCGAAGTGCCGTTCGATGGGTGCGCTGCCGATAGTTGCTGCCCGGCCCGAGCGCTGGTGGTGCCACTGACCGATAGCGGTGCCCGGTCGGGGTGGTGGTCTCGGTCTCGTGTCGCCTCGTCGTAACGAGCCTGGTTGACCAGCCGGGCATCTCCTTGACGTGGTTACCGCGCTCGCACAGGCCCTGCCCGTTCGCAGCGCTGGTGGGACCGCCGTCGCGGTGGGCCGTCATGTGGTCGTGGTGGCGAATGGGCGCGTCGCAGTACGGTTCACGACAGCCTTGGTCACGGTAGACGAGAAGACGGGCCAGCCGACCGTCGAAACGACGCCGCCGGGTGTCGACGTGGGCGACAGTGTCGTCGAGCGGATCGGTGAAGATCCGTCTCAGGAACGTCCCTGCCCGTCTGCCATCGGCCGGGGCGGCGAGTTCGCGGGCGAGCTGCGCAGGGATCGCGCCGTAACCGGCTAGGGCGGCAGGTGTGTCGTCGCCGGCCAGCAACGTGTCGGCAGTCATGGTGAGGCCGATCTCGACTGGAACCGCGGCTGCCGTTGATTGCCCGGTGACACGCTCGATCAGCGTGTCGGCCATGATCTGCCCCAGGCCACGGACGTCTCCCGAGCTCTTCTCGTGCTGGGCGTGGGTGCGCAGGCAGGCCCAGGCGGCGATCCCCTGTACGGCTGGCACGAACGCGGAGAGGACCGCCATGGTGTCGGGCGCCGGACGGATGCCTACCCGACGGTCGGACCGGGCCGTACGCGCCCGGCGCAGCGGGGACTCTGGGTCGGCCTCGATGGCGAGGCGCCGGGCGGCGGCGCTGGCACGCTTCGGGCTCATGGTCGCGAGGTCGGGCGCCAACTCCGCGTCGACCCGACGCCGGTCCTCGGTCCTGAGCTCGCTGGTCTCGGCCGCTACCAGTGTCGCGACCCAGCGTGGAGAAGGGAGGTGAGGACATGGCAGCGGAGAAGATGTTCGAGGGCTTCGAACCGAAGGAGTTCGGGGGCTTCGAGCCGGAGAAGTACGTCGACGATGCGCGCGAGCGCTGGGGCGACTCCGTCGACGAGGCGAACGCCCGCGTCAAGAACTGGACCAAGGCTGACTGGGCCCGGTTCAGGGACGAGTCCGCAGCGGTGAGCAACAGCATCGCCGCGCTGTTCGACGCGGGCGTACCGGCCGACGACACTCGGGTCCTGGACGCGATCGATGGTCACTACAAGATCATCTGCAAGTTCTGGACGCCGAATCGTGAGGCCTACATCGGCCTGGGTCAGATGTACGTCGACGACCCGAGGTTCGCGAAGAACTACGAGGAGGTCCGTGCGGGCCTGACGCCGTTCATGCGTGACGCGATGAAGGCGTACGCCGAGGCGCGTCTCGAGTAGGCCGGCGCGGTCCGGGAGAGCTGCAGATTTCCCGGATCCGTCGGGCCATGGCCGAACTACCGGTATCCTGGAGACTCCCCCGGGGACGTAGCTCAACTGGCAGAGCACCGCCTTTGCAAGGCGGGGGTTGAGGGTTCAAGTCCCTTCGTCTCCACTGCACCTGACCTGCGGCGACGCGGTTCGGCCCGGCGAGCGGGCGCCGCTCGGGCGACCTCTGTAGCCCAAGATGTAGCCAACGCAGCTCACCGAGTCTCCATCGCGCGGTCCATTGCAGACGCCGCTGCACGCAGCCGATCAGGCAGGACGTGGCCGTAGAGGTCCATCGTCAGGCGGATGGTCGAGTGCCCGAGGATCTCCATGACGGTCCGAGGTTCGACGCCGTTCGCGAGTAAGTAGGTGGCGCAGGCGTGGCGAAGATCATGCAACCGGAGCCAGTCGAGGCCGGCCTTCGCTCGCAGCTCGTTGAATCGTCTGTTGACGTTCCGCGGTTCCATCGGCGTGCCGATGGACGAGGCGAAGATCAGATCTCCGTCGTGCCAGCTGTCGCCAGCGGCCAGGCGCTCGCGGACCTGTCTCGCGCGGTGTGCGTTGAAGGCGGCCATGGCGACCTGCGGCACCGGGAGGACGCGACGAGATCGCGGCGTCTTCGGCTCAACGAACCTCAGCTGACCCGCTGCGCGTTGGACGGCGCGCTCGATACGCAGCGTGTGATCGGCGTGATCGAGATCGGACCACTGGAGCCCGAGTATTTCGCCGCGGCGGAGGCCCATGGTCAGCGCGATGACGAACAGAGCTTCGAGCCGGTCACCTCTGGCGACGGCAAGCAAGCGTTGTGCCTCGGCAACGTTCAGAGCCCGACGATTGGCTGCCTGTAACGACGGGCTTCGCGGCCTTGGCGACGTTGCGCGGCACGAGATCGAGTCGCTGGGCGTCGGACAAGGCTGAGCGCAAGACACCGTGGATCTTCACCACCGAGCCAGCCGCCATTCGATCCGACAGCTGACCAAGAAACGACTGCACCTCCCGTGGTGTCAGCTTGTCGAGCCGCTTCTGACCCAACGCCGGTACGAGGTGACGTTTGACGACACCTCGGTAGCGGTCGAGGGTCGAATGCCGGGTACCGTCGCGTGACTTGACCTCGGCCAGCCATTCGAACAGCCGCTCCGAGACCAGACGAGGCGGCGCCAGGAGATCTCGGCCGCGCTCCTGCTCACGCCGTAGCTTCAGCAGCTTCTCGTGGGCCTTTCGCCGCGTGTCTCCGTACACAGGCACGCGACGGCGGCGACCGTCCACCCAGCCGAGATCCAGGACACCAACCCACTTGCCGTCGCTCGATCGCTTGTAGACCGCGCCCTCGCCGTGGCCGCGACGTGTCCGCCCGGTCATGCCACACGCTCCGGATCGGTCAACGAGTCAACGTAGGCGTGTAGCGAGGCGGCCGGGATCCTGCGGCAACCGCCGATCTTTGCCGAGGCGATCAAGCCCTTGTAGAGCAGCTCGTAGACCTTTCCACGGCTCAGGTTCAGCGCGTCAGCGGCCTCAGCCACAGTCAGCAGCAGCTTGTCCATCAGAACCCCCCTCCAGACGCGGATCGAGTAGACGGGCGGGGGGGACGACGCGTGCGGGCAAGAACGGCTGACGTCACGGCTGCAGCGGCAGTAGCCAGATCGAGGTAGCCGCTGCCTGCGTAGTGCCAGACCTTGACGATCACGACGCCGGCATCTTCGGAGTCGTGGCGGTCGTCGAGTAGTTCGCGGATCTCGGCGTCGGGGTCGAGGCGTGCGGGTCGGCGTCGCCAGGCGGCTCGGGCTCGGCGGAGCGCTCCGAAGGTGGTGGAGTAGTGGCGGGACTTGGTGATGGGATGGCCGCGGTAGCCGAGGGTGGCCAACCGTTCCCGGAGCCGTGCGTAGTCCTCACCGCCGCCGGTTGCGAGCGTGTAGGCGGTGTCGATGATCCGCTGCGCGTGCGGGCTGGCACCTGCTTGACGCGCCGCCCACGGGTGGCGAACGCGCGCGGGCAGGCCGAATTCTTCGGTGGTCTTGGTCAGGTACTTCGCCAGGTAGGCGGCGACCTGGAACGGGTGCGCCGGCCCGGCGTTGGCGTCGCGGCCGGCGCCGTGGCTGATCGGTCGGACGTCGACCTGGGCACCCCACCGCAGCACGAGTCCCGAGCCGTCGCCGGCTGGGACGGTGAGCCGGACGTGGCGGGCGGCCTCGAGAACCGCGTGGCCAAGGTGGTCAGCGTCGAGGTCGACATGGGGCGGCGTTTCGGGTCCGTGGGGTCCGTCGAGGCGGATGGGTGCGTGGACGTGGATGATGCCGCGGGCTTGGAACTCGACCACCTTCGTGTACGCCACCCGTGCCCGGCGCCCGAACTGGGCCGGCGTCAGCCCGCACTGGGCAGCGAGGGTACGCCCGAGTGTGATGGTGAAGCGGCGCCAGAGCTCGGGTGCGTGCCATTGCCACAGCACGTGGGCGGTGTAGTCATAGCACTGCCAGCACAACGGCTGACCGAGCTGCGTGTCCTGGTCGCCGTGACGAGCCAGACACCAGTATCCGAAACATCGTCTCCGATCTTGACGATGCGGACGGTCAGCGGCTGGTCCTGATCCATTCCATCGCCGTAAGGAAGCGCCACGACCTCGGCGACCCCAGGACGCACCCACCGCCGTACTGGCCCAGCCGTGCGGGGCAGCCGTCCCGCAGACGGCGGGCCAGCGCCGACACGCAGGGGACGTGATGGGCTCCCGGGCCACTGGTGCTCTACGTGCTGCTCGACCCGGCGCTTCAGGTCCACAATGCAAGGTAGGCGGTTCACTCGCCTCGACGCGCCGACGCGGCCGCCGATCGAGATCACCGCCACGCCGTGCCGCCATGGTCCGCCGCCGAGCCGCCGGATGGGCGTAGCTTCCCGGTGACCGGCCCGGTGCGCTACACCATGACCGCCCAGAAAGTCCTCGACCGGTGCCGCCTCCTCGTCCGGCCGCGAACCGTCATCCCGATCCACGACGAGGGCTGGAAGCACTTCCGGGAAGGCCGACCAGCCATGGAGCAGGAGTTCGCGCGTGCACCGGAGGACATCAGGCGGCGCATCCGAGGGCTGCCCCTCGGAGTCACGGTGGAGATCGCCGCGTAGCCGCACGATGACGGCGTCTATCGCCACCCGATCCGGCTGCCGTACGCTCCGGCGGCATGTTCGGCGCGTGGGAGGGCCAGGAGATCGCCGCGTTCTGGCTCGCCATGGGTGCGTTCATCCTCAGCCTGGTAGCGGTCGGCTACACCCACGCGGTGCACCGACGCGAAAAACGCCGCGAACGGGAGCGGCGCCGCCCACGCCTGGTCGCTCGCTTCGACAAGTGGCTGAGCGAGCCACTGGTCGCTCTGTTCGCGCTCGAGAACCGAGGTGCGATCGTCGTCGAGAGCGCGGTGGTCAAGGTATTGAGCGGCCACAGCCCGCTCGTCGGGTATGCGCAGGACACGACGGATGTTCGAGCTCGTGAACATGACTTCGGCCGTCTCGGTCCTGGTGACGTGGTCTCGGCCGAGTTCGTCCTCATCGGCACGGCCGCGCTGGGTGAGCCAAGCGTGAGGTTCCTCGCGACGTTCGAGACCAGCGATGACAAGTGGGACGAGTTCCTCAACGTCGCGCTTCCCTTGCAAGGGCCCATGGTCGCCTGGGGATGACACCCTCAGCAGGCCTTGATCCAGGAACACTCGACATCGTCTGGCAGCGGCACTGCGGGCGGCTCGACGGCACGCAACTGGCGCGAGGCGTCGGGGGCAGCCGCCGTGTCCTCGCTGAACAGCGCGAGCCGGACCGCGATCCGGTCCTCGAGGTCGCTCGGCTTCGAGCTCAAGGTAGTCGTTGAGAATGATCGAGAAGATCAGGCGGTCGCCGTCGGCATCGGTGACGTATCCGGACAGGGCCGAGGCGCCGGTCAGCGAGCCGGTCTTGGCGTGCACGTTCCCCGCGGCTGCTGTGCCGACCATGCGCGAGCGCAGCGTGCCGCCGACCATCCGGTCGGAGACGCCCGCGATCGGGAGCGACTCGTACCAGACGTCGAACCACGGCTTGTCCTGGACGGAAGAGGATTGCGCGCACGCTCACCGGTGGGCATGGTCTGGTGGCATGCGATCGGCGGCTCGAATCCTGGCCACGGTGACCGTGCTGGCAGTGATCGCCACGGCCTGCAGCGGCGCTGGGGAGCCGACGGGCATCCAGAGCACGTCGACAACGGACACGTCGGCGTGGGAGCGGCTCGACCCGGCGCCGTCGACCCGCAGCGAGGTCGGGACGGCGACCGTCGGCACCCGGATCCACGTGATCGGAGGCTTCGACGCTCTCGGCGACAGCCTGGCCACCGTCGAGGTCTTCGACACGGACACCGGCCAGTGGGAGCCCGGACCGGACCTGCCGGCACCGGTCAACCACGCGATGGCCGCGGCGGTCGGCGACGCGGTCTACGTGTTCGGCGGTTACCGCGGCCGGCTGACCGACGTGCGGTCCGAGGTGTTCCGGCTGGACGACGGCGCGTGGCAGGAGATGGCTCCGATGCCGGAGGGACGTGCCGCCGGAACGGCGATAGCAGCGGACGGGACTGTCTACGTCGCTGGTGGGATGACCCCCCACGGGGACGGTCCGGGCACGCACCTGGCCGAAGAGATGCTGGTGTACGACGCGGCCGCCGACGACTGGTCGACCGCTCCTGGCCCGCCGACGCCGCGTGAACACCTGGGTGGCGCTGGATCAGGCGGGCTTGTGTACACCGTCGGGGGGCGGCGCCCCTCAGATCGCGAGCCCTACGAGAACCAGGGCGCCTTCGAGATGTACGACCCCGCTACCGGCCAGTGGTCCGCGTTGGCCGACCTGCCGACCCCGCGCGGGGGCCTTTCCGCGGCGGCGACCTGCTCGGGCCACATCGTGGCCGTCGGTGGCGAGAACCTGGAGGACGGTGGTGCCTCCACGTTCGCCGAGGTCGAGGCGTTCGATCCAGGCGCGGGAACCTGGCAGGCCCTGCCGCCGATGCCGATCCGGCGGCACGGGCTCGGCGTCGCCACGGTGGACACCGTGCTGTACACGCTCGCCGGAGGTCCCAACGCTGGCCTCACTGTCAGCGACATCACCGAGGCCATCGACCTGGCGGCCCTGGGCACCTGTCCCTGACCGTGGACTGCTCAGGTCGGGCGCGACGTACCAGGTGGCATCACGGCCAGTTGACGCGGGCGTAGAGCATGGCGTGGTCCGGCACGACGGCGTCGCGGCGGCTGTCGACGTTCTCGTCGATGCCGATCAGGTCGTCGACGAGTGAATCGGCCGCCGCGCCGGCCAGGAGCAACGGCCGGGAGATGAGGATGTGGTCGATCAGCTCACGCCGGTTCCGGTAGATCCGGGAGAACGAGCGGTCGGCCGGCAGACGGTCGGCGAGGTTGTAGAGGCGGTACGGGTCACCCAGGTCGGGCCGGTTCGGGTTGCCGTCCTCCGGCCCACTGAGCAGCGACGTCGTGACGGCGCCGGGCTCGTCGTTCATGTCACCGGCCAGCACGACAGGGACGTCCGGTTCGCGCGGCATCCAGCGGTTGAGCTCCACGCGGACGGCGACAGCCTCCGCGGCCCTGCGGATCAGCGCGAAGCCGGCGCCACGGGCGCGCTCGTCCTCGTCGAGCGGGAAGAAGCGGTCGTTCGGAAAGCTGAGGATCCTCGACTTCAGGTGCGCGGTGACGACCCGGAGCTTCGCCCCGGCGACGATCTCGCCCAGGTCCAGGACGACCTCGACGGCGCCGCGGCCCATCGCCGTCAGGATGTTGCCGTCGGGATCCTTGACGTCGGGCAGCCCGCCGTCGGGGAACTCGAGCCAGTCGTACGCCTCCGCGATCGGATACCGGGACAAGACGCCTACCCGGATGCCGCGCTCGTCCGGCACCCCGAGCGCCAGCTGCGGAAGGGCATCGTCCATGGCCGCGACGAGGTCGGTGACCGGCTCGGATCCACCGAGCTCTTGCAGGCAGATGACATCCGCGCCGGCGCCGTCGATGGTCGCGGCCAGGTACTCCAGCTTGCGCGTGTAAACCTCGACGTTCGCGGGCCCCGAGTCCCCGCCGGGAAGGAACAGGTTCTCGACGTTCCAGGTCGCGACTGTGAGCACGTCCCACCCCCTTGCCGGATGCCGTCAGCCGCCAGGCAGGCGAAGATGTATCCGGATCGCCGTTCCGACCGGCTCGGTGTGGATCCGAACGAGATCGGCCAGGCTGTTGACGAGGAGCAGGCCGCGGCCGCCGATCTGGCTGGGGTGGGCGGGAATCCGGCCCGCGAGCGGGTCCACGATGTGCCCGCTGTCGCGCACCTCGCAGGCGACGTGGCCGTTCTCTGCCCAGATCCGCAGCGTTCCCGACCCGCCTCCGTGCAAGATGCTGTTCGTGGCGAGCTCCCCGACGGCGAGCGCGAGGTCGTCGAGACGCGCGGCTCGCATGCCGAAGGCCGCCGCGTGATCGACGGCGAAGGCCCGGGTGTGGGCCACGCCGTGCCGCCCGAACGCGACGACGGGAGCGTCCGGCATCTCGGGGAGCACCTCGTTGTAGACGGCCACGACGTGGTCCGGCGCGAAGGAGGAGCTGCGCCGGCTGGCGCCGCCGTCGATGACGACGGGATGTGTCATCGCCGCATCGGTCAGCACGTCAGAGTCGAGCCCGTCGGCGTCGTACGGGCACAGGACCGTCACCGGGCGACCGTCGAGTGCGCGGTTGGTCAGCGCTTCGTTCTGGGCGCACGCCGGGTACTCCAGTGCCGAACGTCCGGGCCAGGTCGGTTCTCCGACGATCCGGACGCGGACGCCCGGATGGGAGTCGGCGAAGGCGCGCAGGACGCCCGGGATGATCCACCCGGGGTTGCGCCCGGCATGGACCATGTCCACGAGGCGCACCTGAGAGCCGACATGCCCGAGCTCCTCGTCGATCAGGCTCAGCCGCGGTTCGGGAACGGCGACCGCGACCGGCTCGCCCACCGCGAGGCCGTCGCGGATGAACGCGACGATGCCAGCCAGGTACTCCTCCACACCCCGGTAGAGGAAGGCCAGGTGGGAGAAGGGATGGGCCGCAGCTGAGACGGCGGTATCGGTGATCACGTCGGTCGAGCAGTATTCCCGCCCGGGCGGGAGTTCAATCGCCCGCCGAAGCCCAGTTCGGGGCGTATCCCCCACGCTTGACTTCAACTTAGCTCGAACTTGCACGCTGGCACCATGACCGAGAGCACAGACACGAAGGTTGCCCTGGTGACGGGGGCATCCCGCGGCCTCGGCCGGGCACTCACGGCAGAGTTGGTCCGGCGCGGGTGGCGGACTGTCGTCGACGCGCGCAACGCCGATCGTCTGACCGAGGCCGTGGCCGGCCTGGCCGTTCCTGAGGCAATCACCGTGATCCCGGGCGACGTGGCCGACCCGGCGCACCGCCAGGCGCTGGCCGATGCCGTGGGCCGGGCAGGCGGACTTGACCTGCTCGTGAACAACGCGAGCATCCTCGGACCGAGCCCCCAGCCTCGGCTCGCCGACTATCCGCTCGACGTCCTCGAGCACGTCTATGCGGTCAACACCGTCGCACCTCTCGCACTGGTGCAGTTGTTGCTTCCGTACCTGGAGAAGCGCGCCGGCAGGCTCGTGGACATCTCCTCCGATGCAGCCGTGGAGGCGTACGAGGGCTGGGGCGGTTACGGCTCGGCCAAGGCAGCGCTCGACCAGCTCACGGCGATCCTCGCCGTCGAGCACCCGACCCTGCGGGTCTACTCGTTCGATCCGGGCGACATGGCGACCGACCTGCAGCAGCAGGCCTTCCCTGGTGAGGACGTGAGCGACCGCGCCGCGCCGGAGAGCGTGGTACCTGCACTGCTCAGGCTCGTCGACGACAACCTGGCCAGCGGCCGGTACCGGGCCGGCGAGCTCGCGACATGACCACTCACCAACTGCCCAGGCCCGCGACGCGGTTCACGCTCCCACCGGGGAGCGATGCGACCGCTCCGCCAGAGCGACGCGGTGTGCCGCGTGATGGCGTCAAGCTGCTCGTCGCCCGTCCGGGCGGCATCGAGCACCGCCGCTTCCGTGACCTCCCCGACCTGTTGAGCCCAGGGGATCTGGTCGTCGTCAACACCTCGGCGACGCTGCCGGCCGCGGTCAACGGTCTTCGTACGGACGGACGGCCCGCCCCGGTTCACGTGTCGACGGTTCTCGACGACGGCACCTGGGTCGTCGAGGTGCGCCGCGTGGACGGGACCGGGCCCGATCTCGACGTCCAACCCGGCGAGGAGCTGGTGCTTCCCGATCTTCGGCTGCGGCTGACGGCTCCGTACCCGGACCCGGCGGCGTTCGAATCGCGCTTGTGGCAGGCTGCGGTGACGCCGCCGACGGTGCTGGCGGTCTATCTCGCCGGGCACGGGCGCCCGATCGGGTACCGCTACCTCGCCGGGCGGTATCCGCTCGCCGACCACCAGACGATCTTCGCGGCCAGGCCGGGAAGTGCCGAGATGGCCAGCGCCGGCCGTCCCTTCACGGCGTCGTTGCTGGTGCGGCTTGCGACGCGTGGGATCACGGTCGCACCGATCACGCTGCACGCCGGCGTGTCGAGCGCGGAGCTGCACGAGCCGCCACTTCCCGAGCGGTTCGACGTCCCCGACGACACCGCACGACTGGTCCGCAGTGCCCGTGGAGCCCGGCGGCGCGTGGTCGCGGTCGGGACGACGGCAGTCCGCGCCCTCGAGGCTGCCACCGGCCCGGACGCGACGGTGCGGGCCGCGAGCGGCTGGACCAACCTCGTGCTGGGCCCGGACCGGCCGGCTCGGGCCGTGACCGGGCTCGTCACCGGCTTGCACGCGCCCGAGGCGAGTCACCTGCTCCTCCTCGAGGCTGTCGCCGGCCCTGATCTGGTCCGAGCCGCGTACGAGGCCGCCGTCGAGGGTCGGTATCTGTGGCACGAGTTCGGCGACTCGACGCTGTTCCTACCGTGACCTGCAGGTCGTCGGTCATGGGGACTGGGACGTCAACCCGACGTCGCCAACCGCGGCGAGGCACCGGGCAAGGGCTGTGCGTCGCGGAGGGTGAAGCGGGTCTTGTCGCTGTGCCCCCAGGCCGACGGCACGCGCGACGGCGCCCGGCTCACCGATCAGCCGTGACACGAGGACGATGTCGGGTGAGCTCAGCTCGTGCCGCGGACCAGAGGCGCCCCGACGCGCACTGGCAGCCAGCGTAACGGTGGGGGCCGCTGTGCGTGCCAACGCGGCCGTGTCACGATCGACGGGTGGACGGCGACCTCGGCCTGTTCGAGCCTGCCAGCGTGAGCTGGCGGGTTCATGCCGAGCCGGTCCTGTGGCTGGCCGGCATCCGTGCGCTCTACCTGCAGGCGCTGCATCCGCGTGCGATCGCCGGTGTCGTCCAGAACTCCGACTACCGCCGCGACGCCTGGGGCCGGCTGATACGCACCGCCGAGTACGTCGGCACGGTGGTATACGGAACGACAGCCGACGCCGAGGCGGCCGGAGCGCGGGTCCGCTCGATCCACCGGCGGCTGCGCGCCGTCGACCCCGATACCGGCACACCGTTTCGCATCGACGATCCCGAGCTGTTGCGCTGGGTCCACGTCACCGAGGTCGAGTCGTTCGTCACGACCGCCCGCCGGGCCGGCGCACCGCTGTCCGACGCCGACGTCGACGCCTACTACGCCGAGCAGGTGCGTTCGGCCCTGCTCGTCGGCGCTGACCCGTCGACTGTTCCGTCGTCCCGGGCCGACGTCGAGGCCTACTACGACGACGTGCGGCCCGGCCTGCGCTTCACCCGGCCGACCGCCGACGTCGCGCGCTTCCTCGCCGTCCCGCCCATGCCGCGGCGCCTCGCCTGGACGCTCGGCCGACCGGCGTGGCTCACCGTGGCAACAACCGGTTTCGCGCTGTTGCCCAGATGGGCGCGGCGGCTGTACGGCATGCCCGGCCTGCCGACGACCGACGTGTCGGCGACGCTGGCCGCCCGGGCTGTGCGGCGGACGTTGGCGGCACTGCCCAGCGCCCTGTCCGAGGGCCCGATCTACCAGGACGCGATGCGGCGCGCCGGCCGCACTCTGCCGTCGAGGGCCGCCTAGGCCGGCCGGTTCGGGCCGTTCGGTGGCGCGCCGGGCCGAGATCGAGCACGATCGGTGACGACCCGTCTCACCAGGAGGTCAGCATGGGCTCCGTCGCCCGCATCACCCAGATCAGTGCCCGGTCCGATCAGGGCTTCGAGGACGCCGTACGCGTCGGCATCGACCGCGCGAACGCCACGTTGCGCAACGTCACGGGCGCGTGGGTCAAGGAACAGAAGGTCGAGGTCTCCGGCGGGCAGATCAGCGCGTACCAGGTCATCCTCGAGATCACCTTCATCCTCGACTGACGCTTCTGGCGTGCCGGTCAGCCGCCGTTCTCGTTGGGACGCGGCGTCCGTGCCGAGGTCTTCTTGGTCGCCGTCGTCTTCTTGGTCGCCGTCGATTTCTTGGCGGGCGCCTTCTTGGCCGGCGCGGCTGCCTTCGGCCTGGCAGCTGCCGTGTTGGAGCCGGCCGGTGGTGTCGCCTTGCTGTCGAGGACGGTCTCGGCGGCCGGCTCCTCGGGCGTCGTGGGTCGATGCGGATGGTCGGCGGCGTCAGCTGCGGCCTCGGTCAGCGAGGCGCCGGCGGCATCGTCAGGGGCGGCGCCGGTAGCGGCGTCGGCGCTCGGCGGTGTGGGTGCCCACGGCGCGGCCGATGGATCGTACGTCGTCCACTGCTGAGCCTCGCCGCGACGACGCAGTACGGCCGCCGCAGCCGCGCCCGCCGCGGTGAACCCACCGAGAAGCAGCACCAGACGCCGCCGACGGCGGCGCTTGCGCGGCTTCTCGACGATGGCGACCGAGCGCTCTGAGACGTCATGGGCGCGGTCGGCAACCCGGTCGGCGGCCGCCGCGACGGCACCGGCGACCTTGGGTACGACCTCCTCGAGAAAGGCGTCCCGGGCACTCTGCGCCGCCGGCGTCACCCTCTCCTTGGCCGCGTCGAGCGCCGGCGTCACGCGTTCGACAGCGGACTCGAGACGGTCTCTCGCCAGCTCGACCCGGGGCGTGGCCACCTCGCGGGCACTGGTGGCGATCGGCTTGATCCGCTCGGCCAACTCGGAGACGCCCTCGGCGCTCGCGGACCCTGCCTTGCGGGCGGCCTTCTTCGCTGCTTTGCGCGCTGTGGCGGCAGCGTCGTGGGCGACCTCGGCTGCCTCACGCGCCGCCTCGACTGCCTCCGACGCCTTGGCGTGGGCGTCCATGCGCCGAAGGCGAGCGCGGATGTCCGACACTGCAAACACGTGGGCCTCCTCGTCGGGATCGTGACAGGCCCCTTCCCCGTCCGGGTACCGATCATGCCGCGTCCGAAGCCGAATGCCCAGCCGAGAACGTGCATGCGAGGATGAATCGCTGACCGACGACTCCGAAAGGCGCTCTGTGGCCGACGATCTGTACGCCACCATGTCCACCACCCACGGCGACATCACCGTGAAGCTGTTAGCGAACCACGCACCCGAGACGGTGCGAAACTTCGTCGAGCTGGCCGAGGGCGGCCGCGAGTGGGTCGACCCCCGCAACGGGCAGAAGACGAGGGACAAGTTGTACGACGGCACGTCCTTCCACCGGGTCATGTCCGGTTTCATGATCCAGGGCGGCGACCCGCTGGGCACCGGCCGAGGCGGGCCGGGCTACGACTTCGCCGACGAGTTCCATCCCGAGCTGTCTTTCGACCGGCCGTACCTGCTGGCCATGGCGAACGCCGGTCCCAACACCAACGGGTCGCAGTTCTTCATCACGGTTGGTCCGACGACGTGGCTGAACTTCAAGCACACGATCTTCGGGGAGGTTTCCGACGCCGCCAGCCGCGAGGTCGTCGACGCGATCGCCGTCGTCGAGACCGATCGCAACGACAAGCCGTTGCAGCCCGTCGTGGTCGAGAGCGTCGCCGTCGAGCGTCGCCGTCGAGCGTCGCCCGGCGTAGATGACGTCGTCCCCTGGTAGCGCCGACGGCCCTCCACCTGCGGAGGAGCCGAAGGGTGGCGTACCCGTCTGCTACCGACATCCGGACCGGGAGACGTACATCCGGTGTTCGCGCTGCGAGCGCTACATCTGTCCGGACTGCATGACGGCTGCGCCGGTCGGCTTCCAGTGTCCCGAGTGCGTCGCGGCCGGAGCGAAGGAAACGCGGCAGCCCACGACGGTGTTGGGCGGCCAGATCCATGAACGCAGCGACATCGTCACCAAGATCCTGATCGGCATCAACGTCGCGGCGTGGCTGGCCGTGATGGTCATCGGTCGAGACGTCGTCGTGCAGTTCGCTCTGGTGACCCTGGCGATCGCACCGGACGGCTCGGAACTGATCGGTGTCGTCGACGGTGAGTGGTACCGCATGCTGACCGCCGCCTTCCTGCACGAGCAGATCTGGCACCTGGGTCTGAACATGTACGCCCTGTGGATTCTCGGCGGCATGCTGGAACCCGTACTTGGGCGGTGGCGCTTCATCGCGTTGTACCTGGTGTCGGCGCTGGGTGGCAGCGCGGCATCACTGCTGGGCCTGGCCAGCGGTGGGGTCGCCCTCGGAGCGTCAGGAGCGGTGTTCGGGCTGATGGGCGCACTGTTCGTGGTGATGCGCAGGTTCGGGCGCGACGTCACGTCGGTGCTGGTGATTCTCGGGATCAACGCCGTACTCGGGTTCGTGGTGGCGAACATCGACTGGCGCGCGCACCTCGGTGGGCTGGTGACCGGCGCAGCGCTGGCGTACGCGTTCGCCCATGCGCCACGGCGGCAGCGCACCGCGTATTCGGTGACAGCGTGCGTCGTCGCGGTGGCGTTGATCGTCGCGCTCGTGGGCTGGCAGGTCGTCTGAGCCCGAAATTTGTCCACAGGCGTTATCCCCAGTGGGGATAAATCACACCCGTGTCATCAGTGGGGGCGCGGGCGGTGGGATCAGCCCACATCACCAGGCGAACAGGTGCTTCACCAGGTTCCGGTGCCTGGTGAAGCACCCGCCAGCATGGTGAACGTGATCAACGGACAGCCGGGGGGTGGCGGGCGGTGGGTGGCTGGATGGCCGGGGGCTACTTCCACTTGGTGGCGGTGATGAAGCCCGCAGTGATCAGGCCCATGCCGATCACCAGGTTCCAGCCGCCGAGGTCGTCGATGAATCCGATGCTGTCGCGGGCGATGTAGAAGACGACGATCCAGGCGAGGCCGAGCAGCAGCAGCGTGACCATGGTCGGCGCGACCCAGCGGCCGGAGACGCCGATGCCGCCACCGCCACTGCCCTGCTCCTGCGGCGGGGTGAAGTCTGCCTTGCGGCGAATGCGGGACTTGGGCACGGCGCTGGTCCTTTCGGTCCGGGCGGTCGGGTGTGCGGTTCCACAGCCGCCGCTGGGGATAGCGTAGTCACCGCATGACGCCCGCGGGTTCCCTGAGGAGGTGACGACCGTGGCCGCACGCGGCGGCTGGCGGTTCGCTGCCCCGGTGGCGCTCGCACTCTGCGGTGCGTTGATGGCGATCAGCGCGCGGGCGGCAGACGGTACCGACCTGCGGCCGAGCCGGAACACAGAGTTGTCGGATCTCGTCCGCGCGCAGGAGCGGCGCGGCGACGAACTTGCCGCGGAACTGGAGCGGCTGGGCGCCGAGGTCGAGGAGCTCACCGCAGAGAAGGGCGACGTCAACACCGACGATCTGCAGGCGCAGATCGAGGCACTCGAACCGGCTGCCGGACTGACCGCCGTGCACGGGCCGGCGCTCAGCGTGACGCTGGACGACGCACCGCTGCCCGATGACGACCGTGAGCTCGCGCCGGGCACGGTGCTCGAGGACTACCTCATCCACCAGGAGGATCTGGAGGGCGTGATCAACGCCCTGTGGGCCGGGGGCGCGGAGGCCATGATGGTCATGGACCAGCGGGTGGTCTCCACCAGCAACATCCTCTGCGTCGGGTCGTCGCTCCTGCTGCACGGCGGCCTGTACGCCCCGCCGTACACCATCAGCGCGATCGGTGACGTCGACGCCATGGCCAGAGCTCTGGGCGACTCCGAGGCCGTCATCGACTTCCGCCAGTGGGCCGACTTCATCGGTCTCGGTTACCGGGTCGAGAGCGACGACGAGATGACCTTGCCCGCCTACGAGGGCCCGATCGACGTCGCGGGAGCGACACCGTGACACCACCACGGCGCATCCTCGTCGTCGACAACTACGACAGCTTCGTGTTCAACCTGGTCCAGTACCTCTCCCAGCTCGGCGCCGAATGCGAGATCCGTCGCAACGACGACATCACCGCCGACGACGCCCTGCGCTACGACGGCGTGCTCCTCTCACCCGGTCCGGGCACGCCCGAGCGGGCCGGCGTGTGCGTCGACCTGGTGCGCCGGGCGGCCGGCGAGGTGCCGGTGCTCGGCGTCTGCCTGGGGTTGCAGGCGATCGCCGTCGCGTACGGCGCGACTGTCGGGCGGGCCCCGGAGTTACTGCACGGCAAGACGAGCGAGGTCCGCCACGCCGGGGCGGGCGTCCTCGGCGGCCTGCCGGACCCGTTCACGGCCACGCGGTACCACTCGCTGGCCGTCGAGCCGTCTACGGTGCCGGATGTCCTCGAGGTGACGGGCGCGACGGACGGGGGCGTGCTGATGGCGCTGCGGCACCGGTCGCTGCCCGTCGAGGGGGTGCAGTTCCACCCCGAGTCGGTGCTCACTGAGGGCGGGCACCGGCTGCTGGCGAACTGGCTGGCCGGGTGCGGCGACGACGGCGCCGTGGCCCGTTCGGCGGGCCTTGCCCCGGTGGTGTCCGGCTCGTCGCTCGGCTGGCCCGGGCCGGCGAGCGCCTAGCCGTCGCCATCGCCGTCGCAGCCGCCTTGGGGTTCCTGGGCGATCCGCAGGACCACGTTGCCGGGTGGCGCGAGAGGCGTGTCTGGTTCCGGATTCTGCGCGAACACAGTGTTCGGCGGCGCTTCGCAGTAGTCCTCGCGCTGCTCGACCACGCTGTAGCCGAGCTGACGAAGCTGGGCGGCCGCCTGGCCGGCAGGCTGGTTTCTGACGTCTGGCACCAGCGGTGTTTCGGGTCCACTGGAGAGGATGATGTTGACTGCGGACTCGGGCTCGACCTGCGTGCCGGCGGCCGGATCGGTCCGCAGTACCTGCCCTGCCGGGCGTTCGCCGCTCTCCTCGGAGACGCTGCCGACGGTCAGGCCGGCCCCGGTGATCGCGTTCCGTGCCTCTCCCTCTGACCGGCCGGCCACATCAGGAACCGCCACCTGGTCCGGCGCCTGGGCGACTTCGAGGTTGACCGCGGTCTCCGGCGGGACGGATTCACCGGATTGCGGGTTGGTGCTCAGGACGGTGCCAGGGTCCTCGTCGCTGTCCTCGTTGTTCTCGATCTGTCCGACCGTAAGACCCGCCGCCAGGATCGCGGCCCTCGCGTCCTCCTCGGACATACCGACGAGATCGTCCGGGACAGTGACGTTCTCCGGAGCCGCCGAGACGGTGAGCCTGACCGTCGTACCGGCATCGACCAGAGTGTTCGGCGCGGGGCTCTGCTCCAGGACGATCCCAGGTTCCTGCTCTGTCGTGGGCTCCGGCACGATCTCGACGACGAGTTCGCGCCCTTCGATCGTCGCCTGGGCGGCGGCCACGAGCTCGCCGACGACGTCGGGCACGCCGACCTGCTGAGGCTCTTCGTCGCCACCGCCGCGGAAGATCAGGTAACCGATGATGCCGGCGACGGCGAGGATGGCGACCGCGGCCAGCGCAAGGGAACGCCAGGTCATGCCGCGCTGCTCGGGCCCATACTCCTCCTCGTCCCCGTCGCCGATCTGGTCGAGCGCGGTGGCCGTGGGGTAGGGCTCGTACCGGGTGTCGTTGAGCGGGCCAGGCGCGATGAACTGCGTGGCCGCGGACGTGTCGTGTGCCGCGGCGACGGGAAGCCCGGCGGCCGCGCGCTCGAGATCGACGCGCATCTCGTACGCGCTCTGGTACCGCTCCAGCCGGTCCTTCGCGAGCGACTTCATCACGATCGCGCCGACGTCGCGAGGGATGGACGGGTCGAGCGCCGACGGCGGCGTCGGCATCTCGCGCACGTGCGAGACCGCGACGGAGACCAGGGACTCTCCGACGAACGGCGGCCGCCCGGTCAGCAGCTCGTACAGCACGCAGCCGGTCGCGTAGAGGTCGCTGCGGGCGTCGGCCTGCTCGCCCCGGGCCTGTTCGGGAGAGATGTACTGCGCGGTGCCGACGACGGCCGCGGTCTGGGTGAGCGTCACCCCGGACTCGGCCAGCGACCGGGCGATGCCGAAGTCCATGACCTTGACCTCGCCGGAGCCCGTGATCATCACGTTGCCCGGCTTGATGTCGCGGTGCACGATGCCGGCCCGGTGGCTGTACTCCAGCGCCTCGAGCACGCCGGCGATGACCTCGACCGAGCGCTCCGGCGTGAACCTGGCCCGCTCGCGGAGCAGCTCGCGCAGCGTGCGGCCCTCGACGTACTCCATCACGATGTACGGGATCCGGTGGCCGTCGACGACGTCCTCACCGGTGTCGTAGACGGCGACGATGCTGCTGTGGTTCAGCGACGCGGCCGACTGGGCCTCGCGGCGGAACCGGGCCTGGAAGGTCGCGTCGCCGGCGTGGTCGACGCGCAGCATCTTGACCGCGACGATGCGGCCCAGGCGCCGGTCGCGCCCCCGGCGGACCTCGGCCATCCCGCCACGGCCGAGCACTTCACCCAGCTCGTAGCGATCTCCGAGGAGTCGCGGCTCGGTCATCGGCTGCCCTTTCCTGGTACGTCATCGACGCGCACGGTACCCGTCCCGGCGCCGCTCGTGTCGGCCGCGGGTGCTCCGGCCGCGTCGGACGTACCCGCGATCACGGCCACCACGACGAGGACGAGCATCACCAGGCCCGACAGTCCGAACCGCGACACGGGATAGCGCTGCCACAACGCTTCGACGCGGCGAACGGCGACGGACCACTCGGCGTTCACAACCTGCCGGGCCCGCGCGGTGGCGGCCGCCGCCCGGGACGCCGCCGACGGTGCCGTGACGGCCTGCGCGGCCGACCGGACGGCCGCGGCTCCGAGGGCGGCACGATGAAGGCGGGGCAGCGG
>JBOGDS010000013.1:0-59533 GCA_050743075.1 Jiangellaceae bacterium | reverse complement strand
CGCCGAGGCGAGCCTCTCCCATGATCATGTCGACTACACACAGCAAGAGGTGTGTGTAGTCGACATGATCATGGGGAGACGGAGTCGTAGACGGTTCGACCCCGCACGACGGTCTGAACACAGCGGGGCAGCTCGTCACCCTGGCCGAGATCGGGAAGCCCGGGCTTGCCGGACGGCCAAGCCGCCGACCGCCCGCCGGGCGCGTACCAGATCGCGTAGGTCGCGAGCATGTCCGGCGCGAGAACGCCGGCGTCGTCGATCCGTGCCGACCACCAGCCGCCACGCGTGGCCGCGTGAAACGCCGCCGGAACGCTCATCCGGTGCTCCGGCACGTGGTGGTGTGCGGCGGCCCGCACCATCTCCCACCCGCCGAGCGGTGTCACCGGTGAGTCGGACCCGAGCGCCAGGGCCACACCGGCGCGGGCGAAGGCGGCGAAGGGGTTCATGCTCCGTGCCCGCGCCACGCCGAGGCGGGTCGCGTACATGCCCTCGTCGCCTCCCCAGAACTCGTCGAACCGCGGCTGGACGCTGGCGGCCACGCCCAGCCTGGCCATCTCGGCGACGAGCTCGGGGCTGATCATCTCGACGTGCTCGAGCCGGTGCCGGGCGGCGGCGACCTCGGCGAGCCCGCACCGTTCGGCGGCCTGCGCGATGGCGTCCACGGCTGTTCGGACGGCTTCGTCGCCGATGCAGTGGAACCCGGCCTGCAGGCCGGCCCGTGTGCAGCCGACCACGTGCTCGGCAGCGTCCTCGAGGGTCAGGTAGAGGTGGCCCCGCTCCCCCGGCGCGTCCCGGTAGGGCTCGCTCAGCGCGGCCGTGCGCGAGCCCAGGCTCCCGTCGAGGTTCAGGTCGCCCGCCGCGCCGGCGCAGCCGAGCTTCCCGGCGTGGTCGACGCCGACCCCGGTCGCCCCCCAGTACGCGATCACGTCGGGCACCGGTTCCTCGGCCGCCATCGCCAGCAGGGACTGGACGTCGTCGGGCCCGGCGATGTGTGGTGCGCCGATCTCGTGGACGGCCCCGATGCCGAGTGCAGCGGCCCGGCGCAGGGTGCTGCGCTGCAGGTCACGCCGTCGTGACGGGGTGACGCCGTCACGGGTGGCTCGGCGGGCAATGTGGTGGGCGTCGCGGCGCACCAGTCCGTCCGCGTACCCGTCGGCGGCGGTGATCGCCGGCGCCAGATCGGGCAGCGACGTCGACACCACGGCGGAATGGACGTCGACCCGGGCCAGGTAGGCCACCTCTCCCCCAGCAGCCCGGTCGATCTCGGCGCGGCCGGGCGGACGTGGTTCCGGCCAGGTCCGCTCGTCCCACCCGTGGCCGAGGACGGGGACGCCCGGCCGGGCCCGCGCGTACGCGGCGACTCGGTCGAGGAGCTCGGTGACCGATGCGCAACCGGTCAGGTCGAGGCCGCCGTTCGCCAGCCCGGTCTCCGTGACGTGGACGTGGGCGTCGACGAAGGCGGGCGTCACCAGCGCACCGTCGAGATTCACGACGGATCCGGCCGTGTCGACGTGGCCGGCAGCGGCGTCCTCTCGGCCGACCCAGACGACCTGGTCGCCGACGACCAGCATCGCGCTGGCGCGCGGGTCGACCGGACTGTGGACGACCCCGCGCCGCAGCAGGACGGAGCCGGGCACAACGTCCAGTCTCCAGGTCGGCACCGGTGCGAGGCCACCCCGGATGGCCGACACACATTTCTTGCGCTGCACGCCGTATCGCCCGTAAGAGTTCCGTCAACGTATGCTTCGTACGGGACAACCTTCCCGACTTCTACGCCCGCGCCTCGCCGCGGTGCCCGGCGACACCGAGAGGCAGGCGACATGCCCACGCTGACGGCCAACAGCACCCGAGTGGCCCCCGCCGACGTCCACCAGAGCCTGGCCAAGCATCTCCTGGTGGACGGCTTCAAGCTCGTCCTCGACACCCGGGCCAGTCAGGGCTCATGGCTGGTCGACGCACGCGACGGGCGGCGCTACCTGGACATGTACACGTTCTTCGCCTCGGCGCCGCTGGGCTGCAACCATCCCGGGATCGTCGACGACCCGGCGTTCCTCGCCGTACTCACCGAGGTCGCCGCGAACAAGCCGGCGAACTCCGACATCTACAGCACCCACCTGGCCGAGTTCGTCGAGACGTTCGTCCGGGTCCTCGGCGACCCGGCGCTGCCCCACCTGTTCTTCGTCGAAGGCGGTGCCCTCGCCGTCGAGAACGCGCTGAAGGTCGCCTTCGACTGGAAGAGCCGTCACAACGAGGCCAACGGCCGGCCGGCCGAGCTCGGCACGAAGGTCATGCACCTCACCCGCGCGTTCCACGGCCGCAGCGGCTACACGATGTCCATGACGAACACCGAGCCTGGCAAGACCGCCCGCTTCCCGCAGTTCGACTGGCCGCGCATCGACGTTCCGGCCGTGCGGTTCCCGGTCGACGAGGCCGCGGTCCAGGCGGCCGAGGAACACGCGCTGCGCCAGGCCGAGGAGGCCTTCGCCCAGCACCCGCACGACATCGCGGCCTTCGTCGCCGAGCCGATCCAGGGCGAGGGCGGGGACAACCACCTACGAGCGGAGTTCCTGCAGGCCATGCAGGAACTCGCGCACCGGCACGACGCCCTGTTCATCCTCGACGAGGTCCAGACCGGCGTCGGCACCACCGGCACGGCATGGGCATACCAGCAGCTCGGCCTCACCCCGGACGTCGTCGCGTTCTCCAAGAAGGTTCAGGTCGGCGGCATCATGGCCGGCGGCCGGGTCGACGAGGTGCCCGACAACGTCTTCGCCGTCCCCGGGCGCATCAACTCGACCTGGGGCGGCGGCCTGGTCGACATGGTCCGCTCGCGACAGATCCTGCAGATCATCGAGGCCGAGGGCCTGATCGAGGCAGCGGGACCGAAGGGTGAGCGGCTTCTCTCGGCGCTGCGGGCCCTCGACACCGACCTGGTCGACAACGTGCGAGGGCGCGGGCTGATGGTCGCCTTCGACCTGCCCGACCGGGCCACCCGCGACGCCGTCCTGGGCAGCCTGCGCGAGAATGAGCACGTCCTTGCCCTCGCCAGCGGGGAACGCGCGATCCGGTTCCGACCCGCGCTGTCCGTCACCGACGACGAACTTGCCCTGGCCGCCGCCGCGCTGGGCCGGGTCCTGGCACGTATCGAGGAGCAGCAATGAGCACCACCGTCACGTCCGTCATCGATGGATTGCCGGCAAGCACCGGTAGGACCGTCCCCAGCACCAACCCGGCCCGCCTCGACGACGTCGTCGCCGAGGTCGTCCTCGCCGATGCGGCGACCTTCGCCGCCGCCGCGGCCTCAGCCAAGCGGGCTCAGCCGGCCTGGGCCGACATCCCCGCGCCGGTGCGCGGCCGGGCGATCACCCACATCGGGCGTGCCATCGAGGACAACGCCGAGGTCCTGGCTCGGCTCGTGACCCGCGAGATCGGCAAGCCGTACGGCGAGGCTCTCGGTGAGGTCCGCGAGATCGTCGACACCTGCGACTTCTTCCTCGGCGAGGGCCGCCGGCTCTACGGCCAGACCGTGCCGAGCGAGATGCCGAACAAGGAGCTGTTCACGTTCCGCAACCCGGTGGGCGCCGTCGCCGTGATCACGGCCGGCAACTTCCCGGTGGCCGTCCCGTCCTGGTACATCGTGCCGGCGCTGCTCACCGGCAACACGATCGTCTGGAAGCCGGCCGAGTACTCCCCCGCTGTCTCGAACGCCTTCCACGAGCTGTTCGTCCGCGGCGGTGGCCTTCCCGACGGCGTGCTCAACCTGGTCCACGCCGACGGCGAGCAGACCCACGCAGGCCTGGAGGCCGCCCTCGAGGCCGGCGACGTCGACAAGGTCGGGTTCACGGGATCGTCGGCCGTCGGCCGCCAGATCGGTGTGCTCACCGGACGCCACCTGCAGACAGCGTGCCTGGAACTAGGCGGCAAGAACCCGCTGGTCGTCACGCCGAGCGCGGACCTCGACCTCGCCGTGGAGGGCGCGCTGTTCTCCGGGTTCGGTACCGCTGGCCAGCGCTGTACGTCGCTCGGCACGGTGATCGTGCACGAGTCGCTGCATGACGACTTCGTCGCCAGGTTCACCAAAGCCGTGCAGGGCGCCGCCGTAGGCGACCCGTCCGGCGACGTGCTGATGGGCCCGCTGCTCGACGAGAAGTTCGCCAGCCGCTACGAGGAGTTCCTCGACTGGGTCCTCCCGCACCACACCGTGCACGGACCGACCGGCCGCATCAGCGCCGAGAATCCCCGCAACGGGTTCACCGGCGACGCCGCCAACGGGCTCTACTACCACCCGGTCGTCGTCGACGGTGTCCGGCCGGGCGACCAGATCTTCGACGAGGAGACGTTCGGGCCCGTCGTAGGGATCGCGACGTACGCCACGCTGGACGAGGCGATCGAGCTGGCCAACGCGCCCGGCTATGGTCTGTCGTCGTCGATCTACACCACCGACCCCAATGACGCCTTCACGTTCCGCCGCCGCATCGGTGCGGGCATGGTCAGCGTGAACAACTCCACCTCGGGCGCCGAGGCGCACCTGCCCTTCGGCGGCAACGGCAAGTCGGGCAACGGCTCACGGCAGTCCGGGATGTGGGTGCTCGACCAGTTCACCCGCTGGCAGGCTATGAACTGGGACTACTCCGGCCGACTACAGAAGGCGCAGATGGACGTCGTGGAGCTGACTCCCGAGGCGGACGTCCGCCTGACGCCGTGACCGATCCGCTCGACGAGGCGTTCCGGTCGGCCGTCGGAGGGCTACGGCCATCCGACCGAACGCAGACGGCACTCGATGAGCCCTTGCGACCAGGCAGCACCCTGACGGCCGGTGCCGCGCTGGACCTGTTCGACGCGCAGGCGACCAGCCGGCAGCTGGACTTCGCCGCCCGCTCGCTGCAGGCGGAAGGGCGCGGCTTCTACACCATCGGCTCGGCCGGCCACGAGAGCAACGCGGCGGTGGCGGCCGCCCTGCGACCGTCCGATCCGGCGCTGCTGCACTACCGCGCAGGCGGCTTCTACCAGGCACGCGCCGCGCAGGTGCCCGGCTCGACCCCTGTGCGGGACGTGCTGCTGGGCCTGCTCTGCGCGGCCGACGAGCCGATGGCCGGCGGCAGGCACAAGGTGTTCGGCAACGCCGCGCTTTCCGTGATCCCGCAGACGTCCACGATCGCGTCACACCTGCCGCGGGCTGTCGGTCTCGCGGTGGCGTTGCAACGCGCCGTCAAGCTCGGCGTCATCCCCACCTGGCCGCAGGACGCGGTGGTCGTCTGCTCGTTCGGCGACGCGTCGGCCAACCACTCGACGGCGACCGGCGCGGTCAACACCGCGCTCAACACCGCGTACCAGAACCTCCCCGTCCCGGTCCTGTTCGTCTGCGAAGACAACGGGCTCGGGATCTCGGTGCGAACACCTGCTGGCTGGATCGAGCACGCCTACGGGTCCCGGCGCGGTCTGGCCTACTTCCCGGCAGATGGCTTCGATCCCGTAGCGACGTACGACACCGCCGGGCGCGCGGCTCAGCACGTGCGCAGCACCCGGCGGCCGGCGTTCCTGCACCTGCGAACCGTTCGCTTCCTCGGCCACGCCGGCAGCGACGCCGAGATCACCTACCGCACCACCACCGAGATGGCCGCCGAGTACGCACGCGACCCGCTGCTCGGGACCGCGACGGCGCTGGTCGAATCCAATGCGGCGATGCCGGGCGCCCTCCTCGACCGCTACGACGCCGCGGCCCTGCGGGTGGCCCGGGCTGTCGGCGAGCTCACCGACGCGCAGCTTCTGGCGTCGGGCGCGCAGGTGACCGCGCCGCTCGCACCCCACCGGCCGGCGGCGGTGGCCGCCTCCGTGCGCGAGCTCGCCTACGCCACCAAACCTCAGCCGCAAGCCGCCGGAGATCGTGAGGCAGCGGCAGCGGTCGGCCCGGCGCCACTGCCTCGTGATCGCGGACTCACGCTCGCTGCGTCGATCACCGCGGCGCTCGGTGACGCGTTGGCCGCGGACCCACGGGTTCTGCTGTTCGGCGAGGATGTCGGGCCCAAGGGTGGCGTCTACGGCGCGACCCGAGGGCTGGTGCGACGCTTCGGCGCCGGCCGCGTGTTCGACACGCTGCTCGACGAGCAGTCGATCCTCGGGCTCGCACTCGGGGCAGGCCTGGCCGGACTGCTCCCCGTGCCCGAGATCCAGTACCTGGCCTACCTGCACAACGCCGAGGACCAGCTGCGCGGGGAGGCCGCGACACTGTCGTTCTTCTCGCAGGCGCAGTATCGCAACCCGATGGTGGTGCGGATCGCCGGGCTCGCCTACCAGAAGGGGTTCGGCGGGCACTTCCACAACGACAACGCCGTGGCAGTGCTGCGTGACATTCCGGGCCTGGTCGTCGCTTGCCCGGCCCGCGGTGCCGATGCCGCCGCGATGCTGCGCACCTGCCTGGCTGCCGCCGCCGTCGACGGCACGGTCAACGTGTTCCTGGAACCGATCGCCCTGTACCACACCCGCGACCTGCACGAGCCCGACGACGGCGGGTGGCTGGACCCGTACGCCGCGCCAGAACGGTGGGAGCACGATCACATTCCGATCGGGCACGGCCGCACGTACGGTGAGGGGCATGACCTCACCCTCGTCAGCTTCGCCAACGGCCTGCGCATGAGCCTGCGCGTGGCCCGCCGGCTCGAGCGTCGCGGCGTAGGCGCCCGGGTGCTCGACCTGCGCTGGCTGGCTCCGCTGCCCGTCCAGGACGTGCTCCGCGAAGCGGACGCAACCGGTCGGGTGCTCGTCGTCGACGAGACCCGCCGCAGCGGCGGAGTCTCCGAAGGCGTCCTCGCGGGACTGGTCGACGGCGGCTTCACCGGGGCGATGGCGCGGGTGACCAGTGCCGACAGCTTCGTCCCGCTGGGTCCGGCGGCAGCGCACGTGCTGCTCGGTGAGGACGAGATCGAGGCGGCGGCGCTGCGCCTCGTCGAAGGAGAACGGCGATGACCTCGACCGGCGCGCTGGACCTGCTCGGCGTCGACCACCTGCTCACCGACGACGAGAAGGCGATCCAGCAGACCGTCCGGCGTTTCGGCGCCGAGAAGGTCCGCCCGCACATCGCCGACTGGTACGAGGCCGGGGAGATCCCGTTGTCGCTCGCCGTGGATGCCGGCAAGCTGGGTCTGCTCGGTATGCACCTGACCGGTTACGGCTGCGCGGGAACGAACGCGGTCTCCTACGGCCTGGCTTGTCTGGAGCTCGAGGCGGCCGACTCCGGGGTGCGCAGCCTGGTCTCGGTGCAGGGCTCGTTGGCGATGTTCGCGATCTGGAGGTTCGGCTCCGAGGAGCAGAAGCAGCGCTGGCTGCCCGGCATGGCCGCCGGCGAGCTCATCGGCTGCTTCGGGCTGACCGAGGCGGACTTCGGCTCCAACCCGGCCGGCATGCGCACCCGGGCCCGCCGCGACGGCAAGGACTGGGTGCTCGACGGCACCAAGATGTGGATCACCAACGGGTCAGTGGCCGACGTCGCGGTCGTCTGGGCGCGCGCCGACGACGGCATCCGCGGGTTCGTCGTCCCCACCGACACGCCGGGCTTCTCCGCACCCAAGATCACCAAGAAGCTGTCGCTGCGCGCGTCGGTGACCAGCGAGCTCGTCCTGGCGGGCGTCCGACTGCCCGCCGACGCAGTGCTTCCCGAGGTGTCGGGCCTGCGCGGGCCGCTGTCCTGCCTCAACGAGGCTCGGTTCGGGATCGTCTTCGGCGCCCTCGGCGCGGCCCGCGACTGCCTCGATGCCGCCGTCTCCTACTCGATCGACCGCGAGGTCTTCGACCGGCCCCTGGCGTCGTTCCAGCTCACCCAGGCCAAGCTCGCCGACATGGCGTTGGAGCTGCAGAAGGGCTTCCTGCTCGCGCTGCACCTGGGCCGGCTCAAGGACGAGGGCCGCCTGAGCTCGAGCCAGGTCAGCCTGGGCAAGCTCAACAACGTCCGCGAGGCGCTGTCGATCGCGCGGACCTGCCGCACAATCCTGGGCGCCAACGGCATCACGCTGGAGTACCCGGTCATGCGGCACGCGAACAACCTGGAGTCGGTGCTCACTTACGAGGGCACGTCCGAGGTCCACCAGCTGGTGATCGGCCAGGCCCTCACCGGCGTGTCCGCCTTCGAGTAGCCCCCGGCGAAACCGGCCCACGGGCAACGGCAGCCTGACCGGTATCAGTCCACGATGCGTCCGCTTCGCCGGCTCGGTCACTCGTTGTACGGGCTCATGAGCGGGTTGGTGCCGTGGTAGAGCCCGTCCGGGTTGTGCATCCAGGCCCAGGCGTGAAAGGTGACCAGGTCCGGGTGCCAGAAGGTGAACGCGGCGTCGGACTCGGGGTGGGTCTCCGGGCAGTTCTCTTCGACCGGCTCGCCCTCGAACAGCCCGTCGTCGTAGTGGCAGGCAGCCGGGAAATCCCCGTACGTAGCCCCCTCCATAGGTGGCTCGGCGGGCTCTTCAGGGAAGACCCACTCGACCGCGACCAACTCCCAGTCGTCGCCGTCGCGCCCATAGACCAGGATCGGCGGCTCGTTGATGTCGAAACCTTCGACGGCCGGGTTGAGGAAGTGGTGGCCCATGTCGTCGATGTGCTGGGTAATGGGGAAGAACCCGTCCTGGAGGGCTGCGTCGAGGTCGTTGGCGTACGTCGCCGTACCGGCCCGGATTGCGGCGATCTCGGCGGCGATCTCGGGAGAGACC
This sequence comes from Jiangellaceae bacterium, assembly GCA_050743075.1. Taxonomy (GTDB): domain Bacteria; phylum Actinomycetota; class Actinomycetes; order Jiangellales; family Jiangellaceae; genus JBOGDS01. The sequence goes on along the minus strand of JBOGDS010000013.1, from coordinate 50,840 downwards.
TCGAAGGTGTCTGAGCCCGGCTCGTGCTCGTGAGCGGCCGGCCCGGCGTCCTCCGCCTCGGTGGCGCTGTCGGCTAGCGCGTCGTTGTCGTCGCTGCCACAGCCGGCTGCCAGCAGAGCGGCGGCGGCTGCTGCGGCCAAGATCGTGCGTCTCATGATCTTCCTCCAAGCTCAGTGATAGAAGTACGGGTCGAGCACCCGCACCTCGGTGATCCGGTCGACCGGGAGCTTGTTGACCTCGGCGGCCTTCCGCACCGCTTCCGGGCTCGGGCCGTCGTACACGCAGTAGGTGACGGTCTTGTCGTTGCTGACGTACGACTGCAGCCAGGTGACGCCCTGCCCTGCGTTCCCGTTGACGACACCGAGGCAGGCCTGGGCTCCGTCCGGGGTGACCGGGATGGCCAGCCCGTCTGGGAAAGTGCGTTGGACCAGATAGCGAGGCATGGTGTGGCTCCTTCCACGGCCGGTAGGTCCGGCCGTGGCTGGAGCCTGGCCCGGGCAGGATCCCGGGCACATGGGGAGCCATTGCCTATCTACTCTGCTGCCGCGCCCTACTTCTTCGCGGGCGCACCCCAGGCGCGAGCGACGTCCGCGGCCTCCCCCCGAGAACGGACGTCGAGTTTGGCGAGGACGGCCGACACGTGATGGCCCACTGTCTTGACCGAGATGTGTAACCGGGCGGCGATCTCGGCATTGCTCGATCCGTCCGTCAGCAACCCGAGAACTTCGAGTTGCCTGTCGGTGAGTCCGCCGGGGTTGTCGACTGTGGCGCGGTGGGGGCGTCGAGGCAGATCGCGTACCCCGAACTCACGGAGCCGGCCAGCCACCCGATTAGCCATCGGCCTGGCACTGAGCTGGCCAAAGATCTCGAGCGCGGCGCGCAGAGCGGCCGGCTGGTCGCTATCCGCCCGGGCGAACGCGACCTCGTATGGGCAGCCGATCTGTTCCCAGGTCCGAGCGGCCCGGCGCCAGTCGCCGTTGATGTGCGCCGCATACGGCTCCGCGGCATTGGCTGGCGCCTCCTCGAGGACACCGGCGCGCCACAGCCAGAATGCCAGCTCGCCTATCGGCCACTGTTGGTTGAGCCGAACGGCCAACTGGTAGGTGTCCTCGACCATGGCGGGAATACGGTCAAGGTGGCCGACCAACCAGGCTGCTTCGGCCCGCCCGGCCGCGGCCGGCCACAGCCGCTGCAAGTCGCCGGTCCGGGTCGCCAGCTCCCAGGCCTCCTCGAGTGGAGCGTCCGAGTCCGGGTCACCCCTGCGCACCCGCAACCGGCCCAGCGACGTGAGCGCCACGATCCTGGTCGGTGCGTGCTCGGTCTGCTGCCCCGCTACCCGGCTTGCCGCGCTGCTCGCCTCCGACCAGCGCCCCTGCTCGAAGGCTGCACGCGCTGACCAGGCGAGGCAATAGTCGCCGTGGATGTCGAGGTCGTGCTTGACGCACCAGCGCACTCCCTCGCGCAACCAGTTGTCGGCGGTCTGGTACCGCCGGACCTCGCCGGCGCCGGAGCCCAGCATCCGCATGACGATGCCGACGATCGTGTCGTCACCCGAGCTCCGAGCGACCTCGAGGGCACGAGCCAGCGTGAGCTCAGCGAGACTCGGATCTACGAACCACTGCGCGGCGCCCACGATGTTGAGGACTCGGGCCTGCAGCTGGATGTCACCGAACTCGCCGGCCATCGCGACCGCCCGTCCACCCACCTCGATGGCTTCCGGGATCTCCCGGGCCAGCATGTGCAAGTGGGCGGCGTACGTGTATGCCGTGGCTAGCGGCAACCCCGGTGGCCGCTGCTCCAACAGCGTCACAGCCTCTCGGACCGACTTCCGCGCGTCCTTGTTGCGTCCGCTGCCCCACAGCAGGTAGGCGCGCCGTGCCAGCGTCGTGGCTGCACGCTCGACCTCACCAAGCTGCCGCCAGATGGCCAGTGCTTCCCCGGCTGCGGCGATCGCATTCGCCTCGCTGTCGATCGCCGTGCATTCGTCGGCGTACCGCTCGAGCAGTTCTGCTCGCTCCCGGGCTGGATGCGTGTCCGCATGGTGAAGGGCCTGTTCGAGGTGGGTGACGGCCTCGCGGTGGGCGCCGAGGCGGCTTGCCTGCGCCGCAGCGGCTGGAGCATAGGTCAGTACAGCGCCGGGGTCGCCAGCCTGCTCGGCGTGGTACGCCAACCGAGCCAGTTCGGCGCCACTCTGCGCCGCCAAGCAGGTGAGCACGCGGGTGTGAAGATCCGCAACCCTGGCGGCCGGAATGGCCTCTTCGAGCGCGCGTCGCGCGAGCTCGTGACGGAACCGGACGTGCCTGGTGCCGCTCTGCAGTACGCCTGCTTGCTCGCACTCGTCGAGGGCCATGGCGTCGCACCCGCTCACCGCGAGCACCACCGCGATCTCGGCCCGGTCGGGCACGACGGCTGCCACCTCCAGGACAGCAGTTGCCGACGCGGACAGCCGAGAGGCACGGGCGAGAACCGCATCACGGACGGTCTCGGGCACGGTGGCGGTAGCGCCGGCTGCGAGCACCTCGGTCGCGAAGAACGGGTTTCCGCCGGTGACGCGATACACCTCGTCCGAACTGGCCGCCCGCCCGGCCGCCAACGTCGCGACCGCTTGTTCGGTGAGCCGGGCGAGGTGGAGCCGGTGCACCGAACCGAGTGTCGCGAGGTGACCGAGTACGGTGCGCAGCGGGTGCTCGCGTCCGATCTCGTCGTCGCGGTATGTCATCAGGACTACGGCGTTCGTATCGACCACCCGACGGGCCACGAACACCAGCAGGTCGCGGGTCGCATCGTCGGCCCAGTGCACGTCCTCGATCACCGCGATCACCGGGCGCAGCGGCGAGACCAGGACGTCCAGAAACCCGGCCAGACGCTCGTACCGTGTTGCCTCGCTGACCATCAGCCCGGCGAACTCACCGCCTACAGCCCGAGCGATGTCTTGGAGCGGCCCGAGCGGGCGCGGGGTACTCAGCGCGTCACAGGCTCCCCAGAGAACCTGGGCTCTCGAGTCATGCCGGTCACAGAACGCCCTGGCCAGGGACGTCTTTCCGATGCCAGCCTCGCCTGCCAGCAGCGCCACGCTCCCGTGACCAGCGGCGGCCTCGGCGAGTCGTGCGGCGAGTGCGGCGAGAAGCGGCTCGCGCTCGAGCAGCTCCATGACCGGATCGTAGTCGGAGTCGGGCTGCTCATCCGGAGAGTAAGCTCCGGACAAAACCAGGTGCCCGCCCGGTCCACGAGCTCAAGCTCTGCTCGCGGCATCAGGTCGACGAACCGTCTCCAGATGTCGACCGACCCGATCCTTCGGCGCACCGGACGTGGCCGGCGCAACGCGGAGATCGCTGAGTCGCTGGTCGTCTTCGAGGTGACCGTGAAGCCTCACGTCGGCCACATCTTCGCCAAGCTCGAGCCGCGAGACCGCTCCGCCGCGATCGTGTTCGCGGTCGACCACGGCATCGTCACCGCTGAGCTCACCGGCACATCCGGTATCGATCCCGTAAAGCGGTTGACCCGGTCGACCGCTTCGTAGTGTGATTTCGGGGCCCGAACTCCATACCCGACCGGAAGGAGGAGAGCGATGTTCATCCGTACGCACGTCTCTGCTCCGAAAGGTCTAATGGATTGGCTTTCAACCGCTCGTTCCGGTGTGGTCACTGCGGCGTCGCCGTAGCGCTCGACGCCCCCGGAACCTCTCATCGCAACCACTGCCCGAGCTGCCTGTGGTCTCGGCACCTCGACCGCAACGCGCCCGGTGATCGAGACGCCAAGTGCCCTGGAGGCATGGAGCCCATCGCCGTGACGGTTCGCGGCGAAGGACGTTGGGTCTTGATTCATCGATGTCTGGACTGTGGTCGGCTCCGGCTCAACCGGACGGCCGGCGACGACAGCGCCTTCGAGCTGATGCGACTGGCGGCGTTGCCGTTGACGATGCCACCAGTGCCGTTCCAGCGACTCCAAGGCTGAGGAGGACACTGGTCCGACCCACCGTCGCAGCGGACCGACTGGGCGCGCCACGAGCGCGAAATGGTCAGATCAATCGTCCGCTCGGCCGGTCACGTGCCCGGGCTTGTGCTCGACGAGGCCGAGATCGCAGCGATCGGGCAGCCGGTGCTCATGGTCTACGGCACATCGAACTCGCGCGGCGTGAGGTCTGTCGAACGCCGGCGATCCGCCGTACGCCTCGGGTTCAGTCGCCGTGGCTTGATGCCAAGACGTTCACGACCCCCGGCGCGATCCTGAGGATCAGCCTGGTCAGCGGGTGTCATGACCAGGCCGCGAACACGCCCAGCCGGGCTGCGAGCCGGCAAGGCGGCCGCACCCCGTGATGTCCTTGATCCGCCGAAGAAGGTTCCTACGCTGCGACCCGTTGCAATCGCCTTGTGAACGAGTCACACTGAGATACAACCGACAGATGGAGGTGGGGGTATGGCGACGACGTCGGTCGGGTTCGCCGTGTCAGACGAGGACCGCACGCGGCTGGATGAACTCGTGGAGTATTTCGGCGGCGGCAACCGCTCGGCGTATCTGCGGGCAACGCTGAAGGTGATGGAGTCGATCCGGCGCGCCGACATTCTGCGCGATCTTCAGGCGCGCAGCCATCAGCGCCTGGCCGAGCACAGCATCGATGAGGAGGACCTGGACGAGCTGATTCGTTCGTCCTACAAGGGACGTCGCTAAGTGAGCTTGCCCGGGCCTGTCTCGATCCCGGTCGTCTTTGACGTCCACGTCCTCGTGCGCGCGGTGGCCGTGGGAAACAGCCCGTACCGCTCCTGGCCGTCGCCCCCGCCCCGGTCTGGCAATGCCTGCGCGGACTGCGTCGGTGTTATCAACGACGCAGCCGAATGGTGCCTGTGGCTGTCACCACACATTCTCGACAACACGACACGAGTGCTGCGCGAGGTCGCCAAGTGGCCTGACGACGAGGTCGAGCTGTACCGCACGGTCCTCGTGCAGATGGCGGAGGCGTCGGGCGGCGGCGTGCTCGATCCGCCGCGCAGCGTCCACGACTGCCGAGACCACGAGGACAACCTGGTCCTCGACCTTGCCACAGATGCAGGTGCCCTCCTTGTGGTCAGCAACGACACGGATCTCACGAGCATGTCACCCTGGCGCGGAGTACCGATCCTGCGGCCACGGGAGTTCGCCGACCGGGTCGACGTGACCCGGCGTCGGCGTCGCCGCGGATAAGGTGAGCTTGTCAACGGTCGTGTAAGCGGGTCCAGGTCAGCTCCGCGGCTCGTACGTCTGAGACACACATGCCACCGATCTCCCGAGACAGGACACCCCAGGTCCTGAAGATACGGTGCAAACCGACCGCCGGCAGGCAGCCGCCATTCGTCATCGACCAGGATCGCGACGGTCGCCGCCTGGGACCGGTTCCTGATCCGGTAGCGGCGACGTCCGTCGGCTGCTCGCCACACGTCGGCCCGAGCCAGTGCTGTGCGCGTTACGTCCGCGACCTCGGCGCGGATCCGGGGCGACAACGCGGAACAACAGCGCGCAGCTGCCTCGGGCACGCGAGCTGTCACAGCATCGCCGCCTTCGAGCGCCGAGACTCATGCTCGGCTGACATAGGTCCTCGCCTCGTCGACCAGGGCGGGCCAGTCGACCGCTGCACGGGCGGACAGCGCCACCCATTCGCGCATCAGCCGCCCGTGCCCAAGCGCACCCCGCCGCTCTTGGTCCAGCCGGCTGACTTCGGCCGCTGACACCGGCGCGAGCCTTGGTTGGCCGGTGACGTCGACCGGCTTGTCAGACCTGGCTCATACGGTCGGGACGTCAATCGAGCCAGGGAGGTACGCCATGCCGAGCAGATCGACCGTTTTCCGCAAGCTCATGGAGACGCGCAAGCAGATCACCGCCCGCGGGTGGGCGTTCGCCCGTGGGCCGTACGGCGGCTACACCGTCGGGATGTCTCGACACGAAGGGCACCCTGAGCTTCTCGTCGCGATGATGTGTGATGAGCACGTGGAGCGGCTGCTCCTTGCCCTCACCCGGCAGATCGCGAGTGGTCGACGATTTGCACCTGGCGACGTGATCGAGGTCGAGGGTGTCATCGCGACCTTCGTGGCCGTCGATCGACCTCGCGAGTGCGTGTTGCTCGCCGACCAGCTCTACCGAGTCCCTGGTGGCCCACCGGTCCGCGCGCTTCAGGTAGTCGTGCGTGATCAAGAGGGCTGGCCTTGGGATCCTGCCTACGCCGCGACCCGTTCACGCGACCTCCTCGGCTCGCGACCGGCGTGGGCAGCCTGATCGTACCGTCCACGCTGCGTCGATGAGCGCCCACCGAGGATCACGACACGTCCGAGCGCAGGTACGTGAGCACCGCATGGACGCGCCGGTGGCTGCCTGGCGACTCGGCGAGGCCGAGCTTGAGGAAGACCTGACGAACATGCGCCTCGACCGTCTTGGGGCTGAGGAAGAGCTGCTCCCGAATGGCCCGGTTCGAGCGTCCCTCCGCCATCAGCCCGAGCACCTCTCGCTCACGGTCGGTGAGGCTGTCCAGCGGACCCGGATCGCGGGGACGGTGCACGAGCCGCGAGACGATGGTCGGGTCGACCACACACTCACCCTCGTTGATCCGCCGCAGCGCATCGACCAGGACGGCGATGGCCGAGACGCGCTCCTTCAGCAGCTAGCCGACGCGTTCGGGCACCTCGCCGATCAGTCGGAGCGCGTACTGCGACTCGAGGTGATGCGAGTGGACGAGCACGCCCACGGACGGGTGGGTGCGACGGATCTCCTGAGCTGCGACGATCCCCTCGTCGGTGTAGGTCGGCGGCATCCGGATGTCGACCACCGCGACGTCCGGCTTCGTGAGTATCTGCGCGAGCAACTGGGCGGCATCCCGGGCCTTGCCCACGACCTCGCAGCCCGACTCGGTGAGCAGACGGGCGAGGCCCTCACGAAGCAGCGTCGAGTCGTCGGCGATGACTACCCGCACGGGACCTCCGCCCGCAGCCGCACCCTCCCGCGGGGCACGTCCTCGACGGCTAGCCTCCCGTCGAGGGCGCCCATGCGGTCCTCGAGGTCGACGAGGAGCTCGGGCCCTGCGTGCCGCCTCGACATCGACGACAAGCGTGCCACCGTCGACGGTGGCGCTGACGTGCACCGGACCGGCCTTCGCCGACTCGGCGACCAGGAGGTATGCGGCCGTCTCGATCGGTGGGGAGAGCCGCTCCTCCGGCATACGGATCAGCCGGATGGGAGCGAGGCCCCTTCGGCGAGGGACTCCAGCGCAGTGGCCAGGCCGAAGTCAGACAGCACGGCCGGGTGGAGCCCCTGGGCGAGTCGCCGCAGCTCGGTGACCGCGGCGCGGAGCTCTGCTTCGGCATCGTCGAGCCGCGGCAGGGCAATCGGAGCGGTGTGTGGCTCGAGCCGCGACCTCAGCAGCCGGATCCCGAGGGCCAGCCCGACCAGGCGCTGTTGAGCACCGTCGTGCAGATCGCGCTCCAGCCGGCGCCGCTCGCCGTCACTGGCCTCGAGGATCCGGGCCCGCGAGGCCCGTAGGTCCGCCAGCTGTGCACGCACCTCGGCTTGCAGGCGCTCGTTCTCCAGCGCGAGGCCTGCAGCCGACACGACCTCCTCCACGAAGCCCGGATGACCGAGCAAGTTGCGGCGGTGTGGCAGCAGGGCCACCGGCCGGCCGTCGCGCACCAGTTCGGTCGCCGCCTGCTCCCCGCCTTCCGGGCGTTCGACCGTCCGTCCGGTCGCATCGACAAGGCGCCCCTCGGCGACCGGGTAGGCAAGCGTGAGGTGGGGTCGCGCAGTGTGGTCGCAAGGGCGTCGCGTAGGCCTCCCGGCGGCGGACTGTCCCCCAGCTCGACGACGAGCGCTGCCACGTCCGAGCGTGCGCGGCGAGCCCGCACCCACTCCCAGGCGACGCCGAGGGCCCAGGCGGCCAACGCCGCCGCCTGGGCAAGGCGGAGCTGCCGGTCCAGCGCGTCGATCGCCAGCGTCCCCCGCACGACGACGTGCACGTAGCCCGCGGCGACCAGACAGAGGTAGGCAGCCGCGGGCACGAGGACGGGCGCCTCCACCCGCCGCGCCGCCGGCGTCGAGCGGCCCAGCCGCCAGCCGAGGAGAAGCGCCAGCGCCAATGCCCAACCCACGGCAAGGCGTCGTTCAGCGTCTCGACGAGCCCGGCGGCGCTGGCGACCGAGACGAGATTGTCCGGGCACAAGGCACAGCTCTGGTCCGCCGGCTCGAAGAACAGTGCGGGGAGGAGCCCGAGTACCAGGAGCGCACCCAGGTACCCCACGGCGAGCGTGAGGCGCGCGGGCCGAGAGGCCGCTCCCCCGACCGGGTAGGCGAGCGCGGCGTGCGCGACAAGCGGTGGGCACGACGCGTAGAGGACGAGGCCGACCGTGACCCTGCTCGCGCCGCGGCGATCCCACGCGATCACGCCGCACACCACGAGGACACAGCCGACGACGGCGTCCAGCAGCACCAGCTCGATGTCCCGCCCGTTGTACGAGACCCACGCGCCGACGGCCGCCAACCCGAGCCCCATCGGGACGAGAGCGGGGCGGACGAGGCGCACGGCCGCTCAGCCGGCCAATGCGGCGAGCGCCGGCCCGGACAGCTCGGCCTTCGGGATGAAGCCGCGGGCTCGGCTGCTGCTGAGATGTCGGCGGTAGGACGAGATCCCGCGACTCGACGTGAGCACGACCGCGGGCCCGTACTCGTCCGACGTGATGGCGTCGCAGACCGCGAAGCCGTCGATGTCGGGCAGCGCAACGTCGAGGAGCACAACCTCGGGGTGAAGCGTCCGGGCCAGGTCGACCGCCGACCCGCCGTCCTCCGCCTCGCCGACCACGTCGAACCCCTCGGTCTCGAGCAGCGCTCGGGCGAACGACCGGAAGCCGGCGTGGTCATCGACGATCAGCAGAGTCGGCGCCACCGTCGCATGCTGTCACCCGGCGAGGGAAGGTGCATGAGGGCTGACCCTGATCGTGACCGACGCGTGCGACGCGAGCGGAAGTCAGCCAGAGCCGACGAACGCTCGGGCCTCCTCGACCAGAGCGCGCCAACGTTCTGCAGTGCTCGGCCTCACCGTCGCCCATTCCTTCATGAGCCGTCCGTGCCCCGGGTCGAAGCGCCGAGCGTCCCCGAGGACGGTCAGCTCCTCGACTCGAGCCTTCGGCAGCTTCACGACCAGCTCGTCCTTCACGAGCATCGCGAAGATCTTGCCGGAGACCCGGAGCCCCTCCGAGCGGCCGAATCCCGTGCCCGCCGTCACGTCCGGCCGGACAAGCTCCGACTCCGCGATGCTCTGCCACACGCGCTCCGGTGCATTCGGCATAGTCCATCCAACCTCGTCGGCGGAACGGGGGGACGGGAGGAGCAAAGCGCAGTGCTCATAAGGCCGGTCGGGGCGCGCCGTCGGCCGGTGGGCGGGCCTCGTACGGCGTGGAGAGCACGATGGTCGTCCGGGTCGAGACGTTGGCCGCCGCCCTGATCCTGGCCAGCAGGTCCTCCAGGTCACCAGGGCGCGCCACCCGCACCTTGAGGATGTGGCTCTCCTCCCCCGCCACCGAGTGGCAGGCCTCGATCTCTGGGATGCCGGCCAGCCGGTCGGGAGCGTCGTCGGGCTGGCTCGGGTCGATCGCCTTGATCGAGACGAACGCGGTCAGTGGAAGGCCGATTGCGTCGTAGTCGACGACCGCCGCGTAGCCACGGATGACGCCGCTCTGCTCCAACCGGCGGACCCGTTGGTGGACGGCGGACGTCGACAGGCCGGTCGACTTGCCCAGGTCGGTGAAGCTCATCCGGCCGTCGCGTGCGAGTAGTCCGACGATCTGGCGGTCGATCTCCTCCACTCGGCTCACCCTATGGGTTGAAGTGAGCTCCGCAGTGGCAGCATGTCCCGCGTGGAGATCGCGAAGGCACAGAGCCTGTTCGACCCCGAGCCCGGTTGGCTCAACACCGCGAGCTACGGCCTGCCGCCCTGGCCCGCCTGGGACGCACTGCAGCAAGCTCTTGCCGACTGGCGGGTCGGCCGCGCCTCGTGGGTCGAGTGGGGTGAGTCGACGATCCGCGCCCGGGAGGTGTTCGCCGGCCTGGTCGGTGCAGATCCGTCGGACATCACGACCGGAGCGCAGGTCTCGCAGCTCCTGGCCATGGTCGCCGGGTCGCTGCCCGATGACGCCCGGGTCGTCGTGCCGGAGGAGGAGTTCACGTCGAACCTCTTCCCGTGGCTCGCCCAGTCCCGCCGCGGCGTCGAGGTCCGCACGGTGCCGGCGCATGAACTCGCGGCAAGCATCGACGTCGATACCGACGTGGTGGCGTTCAGCGTGGTCCAGTCGGCCACGGGCGACCTGGCCGACGTCGACGCCGTGACGGCCGCGGCCGCCGCGGCGGATGCGCTCACCATCGCCGACGCCACCCAGGCGTGCGGTTGGCTCCCCGTCGACGCGACCCGGTTCGACGCCATGGTGTGCGGCGCCTACAAGTGGCTGCTGGCCCCGCGTGGCACCGCGTTCCTCGTCACGACGCCGAAGCTGCGCAATCAGATGGTCCCCGCCCAGGCCGGCTGGTGGGCCGGCGACGATCCGCACACGTCGTACTACGGCCCCCCGCTGCGCCTGGCGTCGGACGCGCGTCGCTTCGACATCTCGCCAGCCTGGTTCGCGTGGGTCGGCACGACCCCCGCGCTGGAGCTGGTGGAACAGGTGGGCGTCGAGGAGATCCAGAGCTACAACGTGCGCCTGGCCAACCGCTTCCGCGCCGGGCTCGGGCTACCTCCCGGAGACTCTGCCATCGTGTCCGTCGACGTGCCGGGCGCCGAGGAGCGGCTGGACCGCGCCGGCGTTCGGGCCGCGGTGCGCGGCGGCAAGCTGCGGGCCTCGTTCCACCTCTACACCACCGAGGCAGACGTCGACCTCGCCGTGAACGCCCTGGTCGGCTGAGCCTGCCCGGCATCTCGAGGTGTCCGGCCTGACAAGTCGCGCGGGCGAGGGCGGCGGGCTCAGGCGTCGATGACGGCAAGCTCCCTGGGACGCAGGTTGAGCGGCTCGACGCCGTCGTCGGTCACGACGACGATGTCCTCGATCCGGGCGCCGTACCGCCCCGGAATGTAGAACCCCGGCTCCACTGAGAACGCCATTCCGGGTCCGAGCAGCTGGGTGTTGCCGGCCACGATGTACGGCTCCTCATGTGTCTCCAACCCGATGCCGTGACCGGTGCGGTGGACGAAGTACTCTCCCAGACCCGCGTCGGTCAGGACCTCTCGTGCGGCGGCGTCGACCGACTCGGCGGTGACACCCGGGCGGGCATGCTCGACGGCCGCCGCCTGCGCCCGCCGCAGCGCCTCGTACGCCGTCGCATGCTCGACGTCCGGCTCCCCCATCGCATAGGTCCGCGTCTCGTCCGAGCAGTAGCCGGATCCGACCGCGCCGCCGATATCGACCACGACGGGGTCGCCTGCCTGGATGACCCGATCACCGGTCTGGTGATGCGGACTGGCGCCGTTCGGCCCCGACGCGACGATGACGAAGTCGACCCGGACGTGTCCCTCGGTCAGGATCGCATCGGCGATGTCCCGCCCGACCTCCCGCTCGGTACGCCCGACGCGTAGCCACTCACCGACCCGAGCATGCACGCGGTCGATCGCCGCGCCCGCTTCGTGCAGCGCCGCGACCTCGTCGGGCGACTTGCGCATCCGCAGCTCACGAAGCACCGGTCCGGCCGACACCTGCTCGGCGTGGGGCAACGCGGACCGGAACTGCAGCACCTTCTCGGCCCACATGTGGTCGTCGACGGCGACGCGTCCCACCTCGGGCAGCAAGCCGGCGACGAGCTCGACCGGATCGCGGGTCTCCGGCCAGGCGACGATGTCAATGCCGTACGACTCCGCCCCCGACGCCTCGGCCACCGGGCGCTCCAGGACCGGCACCACGAGAGTCGGCTCTCCCCTGCTCGGCAGGACGAGGCAGGTCAGCCGTTCGGACGGGTGCGCGTCGTACCCGGTGAGGTAGCGCAGGTCTGGTCCGGGGGTGACCAGGACGGCGTCGACTCCGGTGTCTGCGGCAGCCGCACGGGACTGTGCGAGGCGATCGGTCGTCACCGCGCCGAGATTAGTCGCATCGGACCCCTTGACGTAGCGACAATCAACGATATATCGTCAATGTATCAACGTACGGTCTACAGCCAAGGAGACAGACCATGACCGCACCTTCGATCCCCTTCCCCGACGGCTTCGGCTGGTCCCCGTACCAGCGCCAGAACAAGTCTGCACCGGACCGCCGACGTGCCGCTCGTCGCGACGCGGCCGCTCAGATGAGTGCCGGCAGCGGCCGCGATCGTCCTCGTCGTCACGGCGGCCGCGGCCGCGGGCGGGGTCCTCGCCCCGAGGGCGGCGGCTCCCCTTACGGCGACTTCGGTCCCGGCGACTTCGGTCCCGGCCCATCCCCCTTCAGCGGTCTGCGACACCGCGGCCCGCGCGGCCGGCGGCGTGGACGCGGTGACGTCCGCGCGGCAATCCTCGTGCTGATCGCAGAGACGCCGATGCACGGCTACCAGCTGATCCAGGAGATCAGCGAGCACAGCGGCGGCACCTGGCGGCCGAGCCCCGGCTCGGTCTACCCGGCGCTGCAACTGCTCGAGGACCAAGGTCTGATCCGGTTCGAGACCGCCGACGGTCGCCGCGTCGTCCACCTCACCGAGGACGGACGCCAGCACGTCGACGAGAACCGCGCCGACCTCGACCGGGTCTGGGACGCCTTCGCCGGCTCCCACACCGGCAAGGTCGTCGAGATGCGCGAGCTGATGATGCAGGTCGGCATGGCCGCCATGCAGGTGTTCCGTGCCGGCACACCCGCGCAGCGAGACCGCGCGCGAGAGATCCTCGCCTCGACCCGGCGGGATCTCTACGCGATCCTCGCCGAGCCCGACGAGCCCGAGCCGGGGACCGACACGCCCGACGCCGGCTAGGCACGGCCCACCAGATCGACTGGACGCGTGTGGAGACGACACGCCGGCGTGTCGCCCGACACGTCCAGTCGATCTTGACGTCCTGGGGTGCGGCGCCATGTGGCAGGCTCGTCCTCTGTGAGCAGACTCATGCTTCTCGATACCGCGTCGCTCTACTTCCGGGCCTTCTTCGGAGTCCCAGAGTCGATGACGGCCCCCGACGGTACGCCGGTCAACGCCGTTCGCGGCCTGCTGGACTTCATCGCCAGGCTGGTCACCGTCCGGTCTCCCGACCGCCTCGTCGCCTGCATGGACGCCGACTGGCGGCCGGCGTTCCGGGTGGCCGCCGTCCCGTCCTACAAGGCGCACCGGCTGGCCAACGCGGCGCGCAACATCGAGATCGTCCCGGCTGCGCTCGAGGCACAGATCCCGGTCATAGTCGAGGTGCTGGACGCGCTGGGCATCGCCCACGTCGGTGTTCCAGGCTTCGAGGCCGACGACGTCATCGGCACGCTTGCCGCCCGTGACCCGGGACCTGTCGACGTCGTCACCGGCGACCGCGACCTGTTCCAGGTGGTCGACGACGCCCGCGAGGTGCGCGTGCTCTACACGGCGCGCGGCGTCGGCCGCCACGAGGTCGTCGACGAGGCCTTCGTCGCCTCCAGGTACGGCATCCCCGGCCGGTCGTACGCGGCCTTCGCCACGTTGCGCGGCGACCCGAGCGACGGCCTGCCCGGCGTCGGCGGCGTGGGCGACAAGACAGCCGCCACGCTCATCACGCGGTTCGGCGACATCGACGGCCTGCTGGCCGCCGTCGACGACCCCGACGCCGATCTGTCGTCGACCATGCGTCGCAAGCTTGTCGACGCCCGCGACTACCTCGCCGTCGCGCCTGCCGTCGTCGCCGTCCGTACCGACGCCCCGTTGCCGACGTACGACGACATCCTGCCGAGAGAAGCACGCGACCCAACCGCGCTGGTCGCACTCGGCGAGCGCTGGAACCTCGACTCGTCCCTCAACCGCGTGCTCAATGCCGTACAGCGCGTCGCATCGTGATGATTGCCTCAGCGCATCAGTGATGCGACCCTAGTTCCGTGCGGACGACCGTACGACTTGACGACAACGTCGCCGCGGCCGCGGAACAGCTGCGGCGGCAGCGTCAGATCGGCCTGAGCGAAGCCGTGAACGAGCTGGCGAGGGCAGGGCTGCGGGCGCGTCCGAGCGCGCGGAAGCCGTTCGTTCAGCGAAGCCGGGACGTCGGCCTGCGCATCGAGGTTTCCAACGTCGCGGAGGCCCTCGACCGTCTCGACGACACGGAGCGCGACGGTTGATCGTCGACGCGAACACCCTCCTCTACGCCGTCGACAGCAGCAGCCCGTTCCACAGTCCCGCTCGGCGCTGGCTCGACGACGTTCTCAACGGCGTGTCCCGCGTCGGTTTTCCCTGGGCGTCGCTGACGGCGTTCCTCCGGATTTCCACCCATCCACGCGCATCCGCCGAACCGCTGACGCCGACAGACGCGTGGGGGTTCGTCGCGGATTGGCTAGACGCCGAGCCGGCCTGGATTCCGGAACCCACGGATCGACATGCCGGCGTGCTCCGGCGGTTGCTCGTCGACGGCGACCTACGGGGCAACCTCGTCACCGATGCTCACCTGGCGGCGCTGGCGATCGAGCATGGCGTCGGCGTGTGCTCAGCTGACTCCGACTTCGCCCGCTTCACCGACGTGGAATGGGTCAATCCGGTGGCCGGCTACGTCAGCGACGCGTAGTCGACGACGCCGCGGCACAGCGATCCGGCGGCCAGGCGGGCCGTCTCGCGCAGCGGGGTCTCGCCCGCCGCGTTAGCAACCTGGTCGAGCAGGTCGAGCAACTGTCGCATCGCCCGGACGAAGTCGCCGGCAGTGAGGTCGGCCTCCGTCAGCACCGACTCCAGCCGATGCCCGCTCGCCCACCGCCACGCCGTGTGCGCGAACCCCAGATCCGGCTCGCGCAGGAAGTCCAGCCGGTGCTCCTTCTCCAGCGCGTCCAGATCGCCCCAGAGCCGCACCATCTCCCCGAGCACGTCGCGCACCCGGCCCGGCGGCAGCGGCGGCGGGACGGCGTCGTCGGGCTGGCGGGACTCGTACGACAGCGACGATAGGCAGGCCACCAGCTCGGCCGGATCCAGACCGTCCCACAGGCCCTCGCGCAGGGTCTCGGCAGCCAGCAGGTCGAGCTCCGTGTAGAGCCGCCCCAGCCGCCGCCCGGCCGGCGTGACCTCGTCGCCACGCAGGTAGCCGAGTTCCGTCAGCACCGAACAGACCCGGTCGAACTGCCGCGCCACGGTGTTGGTACGCGACTCGACCCGCCGCCTGAGCTGCTCGGTCTCGCGGCGCAGCCGGAGCCACCGGTCGGCCCAGCGGGCGTGCTCCTCGCGGTCCGCACAGCCATGGCACGGGTGTGCCCGGAGGCGCTGGCGCAGCCGTAGCAGCTCGTCGTCATCGGCCACCGCCGAGCGGGTGCGCCGAGGACGGCGGTCGCCGCCGTCGGACGGCGCCGTCGCCCGCACCGCAGCGGCCAGGTCACGTCTCGACGTCGCTGCCTTCGGGTTGAACGAGCGTGGGATCCGCATTCGGGTCAGCGGCTCGACGGCGACCGGGAAGTCGACCATCGACAGGCGGCGCACCTGCCGGGCCTCGGTCAGCACCGTGGGCCGTGGGCCGTCGCCGCGCCCGGCGGTCGACATCCCCGGATCGAGGACGATGGCAAGCCCGGCGAACTTGCCGGACGGGACCCGGACGACGTCGCCGGGGCGAAGCCGCTCCAGCGACTCCGCTGCGGCGGCCTTGCGAAGCCCGCTGCCCTGCCTGGACAGCGCAGCCTCGCGCTCGCCGGTCTCACGGCGCAGCTCCGCGTACTCCTCGAAGTCGCCCAGGTGGCAGGCCATCGCCTCGCGGTACCCGTCGAGAGCCTCCTCGTGCCGCCGCAGCGTCCGCACCAACCCGACCACGGCACGGTCGGCCTGGAACTGTGCGAACGACGACTCCAGGAGCTCGCGCGCCGCCGCCCGTCCGACCTGCCCGACCAGGTTGACCGCCATGTTGTACGACGGCCGGAACGACGAGCGCAGCGGATACGTACGCGTGGACGCGAGCCCGGCCACTGCCGTTGCGTCGAGACCTGGCTGCCACAGCACGACGGCATGACCCTCGACGTCGATGCCGCGCCGTCCGGCCCGACCGGTCAGCTGCGTGTACTCCCCCGGCGTGACCTCGGCGTGCATCTCGCCGTTCCACTTGACCAGGCGTTCGATCACGACAGACCGGGCCGGCATGTTGATGCCCAGTGCCAGCGTTTCCGTCGCGAACACGGCTCGGACGAGCCCACGGACGAACAGCTCCTCGACGACCTCCTTGAACGTCGGCAGCATGCCGGCGTGGTGCGCCGCGACGCCACGCTCGAGGCCGTCGGCCCATTCGTGGTAGCCCAGGACGTGCAGGTCCTCGTCGGGGATGTCGGCGCAGCGATGCTCGATCACGGCGCGTATCTCGTCCCTCTCGTCCTGGGTGGTCAGCCGCACGCCCGCGTCCAGGCACTGCCGGACGGCAGCGTCGCAGCCCGCCCGGCTGAACACGAAGGTGATCGCCGGCAGGAGATCGGCCCGTTCCAGTCGGTCGAGGACATCGACCCGGCGGGGCGCGTATGCGCCCCCGTTGCGCCGCGGCCGGTGCCCTCCTCGACCTGGCCTCCGATCGCCGACCCGGGCGAGCCGATGCTCGTCCCGCGAGTACCTCAGCAGCTGCGGGTTGACCCGGGGCTGGCCATCGGTCGAACCACCGGACACGAACAGGTCCAACAGACGTGACCCGGCCATGACGTGCTGCCACAGCGGCACCGGCCGCCGCTCCTCGACGACCACGTCGGTGTCACCCCGCACAGTCGACAGCCAGTCGCCGAACTCCTCGGCATTCGAGACCGTCGCCGACAACGACACGATGCTGACCGACTCCGGCAGGTGGATGATGACCTCTTCCCACACCGGGCCGCGGAACCGGTCGGCCAGGTAATGGACCTCGTCCATGACGACGTAGCCGAGCCCGGCCAGCGTCACCGAGCCGGCGTAGAGCATGTTCCGTAGGACCTCGGTCGTCATCACGACGACCGGCGCCTCACTGTTGATCGTGTTGTCTCCGGTGAGCAGGCCCACCTGCTCCGGCCCGTGTCGGGTCACCAGATCGTGGAACTTCTGGTTCGACAGGGCCTTGATCGGGGTCGTGTAAAAGCACTTGCGCCCCTGCTCGAGCGCGAGGTGGACGGCAAACTCCCCGACGACGGTCTTCCCCGAGCCTGTCGGCGCTGCCACGAGCACGCCACGCCCGGCCTCGACCGTCTCGCACGCCCGGACCTGGAACCCGTCGAACTCGAAGCCGTAGCCTGCGCGAAACCGCCCCAGGGCGCTGATCTGCTGCTTCTGGCGGCGCCGCGCGGCCGCATAGCGCTCCGCCGGCGAGCTCATGCCTGCACGCTACCCGGCGGCCGCCCCCTTCCCCGTGATCATGAAGGATCAGGGGGTCTATGGCCGCCCAATCCTTCATGATCACGCGGACGGCGGGGGGTGGTGGGGACGAGCACGCGCACGGCGGCCGGAACCGCCTCGAACGTCTGCGGCAGCGGCCCGAGCCGTTCCCCGTCGGCGTAGGCAGTGATGCCCGGCGCGTCGATCCGCACCTGCTTCGCGCGGCGCACCTCGACGACCGGCAGCGTCACGTGCGAGCCCGAGTAGACCTTCGGGAAGACCCGCAGGAACCTGGCTTTCGACAGCGGCTTGACCACCATCACGTCGAGCAGCCCGTCGTCCATGACGGCGTCGGGCGTCACCTTCATGCCGCCGCCGTACGAGGGGGTGTTGCCGACCACGACGAGCATGGCGCTGGTCTCCCACGCCTCGCCGTCCAGGTCGAGCATGTAGGGCACGGGCCGGAAGACTCCGAGCTCGACCAGCATGGCGACGTTGTAGCGCATCCGCCCGCGCGGCCAGCTCATCCGGTTGGCGCGGTCGTTGACGCGAGCGTCGAAGCCGGCGGCGACGACCCCGCCGAACCACTGGTCGCCGACGCGGCCGAGGTCGACGCGACGCTCGGCACCGGTGACCACGATGTCGGCCGCGGCGACCGGATCGCGCAGCGGGACGCCGAGAGCGCGGGCGAAGTCGTTGCCGGTCCCGGCCGGCGCGATGCCGAACGGGACCTCGGTCCCGCCGACCGCCTGCAGGCCCAGGTGCACCATGCCGTCTCCGCCGACTACCACAAGCGCGTCGGTTCCCTGGTCCGCCGCCTCCCGGGCGAGGTCCTGGCTCTCCCGCACGTCGCGACCGATGAGCTGCCGCACGGCCAACCCCGCGGCCTGCAGTCTCGAGAAGACGTCGCGGCCGACCCGGGCTCCGCGACCGCGGCCCGCAGTGGGATTGACCAGGAGCGTGATCTCGCGGGACACGAGCGAAGGCTAGCGGGTGCTCAGGCGCCGGCCGTCGCCGTCACAACACGCGGTCATGCTCCGACCCGGAAGGACCGCACCTAGGTGACGTCGTCGTCGAGGTGCGACGGCAGATCGTCGGCGGTGTCCCGGTGGACGGGTGTCAGCGGTGAGGCCTCGTCGTCGTCGAGATCGACCCCGAGCTCGCGAGCGCGGCGGCGGTCGTTGAACCGGCAGATGAGTACGGCGGATTCGAAGAGCACCCACATGGGCACGGCCAGCATGACCATGGTGATCGGGTCACCGGTCGGAGTGGCCACCGAGGCGAACACGAAGATGCCGACGACGATCCAGCGGCGCGCGTTCGACAAGGTCTCGCGACTGAGGACACCGACTGCGTTGAGCAGGACCACGAAGACCGGCAGGACGAACGCCACACCGAAGACCAGCATCAGCCTCAACACGAAGTTGAAGTACTCGGTGAACGCCACGATGTTGACGACGCCGGCGCCCTCCGGCGTGAAGCCCAGGATGACGTCCAGGCCACGCGGCAACAACCAGTAGCACAGCGCGATGCCCGCCACGAAGAGCGGAACTGCTGACGCCACTGCACCGGTCGCCCAGCGACGCTCGTTGCGGTAGAGCCCGGGCGTGATGAATGCCCAGATCTGGTACAGCCAGACCGGAGCGCCGAGAACGACGCCGGTGAACAGGCCGATCTTGAGTGGGACGGTGAACGGGTCGAGGACACTGGCGTAGTTGATACCGCCGTCGAGTCCGTTCGCCTCGGCCGCCGTCTGGAACGGATCGATGATCAACTTGAGCAGTTGCTCGTTGAAGACCACGCCGACAACGCCGAAGAGGACGACCGCCAGAATGGATTTGACCAATCGACCACGAAGCTCGCGTAGGTGGTCGCCCAAGGTCATTCGGCCCTCGGGGTCGGGGTCTGGGTCGGGCTGAGGCCCGGAGCCCCGGCCGCGGCGGCCGGTCAGGGCAACCATCGGAGGCTCACGAAACCGGTGGTCATGACGTCAGCGCCCCGGGATACGGTAGGCGGGCCGTCAGGCGTTGCGACCCGACGGATCGCCGGTACCCTCCCCGACTGCGTCGCGCGAAGGCTCCGGCGTGCCCTGCGTCGTCGACGTCTCACTGCGCGCCTCCACCTGCCGCGTTTCGGGCGCGAGCATGTCTGGCTCGTCGTCATCCTTCATGGCCTTGGTCTCGGCCTTGAAGATGCGCAGCGACCTTCCCAGGCCCCGAGCAGTTTCGGGAAGCTTCTTCGCACCGAACAGAAGGACAACCACGAGCAGGATCAAGATGATCTCGGTGGGACCGATCTGTCTGAACATCGCGACCTCGAGAAGGTAGGAAACGGGCCTGTTCCGATGGTACGCCGTGCTCTCACGCTCGCGGGTTGTCCCCCGGCCCTTGCGCCGGTTGCCCGACCACGCTGATGATTCGCTCGAGGTCGCCTCCCAGACTGGTCAGTTCCTGCGCCAACGCGCGGCTACGCACGTAGACGGAGCGTCCGACCAGTACCAGTCCGACGACCGCGCCGACGAAGAGCACCGCGACAGCGACGAAGAGCCATCCCGCCAGCGTCGACACAGCTGCGACCCTATCCGCCGCTCGGTTGCTCGGAGTAGGCGTCGAGCGCGGCTCTGGCGTCCTCGACGGTCGCCTTGACCAGATCCTGCGGGTCGACAATCCGGCCCGTCCCGCCGAGTCGCAGTGCGAGCCGTCGGATCCACCGGGGGTCAGCCACCCGCAACCGGACCCGGAGCCGGTCGGCGCCGATCTCGTCCACCGACTCGCACGGGTAGTAGTCGGCGACCCATCGGCCGGCCGGTTCGAGCTCCAGCGTGACCAGCTCGTCGTCGGGCGAGGGCTGGAAGATCCCAGCACCGAGATCGCGTGACCTCGCCTGCGGCGGCACCTCGGCGGGTGTCTCGAGCACCGAGATCGCAGCGACCCGGTCCAGCCGGAACAGCCGCACCGCCTCCGCGCGATGGCACCAGCCCTCCAGATACAGCCGCCCGTCGGCGAGAGCCAGCCGCATCGGGTCGACGTCACGCTCGGTCCTCTCGTCCCGTCCAGGCACCCAGTACGACAGGTGAAGGCGCCGCTTGTCGTCCAACGCCCGACGGACGGCCGCGGCGACGTCGGCGACCGCGTCTCCGTCGACCTCGACCCGGACGGCGGCCGCGGCACGTTCCGCGGCGGCGCCCGCGGCACGTTCGAGCTTGGCGACCGCCCGGTCGACCGCACCACGGTCGTACGACCCGGGCATGGCGGCAAGTGTGCGCAGCGCGACGACCAGCGCCAGCGCCTCGTCCGTCCCGAGCCGGAGCGGCCGGGCCAGGTAGTCGGCATTGGACACGTTGATGACGCCTTCGCCCTCGGCGGCCTCCATGTCGACCTCGATGTAGTCGCCCATCGCGAGGCCCGGCAGGCCGGAGAACCACAGCACGTTGAGGTCGCGCAGGATCTGCTGTTCGGTCACGCCGAACAGCCGGGCGACGTCAGAGACGCGGGTGTTGGGGTGCGACAGCAGGTACGGCAGGAGCGAGAGCAATCTGGCGACCTGCTCCTGCGCACCGGTGGGGTGGCGGGTCACACCGGCACCCCCGCCACAGCGCGCAGCCGAGCCACCACCCGCTTGCGGACGTCCTCCGGCTCGACCAGCACGGCGTCGGCGCCGTACCCGGCGACCTCGTCAGCCAAGACACTGCCGTCCGCGAACGGGACCGTGAGGAGGTCCCACCCGTCGTCCTCGCGACGAGTGCCGACGGCGCGTCGCCGCAGGCCGAAGCCGCTGTCCACCCGGACCCGCACGCGCGCCAGACCTGTCTGTCGTGGCGGCGTGAGCGCGCCAGCGGCCTCGCGGATCTCCGCGGCCGGAGGGACTTCGTACGAGCCTGCGTCGCCGTCGGGCACCGCGTCCCCGACGATCCGGGAGAGCCGGAACAGCCGTGGTGCTCCACGGTCGACGTCGTAGCCCACGACGTACCAGCGCCCGTGCCAGGACAGGACGCTCCAGGGCCGGAGATGGCGCCGCACCGGCAGCCCGCCCCGCTCGCGCAGGTGGTCGAACGCCACCGGGCGGCGGTCCCGGACGGCCTCCCACAGGGGCCAGAACGCCGGCTCCTCGACCGCCACGCGTGGCTCGATGGCAGCAAGCGCTCCCGTGTCGGTCTCGACACCGGCTGCCTGAAGCTTCAGCACGGCTCTACTCGTTGCCGCGGCCAGGCTCGCATGCTGCCACACTCGCGCCGCCATGCCGAGGACGGCGGCTTCGTCCGGCTCCAGCCGGATCTCGGGCAGCTCGAAGTCCTGGCGCCGGATGCTGTAGCCGGGCTCCTCGTCGCCGTAGGGATCGTTCGAACCGGTCTCGATCGGGATGCCGAGCTCGCGCAACTCCTCCTTGTCGCGCTCGAACATCCGTTCGAATGCGTCGTCCGTCTGCTCTCCGTAGCCGCCGACAACCTGACGGATGCGGCTCTTCGGCACGTAGGTCCGAGAAACGAGCAGGCAGATGACGAGGTTCATCAGCCGCTCGCTCTTGGCCTGGGTCGCCACGATGCCACCTTCTCGACGACGAGAGGGTATCCGGTGGCTAGCCTCTCCCAATGATCCGGTGGCGCACTGGCGTGGTGCGGGCCTTGGGCGAGTCATGGCCCGGCGCGCAGGTGCTCACGGTGGAGATCGATGGCGAGGGCGAGGCAAGCGCGCTTGCCTACGCGCACGTCGTGGGCTCGCCGGAGGTGGGCGACCGCGTCCTGCTGAACACCTCAGCCCTGTCGATGGGCCTCGGCACCGGCGGCTACGCGATGGTGGTGGCGTTGCCGGACCGGCTGCCCGCCGACGAGCCGAGTGGGCCCGGCCACCTCGTGAAGGCGCGGTACACGCCACTGCAGGCGATCGTGCTGGGAGTCGACGAGCCCGACTCTCCGTCCCACGAAGCCCTTCGCGATGCGGACGACCTGGGAGGAATGCCCGTCGTCGTCGCCGACCTCCACTCCGCCTTGCCGGCGGTCGTGGCCGGTGCACGCCTGAGCGCACCCGAGGCACGCGTGGCGTACGTGATGACCGACGGCGGTGCGCTGCCGATGTGGTTCAGCCGGTCGCTCGCTGCTCTCCGTGACGCGGGCTGGTTGGACGGCGTCGTCACGGTCGGGCAGGCCTTCGGCGGCGACGCCGAGGCAGTCACCGTGCACACCGGCCTCCTTGCCGCCAGGCACGTGCTGAGAGCGGACGTGACCGTGGTGGCCCAGGGGCCTGGCAACCTCGGCAGCGGGACGCGGTGGGGATTCTCCGGGGTGGCATGCGGCGAGGCGGTGAACGCGGCGGTAATCCTCGGCGGCCGGTGCGTCGCGTCGTTGCGGATCAGCGAGGCCGACCGGCGGGAACGGCACCACGGGGTCTCGCACCACAGCCTGACGGCGTACGGCCGGGTCGCCCTGGCGTCCGCCGACGTCGTCGTACCCGAGCTGCAAGGCGAGCTGGCGACGAAGATCCAGACCCAGGTGGCCCAGCTGTCGCGCCACCACGTCGTCACCGTGCCGGTCCACGGCCTGCTGGATGCACTGCGCAAGGCGCCTGTAACGCTGTCCACGATGGGCCGCGGCCTGGACGACGACGTCGCGTACTTCCTCGCCGCCGCCGCTGCCGGCCGGCACGCTGCCGCCCTGCTCCGCCACGACAGCTGAGCCCGCCGTTCGCGGCGTCGGCCGTGGCTGGCCGAATGCGTACCGACCGACAGGAACAACGACCCTCGCGCCTCCATCTGCCCAGGTCACGCAGACCAAGATCGCGATTGTTCCTGTCGTACGGTACGGTCAGCGGCCGGCTCGGTGCCTGGCGAGTGCTGTGCGGACCGTGGCGACCACCCACTCGGGGTCGCCCAGAACATGCTCCCAGGCGAACCGGAGCACGAGGTACCCGGCGACGACGAGATCGTTGTAGCGGCGGCAGTCGCGCTCAAGGGCATCCCGCTGCCCGTGCCAGAGGAAGCTGTCGGCCTCGAGCACGATGCGAGCGACCGGATCGCACAGATCCACGGTGGCAATCCACCGGCCATCCACCCGGACGCGGCGCTGCAGATCAAACCAGGTGATTCCCGCATCGAGGAGGAGTCCACGCAGCGCCGACTCCAGCGGTGACTGGGACCTCGGGTCTGCCTGTCTGGCTATGAATCGGGCGCGGGCACTGCCGGGACCGCGCAACCTCGCCGCGGCATCGAGGAGTTCACGACGGGTTGCCAGACCCGTTCGCAGGGCGGTGTCGGCGATGGCGAGAGCCTGCGGCGTCGAGCATGTTCGGGCGCAGTCGATCACCGTCCGCACGACCGTCGTCAGACCACGGTGGAACTCCGACGCCGCGAGATCGGCATAGTGCGCCTTGACACCGGAGGCCGCCACCCGGCTGCGATGCCGTGCCACGGTCATGTGCAGCCTCCGGGAAGGCACCAGCGCGCCCAGATCCCAGTACTCGGCCGCGCTCAGGTGGGAGACGACACCACCGACGATCTGTGCCTTGTTCTGGTCCATGCGGTCCGGGAGGCAATACAGGCCGCGACGCCGCCGGACGATCGCGCCCTCGCGCACGGCCGCAGCCAGCGCTCTGCGCCCCACGCAGCCGACCAGCTCCTCGGTCGTCGCCGTTCCGCCGCGTCGCCAGATCTCCTGGACAACTGTCATCCGGCAGATCGTCATATGCATCAGGGAACCGCGCCAGGACTGAACCCATCGCTGTGGATAACCGCCAACCTGTACCGACCGACAGGAACAACGACGCCACGCGGGGCGTATGCCCAGGTCACGCAGACCAAGATCGCGATTGTTCCTGTCGTACGGTACGGGCGGGGGCCGGGCGGCGGGTCAGCGGACGTCGAGCAGGTCCACCACGAAGATCAGCGTCTCCCCTGGTGCGATGGCGGCACCCGCGCCGCGCTCGCCGTAGCCGAGGTGCGCCGGGATGACCAACCGCCGGCGCCCGCCGACCCGCATGCCCGCCACGCCTCGGTCCCACCCGGCGATCACCTTGCCGGCGCCCAGCGGAAAGACGAACGGCGCATCCTGGTTCCACGAGGCGTCGAACTCCTCGCCGGTCGAGTAGGCGACGCCGACGTAGTGGACGACGACGGTCGAGCCCGTCACCGCTTCCGCGCCGTCTCCGGCGACAATGTCGTCGATCACGAGGTCGCCCGGGACCGGTAAGTCCGGGAAGTCGATCTCAGGCCGGTCGAGGTTCATGACCCGGATCCCGAAGCGTCGAGGATGTCGACGACGAAGACGAGCGTCTCCGGCTCGAGCTCGTGGCCCGCCTGGCCACCGTAGGCCTGGTCGGGCGGGATCACGAGCAGGACCTGGCTACCGACCGGCAGACCAACCAGTCCTTCGTCCCAGCCCGGGATGACCGCGCCGACACCGATGCCGAAGCTCGCCGGCGCGCCGGCATCCCATGACGAGTCGAACTGTGACCCGTCGGCCCAGGTCACGCCGGTGTAGTGCACCGTCAGGCTCTGGCCCGCTTCAACCGGGTCACCCTCGCCAGTGATCAGCGGCTGGGCGACCAGCTCGGTCGGCGCCTCGCCGCCGGGCACCGTGATCGTCGGCTTCCCGTCGTCGGCGAGCTCGACCGTGGGCAGGCCCGCCGGTGGCGTCACCGGCGTGCCCTCGGCGCGCGCCGCTATGGTCCGCGCATCCTTGACGTCGATGACGACGAGAAGCGCGGTGGCTGCCGTACCGTCGGGTGCCGCCTGCAGGTCGGCTGCCGCGATACCGATCAGCACCCGGCTGCCGATGCTGGTGTCCCTCAGCGCCTCGTAGACGATCTCCGGCATCTGCTCGGCCGCCAGCACGACGCTGAACGGGTTCTGCCCGAAGGTGGTCGAGTTCTCCGTGCCGTACTCGGCGCTGACCTCCACCAGGTCGAGGTCGAGGGTCTGGCCCTCCTCCAGGTCCGCCCCGTCGCCCTCCGTCAGGACCTTGTGCGTGCTCGACGCGACGTCGAACGGCTGGTCGAACTCCAGCGTCGGCTTCTCGCCGACCTCTCCGGAGACGGTGACGGAGTCGAGCGCCGAGCTCCCGGTGTCCGCATCTGGCTCGTCGCCTCCACAACCGGTCAGGACGAGCCCGGCAGAGAGCACGAGTCCGACGATCGCTGGCGTTCTACGCACGGTGGAGCGTCCTTCGGGTCGGGGAGGAGTGGTGCGCGCGGGCGCGAAGGGCTCAACCCTAGCCCGACTTGCTGAGAAACCCCGAAGAAGGCCCGGGGTCACATGCTGGCGATGAGCTTCTCCACGCGCTCGTCGACGGCCCGGAACGGGTCCTTGCACAGCACGGTTCGCTGAGCCTGGTCGTTGAGCTTGAGGTGTACCCAGTCGACGGTGAAATCGCGCCGACGCTCTTGCGCGCGCTTGATGAACTCGCCGCGCAACCGTGCTCGCGTGGTTCGAGGCGGCACCGACTTGGCCTCGAAGATCTCGACGTCACGGCACGCTCGCGTGACCGCCCCGCGCCGCTCGAGCAGGTAGTAGAGGCCCCGGCCGCGGTGGATGTCGTGATACGCGAGGTCGAGCTGGGCGATGCGCGGGTGGGTCAGCGACAGCCCGTGCCGGTCGCGGTAGCGCTCGATGAGCCGGTACTTCGTCACCCAGTCGATGTCGCGCTCGACCAGGGCCAGGTCACCGGAGTCGACGGCCTTGAGGGTGCGTTCCCACAGTTCCAGCACCCGCTGCACAACAGGTGTGCCTGCATCGCGCCGGCCGACGAAGTCGCGGGCCTTGGTGAAGTACTCCTCCTGGATCTCCAGGGCCGAGGCCTCGCGGCCGTTGGCCAGCCGGACCTTCCGTCGTCCGGTCACGTCGTGGCTGATCTCACGGATGGCCCGGATCGGGTTCTCCAGCGTGAGGTCGCGGACGTTCGCGCCGGTCTCGATCATGCGGAGCACGAGGTCGGTCGCGCCCACCTTCAGCAGCGTCGTCGCCTCGTTCATGTTCGAGTCGCCCACGATGACGTGCAGCCGCCGGTACCGCTCGGCGTCGGCGTGCGGCTCGTCGCGGGTGTTGATGATCGGACGGCTGCGCGTGGTGGCGCTGGAGACGCCCTCCCAGATGTGCTCGGCACGCTGGCTGACCGCGTAGACGGCGCCGCGTGGCGTCTGTAGTACCTTGCCGGCTCCACAGGTGATCTGACGCGTGACCAGAAACGGGATCAGCACGTCGGCGAGCCGCGAGAACTCGCCGTGCCGGCCGACCAGGTAGTTCTCGTGGCAGCCGTAGGAGTTGCCGGCCGAGTCGGTGTTGTTCTTGAACAGGTACACGTCGCCGGCGATGCCCTCTTCGCGCAGCCGCTTCTCCGCGTCGACGAGCAGCCCCTCGAGCACTCGCTCCCCCGCCTTGTCGTGGGTGACCAGGTCGGTGATCGAGTCGCACTCGGGGGTCGCGTACTCGGGATGGCTGCCGACGTCGAGGTACAGCCGGGCCCCGTTGGACAGGAAGACATTGCTGCTACGACCCCAGGTGACGACCCGCCGGAACAGGTAGCGGGCCACCTCGTCGGGAGAAAGCCGCCGCTGGCCGCGGAACGTGCACGTGACGCCGTACTCGTTCTCCAGACCGAAGATGCGGCGATCCATCTCGTCAGACTACGTGCTCGGCGCGTCGTCGCCGGGAGCCCCGTCGCCCGCAGCCTCGTCGACCGCAGCCTCGTCGACCGCAGCCTCGTCGCCTGCGGCGGCGTCCCCCGCGGCCTCCTCGCCCGTGACGGCGAGCAGGTCGTCGAGCTCGGGCTGGTTGATGCGACGGAACCGCCGGCGTGGCCGGGCGCGGTCGAGGATCGCCACCTCGAGCGAGTCGCTCGTCAGCGCACGCAGTTGTGCCCCGCCGTTGTCGTGGCCGAGCCCGTCGACCGCTAGTCGCAGCGCCTCCTGAAGGGTCATGTCGTCGCGGTAGTTCTCGCTCACGTGCCGATTGATCTGCTCCGCCGACCCGCCCATGACGGCGAACCGCTGCTCCTGCACGACCGAGCCGTCGTAGGTGAGGCGGTAGACCTGGTCGTCGTCAGCGGAGGCGCCGACCTCCGCGACGACGATCTCGACCTCGTACGGCTTGGGCTCGGTGGTGAAGATCGTGCCGAGCGTCTGTGCGTAGACGTTGGCCAGGGCACGGCCGGTGACATCGGCGCGGTCGAAGGCATAGCCGCGCAGGTCGGCCATCCGCACGCCGGCCACCCGGAGGTTCTCGAACTCGTTGTACTTGCCGACGGCCGCGAACGCGATCCGGTCGTAGATCTCGCTGATCTTGTGCAGCGACCGCGACGGTGTCTCGGCGACGAACAGGATGCCGCCCGGGTACTGGACGACGATCACGGAGCGACCGCGGGCGATGCCCTTGCGCGCATAGTCGGCCCGGTCCTTCATCAGCTGCTCGGGCGAGACGTAGCCGAACTGCATCGACACCGGTGGGATCCTCTCGGCTGGGCGGTCAGTGCAAAGGTGCCTGCGGGCCGTCGGGCCGGCGGTTGCGGGCCTCGACGACGGACTCGACGACCTCGGCGACCTTCGCCTCGGCCAGCCGGCGATAGCCATGGACGTCGACGACGCTGACGACCGGGAAGATCTTGCGGGACATGTCCGGCCCACCGGTCGCGGAGTCGTCGTCGGCGGCGTCGTAGAGGGACTGAACGCACACGGTGGTGGCCTCGGCCTGGGTGAGGTCTTCGCGGAACAGCTTCTTCAGTGCGCCACGCGCGAACAGCGACCCCGACCCGACCGAGTAGTACGTGTGCTCCTCCGAACGGCCGCCCGTGACGTCGTAGGAGAAGATCCTGCCCTTGCCGAGGTCGAGGTCGAACCCGGCGAACAGCGGCAGGACGCCGAGCCCCTGCATCGCCATCGCGAGGTTGCCGCGGATCATGTGCGAGAGCCGGTTCGCCTTGCCGTCGAGCGACAGCACCATCCCCTCGATCTTCTCGTAGTGCTCCAGCTCGAGCTGGAACAGCCGGACCATCTCCACCGCGACTCCGGCGGCGCCGGCGATGCCGATGCAGGAGTACTCGTCGGCAGGGAACACCTTCTCGACGTCGCGCTGGGCGATGATGTTCCCCATCGTGGAGCGCCGGTCGCCGGCCATGGCGACGCCACCCGCGAACCTGGTGGTCACGATCGTGGTGCCGTGCGGCGTCCCGGCGGCGACGTCGGCACCAGGGAGGGCGCCCCGGCCGGGCAACAGGTCAGGCGCCTGCTGGCCCAGGAACTCGGTGAACGACGAGGTGCCGGGCGTCAGGAAGGCGCTTGGGAACCGGCCCATCGCCTCTCCAGAAAAGGACATAGGGATTATTCTCCACCCTTCTGGACAAAACCGCGCACAAAGTCTTCGGCGTTCTCTTCGAGTACCTCGTCGATCTCGTCCAGGATCGCGTCGACGTCGTCGGCGAGCTTGTCCTGCCGCTCCTTGAGCTCTTCGGCGGCCTCGGTGGACTCGGTCGCCTCGACGTCCTCGGAACGGCGAGGCTGCTTCTGTTGCTGCCCGCCCGTGTCGCGTGCCATGCCCACCTCCGGCGAAGTGCGGTCGTCCTGCTCTGACCCTATCTAGCAGAACTGACGCTCGGCGGCGCCGAGTGGTGCCCGTGCGTTACGCTCAGCGCGCAACGTCAGCCCGCGGACAGCGCCTGGACGAGCTCTTCCGCCGTCCGGCACTGGTCGAGCAGGTCGCCCACGTGGGTCTTGGTGCCACGCAGGGGCTCGAGTGTCGGAACCCGCTGGAGCGCGTCTCGACCCGGCAGGTCGAAGATCACCGAGTCCCAGGACGCCGCGGCGACGTGGGACGCGTACTTCGCCAGGCACCGGCCACGGAAGTAGGCCCTCGTGTCCGTTGGCGGCTCGTGCACCGCCCGGGCTACGTCGGCATCGACGAGCAGGCGCTCCATCCGGCCGAGCGAGACCAACCGGTGGTAGAGACCGCGGGCGGGCCGCACGTCCGAGTACTGCAGGTCGACCAGGTGGAGCTTGGGGTGCGCCCAGTCCAGGCCGTCGCGGTCGCGGTACGACTCCAGCAGGCCCAGCTTCGCGACCCAGTCCAGCTCGCCCGACAGAGACATCGGGTCGGTCTCGAGGCGGGTGAGCACGGACTCCCATCGCTCCAGCACATCGGCCGTGACCAGGTCGACGTCGGCGCCGTACCGGTTCTCGACGTACTTGCGGGCCTGCTCGGCGTACTCGATCTGGAGCTGCACGGCGGTGAGCTTGCGCCCGTCCTTCAGCGTCAGCAGATGGCGAAGCGACGGGTCGTGTGAGACCTCGTGCAGCGAGGTC
Source organism: Jiangellaceae bacterium (assembly GCA_050743075.1). GTDB lineage: Bacteria > Actinomycetota > Actinomycetes > Jiangellales > Jiangellaceae > JBOGDS01. The sequence goes on along the minus strand of JBOGDS010000013.1, from coordinate 21,165 downwards.
ACCGGCCGCTCCACCGACAGGTCCGCGGCCAGGAAACCCTCTTCGATCATGGCCAGGACGAGCGAGGTCGAGCCCAGCTTCAGGTAGGTCGAGACCTCGGACAGGTTCGCGTCGCCGATGATCACGTGCAGCCGCCGGTACCGCTCGGGGTCGGCGTGCGGCTCGTCGCGGGTGTTGATGATCGGCCGCTTGAGCGTGGTCTCCAGCCCGACCTCGACCTCGAAGTAGTCGGCCCGCTGCGAGAGCTGGAACCCGTGCCGCGTGCCGTCCTGACCGAGCCCCACCCGGCCCGCGCCGCAGACGACCTGGCGGGAGACGAAGAACGGCGTGAGATGCCGGACGATGTCTGCGAACGGCGTCTGCCGGCTCATCAGGTAGTTCTCGTGGCAGCCGTAGGAAGCGCCCTTGTTGTCGACGTTGTTCTTGTAGAGCTGGATCGGCGACGAGCCGGGAGACAGTGTCGCCAGCCGGGCAGCCTCCGCCATCACCAGCTCGCCGGCCTTGTCCCAGAGCACAGCGTCGAGCGGGTTCGTCACCTCCGGCGACGAGTACTCGGGATGGGCGTGGTCGACGTAGAGACGGGCGCCGTTGGTGAGGATCACGTTGGCCAGGCCCACCTCCTCGTCGGTGAGCTGGCTGGGATCGGCACTGTCGCGGGACAGCTCGAACCCCCGCGCATCGCGCAGCGGGCTCTCCTCCTCGAAGTCCCACCGCGCGCGCCGAGCCCGCGCAGTGGCAGCCGCATAGGCGTTGACCACCTGCGACGAGGTCAGCATCGAGTTCGCCGCCGGGTTGCCCGGCACGGCGATGCCGTACTCGGTCTCGATGCCGACGACGCGGCGCACGGTCATGTGACGAGCCTATGCCGTGGACCGACAGTCACCCGGCCGGCGCCGGTTCGGGGTAGGTCACGCCCAGGGCGCGCAACGCCCGGTCGAGGATCCCCAGGACGGCAACCGTGTCGTCCAGGGGCATGCCTGCGCTCTCGGTACGTCCCTCGTGCACGCACCGCTGGACCTCGCGCAACATCGGCACGTAGCCGAGGCCCTCGTGCTCCTGCTCGTAGACCGTCACCTGGCCGTCGGCATGGGTGTGAACAAGGCGGGTCGGATGGTGGAAGCTCGGCGGGACGTCGAGCCGGCCGGCCGTGCCGACGACGCTGGCGCTGTTCGCGGTGTGCGCCACGAGCGACGCGGCCAGCAGCGCGTGCGCGCCCCCCTGCCAGCCCAGCAGCAGCCCCGCGTCAGCGTCGACGCCGCCAGAGGTGAGCGAGCCGTGAGCTGCCACGAGGTTCGGCGAGCCGAGGAGCATCTGTGCGAACGCCACCGGGTAGATCCCCACGTCGAGCAGTGCGCCGCCGCCCAACTCGGGGTTCCACAGCCGGTGCTCCGGTCCCTGCGTCGCCGGGAAGCCCAGGTCCGCCGTGACCACGCGCACCTCGCCGATGCCACCATCCGCGACGATCTCTCGAAGCTTGACGATCATGGGAACGAAGCGGGTCCACATCGCTTCCATGCAGAAGACGCCGCGCTCCCGGGAGCGTCGCACCAGGTCCTCGGTGTCGGCGAGCGACGTGGTGAAGGCCTTCTCGCACAGCACGGCCTTGCCGGCGTCGATAGCGTGCCGGACCACTTCGGCGTGCTGCGCATGCGGGTTGGCGACGTAGACGACATCGACGGTTTCGTCGGCCAGCAACTCCTCGAACGACCCGTACGCGCGGTCGATGCCGTACTCGCCGGCGAACGCCTGCGCCCGCACCCGCTCACGCGAACTGACCGCGGCGATCTCGGCATCCTCCAGCAGGAGCATCTCGCCAGCTAACGTCTGCGCGATCCGCTCGGTCGAGACGATCCCCCACCGAATCGGCCGGTCGGCTGCCATCACAGCTCCTCGTCGGGTCGTCGAGCGCGAATCCTATGGTCAGGCCCCAGCTTCGGGTTCGTGTCCGGGTCGCCGAGCTCGGGGCGACGGGCGCCCAGGCTTGAACCTGACCGCGACAGGACCGCCCGGCACGTGCTCCCACATCAGCGCAGGTCGCTGTCCGACCATGGGGCAGACGTTCCGGTTGAAACCGCGAAGGCGCACGCCATTGCTGGCGGCAGCCTCGCGCTACAGATACTGGCCGGTGTTGGCGACGGTGTCGATGGACCGGCCCGCCTCGATGCCCTCCTTGCCGGACACCAGCGTGCGGATGAACACGATCCGCTCGCCCTTCTTGCCCGAGATGCGCGCCCAGTCGTCCGGGTTCGTCGTGTTCGGCAGGTCCTCGTTCTCCTTGAACTCGTCCAGGCATGCCGTGAGGAGGTGCTGGACCCGGATCCCCTTCGCGCCGGTCTCGAGGAACTCCTTGATCGCCATCTTCTTCGCCCGGTCGACGATGTTCTGGATCATCGCGCCGGAGTTGAAGTCGCGGAAGTAGAGGACCTCCTTGTCGCCGTTGGCGTAGGTGACCTCGAGGAACCGGTTGTCCTCGCTCTCGGTGTACATCCGCTCGACCGACCGTTGGATCATCGCCTCTACGGCGGCGGCGCGCGACCCGCCGTTCTCGGCGACATCGTCGCCATGCAGCGGCAGACCCTCGGTGAGGTACTTGCTGAAGATGTCCCGCGCAGCCTCCGCGTCAGGCCGCTCGATCTTGATCTTCACGTCCAGCCGACCGGGGCGCAGGATCGCCGGGTCGATCATGTCCTCACGGTTGGAAGCGCCGATCACGATGACGTTCTCGAGGCTCTCGACGCCGTCGATCTCGGAGAGCAGCTGCGGGACGATCGTGTTCTCCACATCGGACGAGACACCGGACCCCCGTGTCCTGAACAGCGAGTCCATCTCGTCGAAGAAAACGATGACCGGCGTGCCCTCGCTGGCCTTCTCACGGGCCCGCTGGAACACCAGCCGGATGTGCCGTTCGGTCTCCCCGACGTACTTGTTCAGCAGCTCGGGGCCCTTGATGTTGAGGAAGTATGACTTCTCCTCCGCCTTGCCCGTGCGGGCAGCGACCTGTTTGGCCAGCGAGTTCGCCACGGCCTTGGCGATCAGGGTCTTGCCGCAGCCGGGCGGGCCGTAGAGCAGGACGCCCTTGGGCGGGCGCAGGTGGTGCTCGCGGAACAGGTCAGCGTGCAGGTAGGGCAGTTCGATCGCGTCCCGGATCTGGTCGATCTGCCGCGCGAGTCCTCCGATGTCGGCGTAGTCGATGTCGGGAACCTCTTCGAGGATCAGCTCCTCGACCTCGGTCTTCGGGATGCGCTCGTAGACAAAGCCCGAGCGCGGCTCCATCAGCAGCGAGTCACCCGCGCGCATGACGGAGTCCTGCAACGGCGACGCGATCCGCACCACGCGCTCGTCGTCGGTGTGACCGATGACGAGGGCGCGCTCGCCGTCGGCCAGCATCTCCTTGAGCATGACGACCTCGCCGACCCGCTCGAACTTCATCGCGCGGACGACGTTGAGCGCCTCGTTGAGCATGACTTCCTGGCCGGGACGAAGCGCGTCGGTCTCTACGTCCGGGCTGACGGCGACCCGCAGCTTGCGTCCTCCGGTGAAGACGTCGACGGTGCCGTCCTCGTAGCGGGAGAGGTAGATACCGAACCCGGCGGGAGGCTGTGCCAGCCGGTCGATCTCCTCCTTGAGGGCGACGATCTGGTCGCGCGCCTCGCGCAGGGTTCCCGCGAGCCGGTCGTTCTGCGCTGTGACGGTGGCGAGCTGGGCCTGCGTGTCGACGAGGCGGTCCTCCAGCTGCCGAGCATGGCGAGGGGACTCGGCGAGCCGGCGTCGTAGCGCCGCGACCTCCTGCTCGAGGAAGGAGACCTCGGCGGACACATCCGAGCTGCCGCGCCCGCTGCCGCGGCGCGGACGATCTGCGTTGCCGTCGTGGCTCGACATCGTCCTCACCTCGCAAACGTAGGTCGCTCGTGTCACGACCCTAACCTGCCGGCGCACGGTTGGTCAGCCACCGCCACCGGGCGCGCCACCACGTCGGGAGGACGTCCTGGCGCACCACCCGGTTCACGACTGCGCTCCGGGTGCCGGCCTGCGCCGGCGTGGTGGGGCCTCGACGCCAGGCGCCAGCCGTCGCGTCGTCACCAGGAAGCCGGTGTGGCCGATCATCCGGTGGTCGGGCCGTACCGCAAGGCCCTCGACGTGCCAGGTTCGGATCATCGACTCCCACGACGCGGGTTCGGTGAACCCACCGTGATCGCGGATCGTCTCGACCGTGCGCGCCAGCTGGGTCGTCGTCGCGACGTAGCAGCACAGGACACCACCGGGCACGAGCACCCCGCCGACGGCATCGACGCACTCCCACGGCGAGAGCATGTCCAGCACGACCCGATCGGCTGGGACGTCCTCCTTCGACGACGTCGCCAGCGACTCGACCAGGTCGCCCACCGTCAGTCGCCACGCGGGATGGCCGCCGGCGAAGAAGCGCTCGACGTTCGTGGTGGCGATGGCCGCGAAGTCCTCGCGTCGCTCGTACGAATGGACGCAACCCCCAGGACCGACGGCACGCAACAGGGACATGGTGAGCGCACCCGAGCCCGCCCCCGCCTCGACGACCCGGGCACCGGGGAACACGTCGGCCATGGCCACGATCTGCGCCGCGTCCTTCGGGTATACGACGGCAGCACCCCGGGGCATCGACAGGACGTAGTCGGCCAGCAGCGGCCGCAGCGCCAGGTACGCCGTGCCGCCGGTCGACGTGACGACGACGCCCTCGGGCAGACCGATCAGCGCGTCGTGCGGGAACGACCCCTTGTGGGTGTGGAACTCGCGGCCGGCCTCGAGGGTGATGGTGTGGTGGCGGCCCTTCGGGTCGGTCAGCTGCACCTGGTCGCCGGGGCGAAGGGGACCGGTTCGCCGGGCCGGCACCGCGCTCACGTCTGCCACGCCCTGCAGGGTAGGCGCTACGCCTTCGCGAGGGCGCTGTCCACGTCGGCCGTGGCGAGCACCCCGTAGACGGCGCCCTCGTCGTCGACGACGAGGTACTCCGACGCCGGCGTCGCCCGCATCTTCCGGAGCAGGTCCTCACCACCGATGCCGACGGACAGGACGAGCCCCGCCTGGAGGGAACGAGCCACCTGCCCGACCGGCACCCACGGCCGGCGCTCCTCGGGGGTGGCCGTGGCGGATGCCTCGCTGACCAGCCCGGTCGGGCGGCCTGCGGAATCCACGACCACGAGCGCCCGCACCCCGGCTGCCGACGCTTGACGCATCGCCTCCGAGAGCGGCACGTCCGCGGCGACTGGTGCCGCACGACGTGTCATCCGGGCCAGGTCCAGCCGTGGCAGCCGGCTGCGTACCTTGCCCACGGCGAGCGCCTGGCCCGCCCCGTTCCACAGCAGGACTGCCACGAGTCCGGCCCAGATGATCCCCACGATCGACGGGTCTCCCCCGGATACGACGAACGGGATCAGCAGCACCAGCACAGCCAGGACCTGGCCGGCCCGGGCGGCCACGACCGTCCCCCTGTTCTCGTCGCCGGTCGCACGCCAGACGGCTGCGCGCAACATGTGTCCACCATCGAGCGGCAGCGCCGGAAGCAGGTTGAACACCCCGACGATCAGGTTGGCGACCGCAAGCTCGAGGAGGAGGAACTCGGCGACGCCGGGGACGACCGGTACAGCGAGCGCCAGCGCGATCCCGCCCACCACGAGCGAGACCAACGGTCCCGCCGCCGAGACGACCAGGTCGCGCCCGGGGGTCGGGGACTCCCGCTCGATCTCGGTGTACCCGCCGAGGAAGTGCAGCGTGATCCCGCGGACCGGTAGGCCGAACTGTCGCGCGGTGACAGCGTGGCTGATCTCGTGCAGGAGCACCGACGCGTAGAGCAGCACGGCGAACGTGAACGCGACCGCATACCTCCACCCACCGAGGTCGGGCAGCCGGCTGTCGACGAGCGGCGCGAACCCAACCGTGATGACGGCCGCCACGATGAACCAGCTCGGGCTGACGTGCACCGGCACGCCGACGACCCGGCCCAGGGGGATCCGTCGCACGCCGCCGCCGTTCACGTACGCAAGGCTAGGTCACCGGCGCAGCGCCCGCCGGCAGCGGACGCCGTCGTACACGTGTCGTCAGGTCCTTGTCGGAGGGCTGGCCTACAGTCGCGAGCATGAGTGTTGGAGTGCCCGTACCGGCCACCGCGCGGGTCGCGTCGCCGCCTCCCGCGGCGCCGGCCGGTCGGGGCGAGGTGCCTCCTGCCCTGACGCTCTCGCCGTCGCGCGCGTCCGACTTCATGACCTGCCCGCTTCTTTACCGCTTGCGGACCATCGACCGGCTCGCGGAGCCGCCCAGCGGCCCCGCGGCACGGGGCACGGTCGTACACACGGTGCTGGAGCGCCTGTTCGAGCTCCCAGCTGCCGAGCGCACGCCGACACGCGCCCGCTCGATGGTCGAGCCGGCCTGGGAGCACCTGCTGACCATCGAGCCCGACGTGGCGGCGCTGTTCGACGACGACGAAGACGGGTCGGCACTCCGCGGCTGGCTCGCCGGTGCCCGGGATCTCGTCGACCGCTACTTCACGCTCGAGGACCCGCGCTGTCTCGAGCCGGCCGAGCGTGAGCTCTACATCGAGACGACGCTCGACTCGGGGCTGCGCCTGCGCGGCTACGTCGACCGGCTCGACCGCGTGCCGGGCACGGGCGACCTCCGCGTCGTCGACTACAAGACCGGTGCGGCCCCGCCGGTCGCCTTCGAACAGCGCGCGATGTTCCAGATGCGTTTCTACGCCCTCGTGCTCTGGCGGCTCCATGAGCGCATCCCACGGTTGCTCCAGCTGGTGTACCTGGGCAGCGGCGAGATCCTGCGGTACGAGCCCGACGAGGCCGATCTGCTCGCCACGGAGCGGAAGCTGGCGGCCCTGTGGCGCGCCATCGAGCGTGCGGCGGACACCGGTGACTGGCGGCCCAGCCCGAGCCGGCTGTGCGACTGGTGCGCCCACAAGGCGCTCTGCCCGGCCTTCGGCGGTACGCCTCCGCCGTTACCGGAGCGCATCCCCATCGGGGCCGCAGCCGACGAAGCACCGTCGCCGCGCATGTCTCCCGTCGACGTCTGAGTCACTATCCCGGTCCGACCCGGCCGGATGTCCTCCTCGCGGCGGAGTACCGGGCTCGACGCTGCGGACGAGTGGAAAGCCGGTTCGCCGACTTACTGTTGACCGGTGAGCTGGCGCACCCTCCCACGGTCGAACCCCTGGGTGTTCGACACCACATTGACGGTGGTACTCGTCGTGCTCGGCGTCATCTCGCTGTTCACCTACACCGACGGCAGTGGCATCGTCTACCGCGACGGTGACGGCCTCGGCGTGCTGCTCACGGTGCTGGGCACTGCCCCGCTGCTGTTCCGCCGGCCGGCGCCTGCGGCCGTCGCGCTGGTGACGGCCGTCGCCGGCATCTTGGTGGGTCTGTGGGACTACGCGTCACCCGTCGTGGGAGTCGCCGCCTTGATCGCGGCGTACTCGGCCGGCGCCTACGCGGCGTTCGTCCCCGGGCTCGCCGGATTGGCGTCGCTGGTCGCGTCGGTCGTCGGGAGTCTGCTGGTGACCCAGGCTCGCTATCCCGATGCGGTCGGCGTCGGGCCGCCGGCCGTGATCTTCGCGACGTTCGGCTTCGTCGGCATCTGGGGCATCGGCCGCGCCGTACGCGGCCGGCGCCTCTACACCGCGGAGCTCGAGGATCGCGCCGAACGGCTGGAACGCACGCGCGAGGCCGAGGTCCGCGCCGCGCTGGCCGAGGAGCGGGGGCGGATAGCCCGCGAACTACACGACGTCGTCGCCCATCACGTCTCCGTCATGACGGTCCAGGCCGCCGCCGCGAGACGGACCCTCCGCCGCGACCCCGAGCGCAGCGCCGAGGCCATGCAGCAGATCGAGTCCACCGGCCGGAATGCACTCGCCGAGATGCGCCGGATCGTGGACGTGCTCCGCGGCCCGGAGGCTGAGCGGAGCGAAGAGTCCGACCCGCGTTCTCCGCAGCCCGGCCTCGCGGATCTGACCGACCTGGTGGGGAAGCTGCACGATGCCGGCCTCCCGGTCGACATCCAGGTCGACGGCGACCCGTCGACACTTCCCGTAGGCGTCGATCTCACCGCATACCGCATCGTGCAGGAGGCCCTGACCAATACGCTCAGGCACGCCGGCCCGACGCACGCCGTCGTGACGCTCAGCTACGCCGCAGACGAGCTCACGGTCCGCGTCACGGACGACGGCCACGGGCTCGCCGCCGCCCTGGACGGTCACCGTCCGGGGCACGGCCTGCTCGGCATGCGTGAGCGGGTCGCGCTCTACGGCGGCGCGTTGCACGTCGGCCCCCGCCGGGGCGGCGGGTTCGAGGTCCGGGCCCGGATCCCGTTCGACCAGGTGGCGGTCTGACGATGCCCATCCGGGTTCTACTGGTCGACGACCAGCCGCTGCTCCGCACCGGATTCCGCATGATCCTCGAGACCGAGGCGGACATCGCGGTCGTCGGCGAGAGCGGCGACGGCGAAGCCGCAGTGGCCGACAGCAGGGCATTGCAACCGGACGTCGTGCTGATGGACATCCGGATGCCCCGGATGGACGGTGTGAAAGCCACGCGCCTGATCACCCGCGCCGCCCGTGACAGGTCGCCCCGCGTGCTCGTGCTCACCACCTTCGACCTCGACGAGTACGTCGTCGAGGCGTTGCGAGCCGGCGCCAGCGGCTTCCTGCTCAAGGATGTGCCAGCCGAGGACCTCGTCGAGGCGATCCGGGTGGTGGCCGCCGGGGACGCCATCGTGGCGCCGAGCATCACCCGGCGACTGCTGGACCAGTTCGCCAGCCGCTTGCCGGCAGCGGACGCCCCGACGCCGGCCAGCCTGAGGATCCTGACCGAACGCGAACGCGAGGTGCTCAAGCTCGTCGCACGAGGGCTCTCCAACGCTGAGATCGCCGCCGAGCTGGTGGTCTCCGAGACGACGGTGAAGACACACGTCGGCAACCTGCTCACGAAGCTCGGCGTACGCGACCGGGTGCAGGCAGCCGTGTACGCGTACGAGAGCGGCCTCGTCCAGCCCGGCGCGTTGTAGAGACGTGCTGCTGGCCACGCTGAAGAGCCTGGTCGCACGCAAGGTGCGGCTGGCGATGAGCGCGTTCGCCATCGTGCTGGGTGTCGCCTTCGTCGCGGGCTCCTACATGTTCACCGACACCCTCGACCGGACCTTCGAGGAGCTCTTCAGCGATCTCAACGGCGACGTCGTGGTGCGGCCCGAAGGCGCCGCCGGCCTGAGCTCGCTCGTCGGCAACGCGGCGGTGAGCAACGACGGTCGCACGGTGCCGGCCACGCTGGTCGACGAGCTTGCCGCGCTCGACGGCGCACTGCGGGCCGACGGCGTGGTCGAGAACCGTTCGGTTTTCGTCGTCGGAACCGGCGGCCGCGTGGTCAGCGGGGGCGGGGCACCCGGCATCGGCGCCAACTGGTCGGACGCGCCGAACACGACCGGCGAGGCGCCTCTGAAGATCGCGGAGGGGCGGCCGCCCACGGCCGACGGCGAGGTCGTGGTCGATGCACGCACTGCCGAGATGGGCGGCTACGCGCTCGGGGACACGGTGCGGCTGATCACCAGCGCCGAGCAGGCGACCGTCGACGCCACCCTGGTCGGCACGGCGACCTTCGGCGAGAGCGCCAACCTCGCCGGTGCCACCCTCGCGCTGTTCGAGACGGCGACGGCCCAGCGGCTGCTGCTCGACGGCGCCGACGCGTTCACCACGATCACGATCGCCGCGCGCGACGGCATCACCCAGGACGAGCTGCGCGCCGACGTGGCGGCCATCCTGCCCGACGAGCTTGAGGCCAGAACCGGCACCGAGACGTCGAACGAGACCTCAGACGGGCTGCGCGACGCGCTCGGCTTCTTCACCACGTTCCTGCTGGTCTTCGCGGCCGTTGCGCTGTTCGTCGGAACATTCCTGATCCTCAACACCTTCTCGATCCTGGTCGCACAGCGAAGCCAGGAGATGGCGCTCTACCGTGCCCTGGGGGCGACCCGCCGGCAGATGACCCGGTCGGTCCTGCTCGAGGCGTTCGTGGTCGGTGTGCTGGGCGCCACGGTCGGGCTCGTGCTGGGGCTCGGCGTCGCCCAGCTGTTGAAGTTCGTGTTCAGCGCCTTCGGCCTGGACCTGGGGCCGGGTGGCCTCGTCCTGGCGCCGCGCACCGTCGGCATTGCCTATCTGGTCGGCATCGTCGTCACGATGGCCGCTGCCTACATACCCGCCCGGCGGGCCGCCCGGGTGGCGCCCGTCGCGGCCATGCGAGAGGACATCGCGCTGCCCCAGGCGCCGAGGAGCCTCCACGCCGGCCTGGGCGGCGCGCTGGCCGCCGCCGGCGCAGGTGCCTTGGCCGGCGGCCTATTCCTGGAGACGTCGTGGGCGGCAGAGCTCGTCGGCGTCGGCATCAGCGGCGTGTTCCTCGGCGTCGCGCTCCTGGCACCGATCCTCGCCGGCCCTGTCGTCCGGGTCATCGCCGCGGGTTACCCGCGCCTGCTCGGGACCGTCGGGCACCTGGCCCGTGAGAACGCGCTGCGCAACCCACGCCGCACCGCCGCCACCGCCTCTGCGCTGATGATCGGTCTCGCCCTGGTGTCCGCGATGGCCGTCATCGGCGAGTCGACCAACAAGAGCATCGACGTTGCGCTCGAGGACGACCTCTCGGCCGACTTCGTTATCTCCAACGCCGTAGCCCAACCCTTCTCGCCGAGTGTGGCGGCCGATGCCGCGGTGCTCGACGGCGTGGCCGACGTCGCGCAGGTTCGCTGGCAGGCGGGCCAGGTGGCCGGATCGGACGCGAACGTGGCGGCGCTCGACACCGCGGCGTTCGCCAGAGCCGTCCGTGTGGACGTCACCGAGGGGGCGCTCGACCTGGGCGACGACGGCGTCCTCGTCGGCACCGAGCTGGCCGACCGAGAGGGGCTGGGCCTCGGTGACGCACTGGTCGTCACGCTTCCTGCCGGCAACCGGCAGCTACGCGTCGCCGGTGTCTTCGTCGACAACCCCGTCATCGGCAGCGAGGTGGTCATTCCGCTCGACATGCTGAGCAGTGGTGGTGTGACGCCGGCCGACAGCTTCGTCTACGTGGTCGCGGAACCGGATGCCGACCCGGCACGGGTGTTGGCAGAGCTTGAGCAGCTGACCGCGCAGCTCCCCACGGTCACGGTGAAGGACCAGGAGGCGTTCAAGGAGGAGCAGCGGGCGCCCGTGAACCGCCTGCTCAGCCTGGTCTACGCGCTGCTCGGACTGGCCGTCCTCATCGCCGTGCTCGGCATCGTCAACACGCTCGCCTTGTCGGTGATGGAACGCACCCGGGAGGTCGGCTTGCTGCGCGCCGTCGGCATGAGCCGGCGCCAGCTGCGCACGATGGTGCGCTGGGAGTCGGTCGCCATCGCTGTCCTCGGCGCCGTTCTCGGCATCGTGCTGGGCGTCGTCTTCGGCGTCGCCCTGCAGAGCGCCCTCTCGGGCGAAGGTCTGGAGGTCCTGGCGATTCCGTGGCCAAGGCTGGCCGCGTTCGTCGTCCTGGCAGCCCTCGTCGGCATCCTCGCCGCGGTCTGGCCGGCGCGACGCGCGGCCAGGCTCGACGTCCTGCGCGCGATCACCACCGAGTAGCCCGGTCATGACGTCAGCGAGGTGCCAACCATGAGCGACCAGCCAGCCTCGGCCACCGCCGCAGCGCGTGCCGTCGCCCTGTCGAAGGTGTACGGCGGGGGCGACACCAGGGTCATCGCGCTGGACGAGGTCTCTGTCGAGTTCGGCCGCGGCGTGTACACGGCGATCATGGGGCCGTCCGGGTCAGGCAAGTCGACGCTGATGCACTGCATGGCGGCGCTGGACTCGACGACCAGCGGCCAGGTCTACGTCGGCGCCACCGAGCTGACGACGCTGGGCGACGCCGAGCTCACCAGGCTGCGCCGGGACAAGATCGGCTTCGTGTTCCAGGCGTACAACCTGGTCCCGACGCTCACTGCCAGGGAGAACATCACCCTGCCACTGGACATCGCCGGGCAGAAGGTCGACCCCGAGTGGTTCGACACCGTGATCTCCACCGTGGGTCTCGGCGACCGGCTCGGGCACAAGCCCAGCGAGCTCTCCGGCGGGCAGCAGCAGCGGGTCGCGTGCGCCCGCGCCCTGGCCAGCCGACCCGACATCGTGTTCGCCGATGAACCGACCGGCAACCTCGACTCCCGGTCCGGCGCCGAGGTGCTCGGGTTCCTGCGCCGGTCGGTGCGCGAGTTCGGCCAGACGATCGTGATGGTGACCCATGACCCGAACGCGGCCTCGTACGCCGACCGGGTGCTGTTCCTGGCCGACGGCCGGATCGTCGACGAGATGCCCGAGCCGACGGCCGAGCGCGTGCTCGAACGGATGAAGGGCTTCGACGCCGTCGGCCGCCCCCTGCGGTGATCATCGGCATTGACGGCCCACGTAGCCGGAAAGTGCCGATGATCACGGAAGGTGGGGCGGCGCGGGCAAGCCGTCAGACCCCCGGCGGTGGTCCCAGCGTCGTCACCGTCGGGTCTCCCGGTACGGCGACACCCTCGGCGGGCGCCTCCAGGGCGACGGCGGCCTCGACGACCGCGCTCGCCCGCGGGTGGATCACCCCGGCGTGGATCTGCTCGGCCCAGTGGCAGGCCACGGTGTGCCCGGGGATCATCTCGCGCAGGACCGGTCGCTCGTCGTCGCAGCGCGTGGGCTGGCGGTACGGGCACCGGGTGTGGAAGCGGCAGCCGGTCGGCGGGTTGGCCGGCGACGGCAGGTCACCGGTGAGCAGGATCCGTTCCCGGGTGTCCTCGACCACGGGGTCGGGGATCGGAACGGCCGACATCAAGGCCCTGGTGTACGGGTGGTACGGCGTCGTGTAGAGCGCGTCCGACGGAGCCTGTTCGACGACGCCACCGAGGTACATGACGGCCACGACGTCGGCGATGTGCCGCACGACGGCGAGGTCGTGCGCGATGACGACGTACGTCAGGCCCAGGCGGTCCTGCAGCTCCTCCAGCAGGTTGACGACCTGCGCCTGGATGGACACGTCGAGGGCCGACACCGGCTCGTCGGCGATGATCAGATCCGGCTCCAGCGCGATCGCGCGGGCGATGCCGATCCGCTGCCGCTGCCCGCCGGAGAACTCGTGCGGATAGCGCGAGGCGGCCGACGCCTGGAGACCGACCAGGTCGAGCAGCTCGCTGACCGACTTCGCCTGTCCCGCCGCGATGCCGTGGGCGCGACGCGGCTCGGTGAGCACCGACTCGACACACTGGCGGGGGTCGAGGCTCGCCATCGGGTCCTGGAAGATCATCTGCATCCGGCGGCGCATCCGGCGCATGTCCTCGCCCTCCAGCCCGGCCACGTCGCTGCCGTCGAAGGTCACCGTGCCGGCCGTGGGCTCGACCAGCCGGAGCACCGCCCGGCCGAGGGTCGTCTTTCCGCAGCCGGACTCCCCCACCAGGCCGACCGTCGACCCGCGCGGTACGTCGAGGTCGACGCCGTCGACGGCCTTGACAGTACCGACCTGGCGCTCGACGAGGATTCCGGTCCGGATCGGGAAGTGGACCTCCAGCCCGCGCAGGGAGAGTAGGACGTCCTCTTGCCGGATCTCGCGCCGGTGCCGCAGCGGCGCCTCGGTCGCGCTCATGCCGGCACCTCCTCGTCGGCCCGCAACGGGTTGAAACAGCGCAGTGTGCGCTCGAGCGACGTCTCCAGGGCCGGTGTGTCCTGCAGGCACGGCTCGACCCGGTTGCCGCACCGGGGCGCGAAGGCGCAGCCGTGGGTCCACGGGCGGACGTCGGTCGGCGAGCCGGGAATCGGGTGCAGGGCAGCGCCGCGCGGCGCGTCGAGCCTCGGCACGGAGGCGAGCAGCCCGCCGGTGTACGGGTGCCGCGGCTCGCCGAACAGCTCGTGACGGGGCGCCGACTCCACCACCTTCCCGGCGTACATCACGTGAACCGTGTCGCACAACCCGGCGACGACGCCGAGGTCGTGGGTGATCAGCACCAGCGCCGCACCCGAGTCGCGGACGAGCGCCTTGAGCAGCTCCAGAATCTGCGCCTGGATCGTCACGTCGAGCGCCGTGGTGGGCTCGTCGGCGATGAGCAGCCGGGGCCGGCAGGCGAGCGCCATCGCGATCAGGGCGCGCTGACGCATGCCACCCGACAGTTGGTGTGGGTACTCCTTGAGCCTCCGGTTCGGGTCGGGGATGCCCACCCGGTCGAGCAGGTCGGTGGCCGCAGTCGTCGCAGTGTCGCCCTTCATCCCCTGGTGACATTCGAGGACCTCGGTCACCTGGATGCCGATCGGTACGACGGGGTTCAGCGACGACATCGGGTCCTGGAAGACCATGGCGATGTCCTGGCCGCGGATGTCGCGCATCCGGTCGCGTGGCAGCGTGAGCAGGTCGTCGCCGTCGAACCACACCTGCCCGGAGACTCGCACGCCGCGCCGGGGCAGGAGGCCCATGACGGCGAGCGATGTGACGCTCTTGCCGCTGCCGGACTCGCCGACGATGCCGACGGTTTCGCCGGCGGCAACGGTGAAGGAGACGCCGTCTACAGCCCGCACGTCGCGGCGACCCTTGCGCGTGAAGGCAACCTCGAGCCCGCGGACGTCGAGCAGGCTGCCGGCCGCGGTCATCGGCGGTACTTGGGGTCGAGGGCCTCGCGAAGCCGCTCGCCCAGCAGCGTGAAGCCGAGCGCGGCCATGACGATGGCGATGCCCGGGAAGAACGCGAGGTGAGGTGCACTGGCCAAGAAGCGCTGGGTGTCGGCGAGCATGCGGCCCCACTCCGGCACGCCGGGGTCCGGGCTGCCCAGCCCCAGGAACGACAGGCCTGCCGCTTCGATGATTGCCGTGGCCAGCGTCAGTGTCGCCTGGACGATCACCGGCGACAGCGAGTTCGGTAGCACGTGGCCGAGCACGATCGAGCGCCGCCGCACCCCCAGCGACGAGGCGGCGAGCACGTAGTCGCTCTCGCGCTGGGCCAGCATCTGGCCACGCAGCAGGCGGGCGAAGATCGGGATGTTGACCACGCCGATCGCGATCATCACCGACAGCAGGCTCGCCCCCAGCAAAGCGGCGATCGCGATCGCCATCAGCAGCCCAGGGATCGAGAGCATCACGTCGACGACCCGCATGATGAACGTGTCCACCTTGCCGCCGAACGCGCCGGCGAGCAGCCCGAGTCCGAGCCCGCCGAGCATGCCGAACAGCAGCGCGACGACGCCCACGAGCAGCGACTGCCGGGCTCCGAAGACCACCCGGCTGAACTCGTCACGGCCCAGGTTGTCCAGGCCGAACCAGTGGTCGGCGGACGGGCCGGGAATCGTCGTCGGCGTGACCGTCCCCCGACCGGGCAGGTCTTCCGGGGCGTACGGCGCGATCCACGGCGCGAAGATCGCTACCAGGATGAAGAAGGCAATAAGGCCGAACCCGACGATCGCCACCGGGTCGCGGCGCAGCCGCCGCCAGGCGTCCCTGCGGAGACTGCCGCCTTCTTCGCCGACCTTGGCGGACTCCGTCGCGGCCTCGACCTCCGCGAGACTCACGAGACCCTCACCCTCGGGTCGATCAGCCCGTATGCGATGTCGACGGCGAGGTTCACCAGGACGTACAGCGCAGCGATGATCAGAATCGTCCCTTGGAGAACGGCGTAGTCACGGGTCTGGATCGCCTGGTAGACGAACCGCCCCACACCGTCCCAGGCGAACACGGTCTCGGTCAGGATGGCGCCGGAGAACAGCAGGCCGGCCTGCAGGCCGATCACGGTGACGACGGGGAGCAGCGCGTTGCGGAGGACATGCCGGCGGGTGATCGTGCCTTCGTGCAGGCCTTTCGCCTCGGCGGTGCGCACGTAGTCCTCGTGCACGACGTCGAGCACGCTGGCCCGGGTGATGCGCACGATGATGGCCAGCGGGATGGAGCCCAACGCGATCGCCGGCAAGATCAGGTGCACGATCGCATCCCACAACGCCGCGGGGTTACCGGTGATCAGACCGTCCAGCACGTAGAAGCCCGTCGGATGATCGGCATCGAGCCCGGGACTTTGGCGCAGGGCGGGCGGCAGCCACCCCAGCCGGACCGCGAACACGTACACCAGCATGTAACCGAGGAAGAACACCGGCACCGCCACGCCGAGCAGCGAGCCGGAAACCGACATGTTGTCCAGCCATCTGCCGTAATGCCGCGCGGCCAGGTACCCGAGTGGGATGCCGATGCCGATGGCGAAGATCAACGCTGCGACCGCCAGCTCGATCGTCGCCGGAAACACCCGGAACAGCTCCTCGGTCACCGGCCGGTTGAGACGCGAGCTGTTGCCGAAGTCGAGCTGCACGGCGTTGCCGAGGTACCTGCCGTACTGCACGTACCACGGCTGGTCGAGCCCGTAGAGCCGTTCGATCTCCGCGACCCGTTCCGGCGTCGCCCGCTCTCCCAGGAGGGCCGCAGCCGGCCCCCCCGGGAGAGCGCGAAGCCAGACGAACAGCAGCACTGACAACCCGAACAGGATCGGGATGAGCAGCAGCAGCCGCCGGACGACGAATCGCAGCATCGTGCGTGATCAGCCGAGCGTGATGAACGCGAAGCTCTCGTTGTTCAGCGGCCCGGGCGTGTACCCCGAGATGCCTTCGGCGAACGCCACCGCGGGCTGGTTGTGCACGTACGGGACCCCCGGCACGAACTCCGAGATCAGCCTGTTCGCCTCCTCGTAGAGCTCGACCCGGGTGTCTTGGTCGGTCTCGGCCTCGGCATCGTCGAGCGCCTGGAAGATCTCCGGGTTGTCGAAGCTGCCGAACTGCGGGTTGATGTCCTGGAAGAACGTCCCGACGAAGTTGTCCGGGTCGCCGAAGTCGCCGGTCCAGCCCAGCAGGAACATGGGCGTGCCGCCGGTCGACTGGGCGTCCAGGTAGTCGGGGTTCCACGGCGCCGTGTGCGGCTCGATGGTGAAGCCCACCGCCTCCAGGTCAGCCGTGATCAGCTCCCAGTTGGCCTGCGGGTCCGGCATGTACGGCCGCGACACGTCCGTCGGGTACCAGAAGTCGAGCGTCAGGTCGGTGACCCCCGACTCGGCGATGAGTCGCTCCGCCTCGGCCGGGTCGTACTCGTAGACCGTGACGTCGTCGGCCCACCCGAACAACTCGGGCGGCATGAACTGGGTCGCGACCTCGGTGCCTTCGGGGTAGTTGGTCTGGATCAGGTTCTCCTTGTCGATCGCGTGAGCGATCGCCTTGCGGATGTTGATGTTGTCGAACGGCGCGGCGTTCTGCTGGAAGCCGACGTAGCCGACGTTGAACGCAGGGCGACGCATGATCTGGAAGCCGGCGGCTTCGAGGGCGTCGGCGTCAGCCGGGTCGACCAGGTCGTAGCCGTCGATCGTGCCGGCCTCGAGCGCCTGGCGGCGGGCCGGGCCGTCCGGGATGACGGTGAAGATCAGCTCGTCGAGCTGAGCCGGCTCGCCCCAGTAGTCGTCGTAGCGGACGAGTGTGAGCTCGCTGCCCCGGTCCCACGACTCGAACATGAACGGCCCGGTTCCGGCCGGGTTCTCGTAGCCGAACGTCCCCTCGAACGCCGGCGACTCCTCGGTCCCGCTGACGGCGTCGGCGTCGCCCTCTTCGAGCGCCGTCGGGCTGGCCATCCGGAAGGACGGCATCTGCAGCGCGGACAGGAAGGCCGAGGACGGGCGGGTCAGCGAGATCACGACGGTCAGCTCGTCGGTGGCCTCGCAGCCGGCGTACAGGCTCTCGACCGCACCGTCGGCGAAGCCGCCGAACACGGTGTTCCAGTAGTACGTCACAGCCGGGCTCTGCATGACGCCCTCGAAGTTGTACCAACGCTCGAAGTTGAAGCAGACCGCCTCGGCGTCGAACTCCGTGTCGTCGTGGAACGTGACGCCCTCGCGGAGCTGGAACGTCCAGTCCAGGCCGTCGTCGCTGGCCTCCCAGGACTCGGCCAGAGCAGGCACGATCTCCGTGCCGCCCTCCTCGGTACTCACCAGGCCCTCGAACATCTGGTACGTGGGCCGGGCGGACTCGCCGTCGCTGAACAGGGCGCCGTCGAGGATGACCGGGTCCGCGGACGCGCCGAAGACCAGTCGGCCACCCGCGGCCTCCCCGGCGTCGCCGTCATCGTCACCGTCCTCGCCACCGCACGCCGCCAGCACCAGGCTGCCAGCGGCGATGGCCGAGACGACGGCGAACCTGCGGGACAGGCTCGTGGATCGCATCTCCCACCTCACACAGTTGAGTGCCGGCCGGGCGCACCCCGGTCGGGTTCTGTGACAGTAATAGGCGCAAGGGTCGGCTGTGCGTTATGGGCACGTCGCGATTTGGCAACGGTTGGGGCACAGCGAGCACCTCGTATCGACAAGGCGTCTGGCACGCGAGGACCGCAGGTTAGGCAGATGTACTGGCCCGGTCCGACGGCGGGGACGCCGGCGTGTCCGGATACGCATCGAGGCATCCTCTCGTGTCACTGGAATGTGACATATTACGGCTCGTGACGGCCTCCACCTCCAGTGTCGCGAACGGGTTGTTGTAGTTGTCACCGATGCCGAGCAGGTGCGACATCTCGTGCTGGAACGTGCCCTGCCCGCTGCTCTCGGCCTGTGTCGAGTTGGGCAGACCGCCCTGGCCGCTGGCGTTGGGCCACTGATTGGCCGCCGCCCGCCACGACGTCCACGGTATGTAACGGGTGGGGGACCAGTTGAAGATCTGGTTGCCGGCCGCGTTGAAGACCGGACCCTGCTCGGCGCCCGGCGGGCCGAAGTTCGCCGGCACGTCGTCCTGGGTCTGGAAGATCATCTCGCCGAACTCCTGCCAGGTCGACGACTCGTCGTGCCCCGCGGTGACCCAGAACAGAACGTCGAACTGCTCGGCGATGTCCGCGCCCTGGTCGGCGAACCAGGCGGCGAACCCGTCGGAGCGAATGCTCTTGTTGCAGGTGTCGCCAGCCGGGCAGACCGAGTTCGCACCGGTCACCGGCGCGAACCCCGACAATCCGTACTCGTGCATCTTGCCCGGCAGCAGGTACGGACCGAACGCGGTCGTCGACACGGAGTACCGGCCGTTGGAGTTCTCCATCCACCACTCGGTGATCGTGTGCCCCTCGTTCGACTCGTTCGGGGTGTTCAGGTAGTCGTCGAACCAGGCTGCCGCCTCGGACCGTGCCACCGGGGTGTGACCGCTCTGCGGGTTGCCGAAGATGTGGGAACCGGCCGGCTGGGTGATCATGAACGGCTGATCCTCGTAGTCGACCAGCACCACGGCCGCCTTGAAGTCCTGCACGCTCCCGGTGATCGAGCCGTCGGCCCAGCCGGCCGGCTTCCCTGGCACCGGGACGTAGTCGTCCCAGGTCGTGTCCGCCTGGTTGACCCAGTCCTCCGGGTCGAGCGGGGTTACCGGTCCCGTTCGGTCCTGCCCCTGCGCGGCTGCCGGCGCGACCGCACCGACCGCACCCGCCATCGGCACCGTCAGGGCGAGTGCCGCCGCAACGCTGCCGGCCCGCCAGGCCTTCCGTCGCCGTGGTCTACCTGTTGTCATCGTCACGTCGTGTCTCCTTCTTCATGATCGGGTGGTCAGAGCCCCGCGCATTGACCGGCCTTCGTGCCGTTGACGGTGTTCTGTGCTCCGAAGTCGCCCGGCGCAGAGCTGTTTCCCGAGCACGCCAGTCCCCCGTTCACCCGGTTGCCGGCCAGGATCGGGCCGTACTCGCCGAACTGGCTGTTGGCCGACACCTGGGTGTTGCCGCTCAGCGCGAGCTTGCCGTTGAACCTGTTGCCCGAGGTCGTCACGTCCATGGTCGTCCCGGAGATCTCGGTCGACCCGTTGACTACCGTGCCGAACAGCTGGACGGCAACGGCACCGGTCGCGGACAGCCCCCCGTTGATGGAGCTTTCCGTGGCCACCAGCGATGCCCCTGGCCGGACGATCACGGCGCCGTTCACGCGCGCGCCGTCGAGGCAGGTCACGCCGCTCTTCACGGTGAGCTTGCCGTTGTGCTTACCGGTGACGGTCTGCGTGCACCCGGGCGACTGCCCGGGCAGCACGGACGCGTCGAACTCAGGGGCGTCGCCGATGTTGCCCGCCGCGTCGATGGCGCGATGTTCCACGCTGTGCGTGCCGTAGCCCGGTACGAAGGTGCCGCTCGGGTGGCCGACGAAGAACTGTTCGAAGGTGGCCTTCGACAGCCCGCCGGTGCCGAGGTTGCCGTACGTCAGCGCCTTCACATCCCTACCGGAGTGCGAGAACGTGAACGGCGTGCCGAACGGCTGCTCCGGGAAGCCGAAGTAGTTGAACCAGCCGTCGCCGTTGAGGCGCAACTCGCCGACCACGATGCCCAGCTGGTCGTCCTGCGGCTCGAGCAGTATGTCGAACTCGCCGAAGTAGATGCCGTGCTCCTGGTCGCCCCACACGGTGGTGAGCGGCTCGGAGAGCGTCCGCGGAGCACGTTGTCGACGGTCCACGTGTGCGTCTCCGATGCGCCGCCCGGGTCGGCCGGATCGGTCACCG
Source organism: Jiangellaceae bacterium (assembly GCA_050743075.1). GTDB lineage: Bacteria > Actinomycetota > Actinomycetes > Jiangellales > Jiangellaceae > JBOGDS01. Next base: position 675 of record JBOGDS010000013.1, on the reverse strand, counting down.
TCGCGCTGAGCTCGTGCGTGCCCGTCTCGAGGTTCTGGTCGGCCAGGTGGAAGTTGCGACTGTTGTCGGGGTTGGGGACGATCTCGCCGTCCAGCCGCCAGCTGACCTCGAGCATCCGGTCGGAGGGGTGGGTGGTCTCCACATAGACGACGTCCTCGCCGCCGACCGGGCGGTCGGTCTGCGTGGACAGGGTGAACTCCACCGGCACGGTTGCCGCCGGAAGCGGCGCGCCCACCATCCAGGACCGGGACTGGGTCATCCTGGGCCCGTCCATGAAGGCCGGGTCCTGCACGAACTCGGTCGGGTCCTTGACGGTCACGTCCACAGTCGCCCCGGCGGCCAGGTCGAGATCGGCGAGCTCGAGGTGGCGGCTGTTGTTCGTGCCCGCGACCACCTCGCCGTTCACCCGCCAGGTCACGTCCAGCTCGTGGTACTTGGGGTGCTGTGTCTCCACCCACAGCACGTCGTCGGGGCCGACCTCGCCCACCGGTGTGCTCGCCAGCGCCATGGCGTTGGCGTTGCGCCGTCCGGTGATCCGGTAGGTCATGGGCGGATTCTGGCGGTTGTCGCAACGCGGACGTCTCGCCAGCGGTTGGTCGACGAGACCGGTTCCAGGGTAGCTATGTGGCCTTGGGGTCGATACTGGGCATCGTGGCGGCTGATGAGGTGCGGCTT